>CALUXL010000031.1 GCA_944324735.1 uncultured Elusimicrobiales bacterium
TGGCGGCTTTTGAGGTGATTCATGAAAAGCCGGACGCACCGGCCATGCTGGGCATGGGGCTAATTATAGCCGGGGTGGCGGTTATTCATTTATTTTCTAAAACAGTGGGTAGTTAATAGAGGTGAAAACAATGAAAAAATGGATTGTAGTTTTTTTGCCTTTGATGTGGGGTATATGTGTTTTTGCGCAGGAAGCCACGGCGCCTAAAACACCGGTAACGGCGCAAAATACACCGGCGCAGGCCAAACAGCAGCCGGCCAAAGTGCAACCTGTGTTTGAAAGTGAAAAGGCCGCCAAAAAAGCTTTTAAACAGCGCCGCAAGCAGATTAATAAACTGGTTAAAAAATACCGCAAAGCCTCTGCCGAGGAAAAACCGGCCATACGCAAAGAACTGTACCAAATTGTATCTGAAAGTATGGACTTGGGCCTTTCCAGCATGAAAGCCCGCATTGCCCAGCAGAAAGCCAACTTGGCGCGTTGGGAGGAGAAACTCTCCGAAAGCGAAGCCCGGTGGGACGAATTAAAAGCCCAACGGGTGGAAGACTTGCTTTCCGGCGCGGCGGAACGCAAATATAAACTGGCGCAAAAAGCCTGGAAGCAGGAAATGAAAGACCAAAAAGAAAATATGCGCTAAAAGTTCTTTTTATACAAAAACCCGCCCCCGAATAATGGGGGCGGGTTTTTATTTTGCTGGCTTAAAATTTAGTTGAATTGCCCGCTGGTTTCCAAAGCATTTAAGGCTTTGGTAATATCGTTTACCACAATTACCCAGCGGCTCATGCCGTCTTCCATGGCGGAGCCGTAAATGCTGGTAATGTTGATGCCTTGTTTAAACAGCACAGCGCCAATATCGCGGGCCAGGCCCACGCGGTCTTTTACGTCCAGGCAAATGGCGTCCGTCTTAACGCTGGTAAACCCGGCTTTGGTAAGCGCATGGCTGATTTCTTCGTCGTATTTAACGGCAATGCGCACAACGGCCGCATCGTAGCGGACGTCTTGGGAAATAGCAATAATGTTTACATTTTCCCGCACAAAAAGCTCGGCGAAGTTTTTCAAAGCGCCGGGTTCGTTAATTAAAAACACGCTGTATTGTTTGATAACACTGATAGACATTCAAACCCCTTTTAAAACAATAAACGGTTATTCTCCACTCTTCATTATAGCACACATCACATACATTTGCCCTGCATTACAGGGCTTTTTATACCTCAAAAGTGCTTTAAGCGGCTACAATTGTTTTGAGTTCGCTGTGTATTTTGCCGTTGGAGGCTAAAAGCTGGTGCCCAAAGTCCTGCATTTTGGGCCATTTTTTGCCGTTAAAATCGGTTACTTTGCCGCCCGCTTCGGTTAGTATCAGGGTGCCGGCGGCCACGTCCCACGGGTTTAGGTTTTGTTCCCAGTATCCGTCCAAACGGCCGGCGGCTACCCAGCATAAATCCAACGCGGCGGAACCCAGGCGGCGCACATCGTGACTGGCGCGCAGGCAGCGCTCAAAACGGGCCAGGAGCTCGGGCATAATTTCATTACGGTTGTAAGGGAAACCGGTTACCAGCAGTGCTTCGTGCACTTTTTTTACATTGGAAACATGTATTTTTTTGCCGTTCAAGGTAGCCCCTTTGCCTTTTTGGGCCAGGAACATTTCGTTTGTGATGGGGTTTAACACCCCGCCCAAAATTACTTGGTTTTTGTAAAACAGGGCAATGGATATACTGCATTGCGGGAAGGTATGGGCAAAATTGGTGGTGCCGTCTATCGGGTCAATCACCCAAGTGTAGGGGGAGCCGGTGTTTTTGCGGGCGTTTTCTTCCCCCAAGAAGTCATGCTGGGGGAATGCCTTTTTTATTACGCCAATGGCGGCTTTTTGGCTGGCCAGGTCCGCATCGGTTACCAGGTTGGCCTCGCCTTTTAGGCGGTAACCCACTTTGCCAAAACGGCGGCGCACGGCTTTGCCGGCGCTTTCCAAAGCCAGTTTAAGAGTTTGCATTTGTGTGGTCATGTTTTAAATCCAATACTTCGGCTTGTTTAAGTTTATCTTCCAGGTACAGCATGGCAATGCAGTCGTCTTCATTATACATCAGCACTTTTTTAAGCAGTTCATCATTACCGGTTTTAAGCCAGTTGGTAAAGTAGACCATGCTGTCCATAGCGCCGCAGTCATCCTGGCGCCATTTAAAACCAAAGGCCGGCGCGGCGGCTTTTAACGAAAAACTGGGCGCCGGCAAATAAAAAGCTTTATTCACGGCTACCTTTAAATCAAAACAAATATCACACAAGGCGTTTAATTTGGCCGCATCCTGCGGGTTTTTGGCGGCCAGGTTGCGCATTTTTTTAACTTCGTATTCCGTCCAGTGGTAAAGGGCGGTGTTTTCAAAGTCTTTTACATAATCGTAAAATTGTTCAAAGATGCGTATTTCTTCTTCCGGCGTTTTGGCCACAAAACTGACGTATTTGTTTTCTTCTTTATCCCAAATACCAATTAAATACACAAAAGAAACATTGTTCTTGGTGAAAGTTTCGGTGGCTTCAAAATCAAAATATAAATTGCGTTTTTTTACGGGAGGGGGAAAGTGCCCCGCCTCGCGCAGAACGGGCTTGTTGTGCAGGTACGCGAGGGAATTGTAATAAGCGTCCTGCGCGTAAGGTTCTTCCAAGAAGATTTTTAAAAAGTTTAAGTCCGCCTTGGCCAGGTCATCAGTAGTAAAAATACCGTTTATTTTTAAGGCTTGGCGCATTTCCGCGCTTAAAGCGGGCAACATCAGTAAATCCTTGGTTTGGGCTACTACTTTATTAGCGTACACCCGCCAGGGAGAGTTGGCCGCTTTGGGCGGTTTGTGGGCTTCGGGGCGGGCTTTGCCGTCTCTAATCAAACGCCAAAAGGCCAGTTCCCGGCCTAGGCGTTCTTCGTGGTCGCGGTAGTCCACCTCGATGGTTTTGTCTTTTAAAAACACGCGCGTTTGATAAGGGGTAAACCCCTGCACACAGCCTAAAATACGGTTTAGTAAACTTACTTGCAGGGCGTAATGTTCTTTTAAATCGTGTGCGCGCTTAAACTGAAAAATGCGGTAATACCAATTGCCCAGTTTGCTTTTTGCGTCCGTACTTTTTACCAGTAGGTTAATGCTGCCGTAAACATTTTCCGGCAGGTTCCACAGTACGGCGTTGGCAATGGCGCTTTGCCCTTCCAGCATAGCTTTTAACGTGTTTTTAAAACGTTCCGCTTCCGTTTCCCCGGTTACAAATACCACTTGGGGGAATTCTTCCTTAATCCACGCGTCCCGCGCGTTGCGGTCCGTGCGTACTTTTAAATTTTCGTAGCGGTTGATTTCGTTTACGGCTTCTTCTTTGGGGGCGTGGAAGAAACACCAAATGCCAAACGGGTCTTCCAACAAAGAAAACATTTTGGAAGCGTTAAAATCTTGCTTGCCGGGAATTCTGCCGGCCGAAAGGGTGTTGTATAGGCTTTCTAACATCTTACTTCTATTTTATATCTTTTATAGGCAATAGGGAAACGGTTTTTTTGCCCGTCTTGCCAAGCGGAATAGATATTTGTTAACATAAAAATTCTAGAGATATGTCAGTTAAAGAACCTTATAAATTTAATTTAGGAAGTTTACTTTCCCCCGCGGAAGTTTTAGTGGAGCGGGGACCTATTACCAAAACGGCGCTGATTGAAAAGCTGATAGCGGCCGTGTACAAAGCCAACCCCAAGTTGGACGCGGCCGATATTCTGGCCCAAGTGCTCAAACGGGAGGAAGGCATCAGCACCACCCTGGATACGGGGCTTTCTATCCCGCATGCCCGTTTGGAAGAAATAACCGATTTTAAGGCCGCTTTGGCCATTTTGCCTTCCGCCGCGGCGGACCCGGTAAACCCCAACTTATCCATTAAAGCGATGTTTTTGTTTTTATCTCCGGCCAAGCCGATCTTTTTCCAGCGCCATTTGCAGATTTTATCTTCTTTGGCGGAAACGTTTAAGCCGGAATTTATAGACGAGCTGATTGCCTTGGGTGACCCGGCAAAAATTTTGGCCCGCCTGCAAGGTTCGCGTTAAAAAATGTCTTCTTCTACTCCTTCTGCGCAAAGCCCTTTGCGCGTTAAAAAAGTGGTTGTAATTACTACAGCCATGCTTACTTTTATTCCTTTTTGGAAAGCCGCCGCCATTGTGCTGTGCGATTTTGGCTCCAGCGCGTTTTATGCCGGCGGCATTGCCATGCGTGCCTTTGGGCCCGCTTTCCCGTGGTATATTTTGGCGGTGATGCTTTTTGCGGGGCTGCTGTTAATGTTAGAGCTGGAGGCGTGCTCCCTCTTTGTACGCGGCGGCGCTTATAAAATTGTGCGCGAAGGCTTGGGGGATCGCATGGCCAAGCTGGCGGCCTCGGCCCTGGTGTTTGACTTTCTGCTCACCGGCCCTATCAGCGCGGTTACGGCGGGGCATTATTTAGGGGGGCTGGTTAATTCTTTTCTTGCTCAGTTTGGGGCCAGCCTGCATCTGCCGGAAGGCGGTTTTTCCGTGGTATTTGGGTTGTTGGTGACAGGGTACTTTTGGCGCCAGAATGTAAAAGGGATAGAGGAGTCCAGCTCTAAAAGTGCCAAAATTATTGCGTTTTCTTTAGCGGTGTGTTTTTTGCTGGCCATATGGTCTTTTATTACCATTGCCATAAACGGCGCGCAATTGCCGCCCGCTAAGCTGGATTTTGCCCCCGACGCTTTGGGCTGGGCCGGCAAAATTGACTGGATGAAAGCCGTGGGCCTGCTGGGGATGATGATGGCGTTTGGGCACAGTATTTTGGCGCTGTCCGGTATCGAAACGCTTTCCCAGGTGTACCGGGAAATTGAATACCCCAAAGCGCAAAACTTAAAAAAAGCGGCTCTTCTTATTTTTATTTTTGCTTTGCTTTTTACGGGGGGCTTAACCTTTTTGTCCGCCGTTATTATCCCGCCGGATTTAATTGCCAGCAAATATGGTGATAACTTGCTTTCCGGGTTGGCTATGTCCATGGCGGGGCCGGGTTTATTAAAACTCCTGATGCAAACCCTGGTAGTGGTGGCGGGCGTGGTGATGTTAAGCGGGGCGGTGAACACTTCGCTCATCGGCTCCAACGCCCTTATGAACCGCATTGCCGAGGACGGCATTTTGACGGATTGGTTCCGCAAAATCCACCGCAAATACGGCACCACTTATCACGTTATCCATTTAATAGCGGCCTTGCAGGCGGTGATTATTTTAATTTCCGGCGGCAATGTGTATCTGTTGGGTGAAGCGTACGCCTTTGGGGTGATGTGGTGCTTTGTGCTGGAAGCCGCGGCCATTATGGCCCTGCGTTTTAAACGTCGCGGGGAAAAGCGGGACTTTTTGTTCCCCTTAAATATGCGCTACGAAAATTTTTATATCCCCCTGGGTTTAGGCCTTTTAAGCTTGTTTTTGCTTTCCATTGCGGTGGTGAATTTATTTACTAAATCCATTGCCACCGTGGCGGGTATTTCGTTTACAGTGTTTTTGTATGCGGTGTTTACGCTTTCGGAACGTTTAAACGCCAAAAAAGCCAATACGATGTTTGAAGAAGGCTACCGCGAACGTGTAAACGCGGAAACTTCTTTGGATTTAAAAGACGCACTGGAAGATTTATCCCAACCCAACCGCGTGCTGGTGGCCGTAAAAACGCCCGAGCACCTTTACCACCTGGAAGAAACCCTGCGCACCGTAAACCCCGATGATACGGACGTGATAGTCTTGTATTCCAAGCCGGTGGAAAACCTGCTTTACCGGCAGGATATGCGTTCCGCCGCGGTGGACGAGCACGAACTGTTTACCCAGGTTATTTTCCTGGCGGAAAAATACGGCCTGCCCATTACGCCCGTGATGGTGCAGTCCAACGATGCTTTTTACGCCATTGCCCAAGTGGCGGCGGTGGCGGACGCGAAAGAAATTATTATGGGCGTTTCCGGCCTGCACGGCGCGCAAACGCAAATGGAACGTATTGTAATGGCTTGGGGCGCGGTAAAAGAGCATGAATTGAACCACCCCGTCAAAGTACGCATTATTTGGGAAGGGCGGGAAATTTCCTACCGGTTTACCAATTAATGCCTGTTTGTTTGTAAATTAATTAGGATAAGGCTGCGCCTGATAAAGCGGCTTTATTTTTGTGTTTTACAAGGGCTTGCTTTGTTTTTTTTTTTGATATAATGAGCTTAAACTTTAGACGTATGGAGGGATACTTCCCATGCATAAAAACGCGGGATTTACGCTGATAGAATTGCTGGTTGTGGTGTTAATAATAGGTATTTTGGCGTCCGTTGCGCTTCCGCAATATCAAGTGGCGGTGGAAAAAAGCCGTGCAGGTTCTTTAATGCCTAACCTTAGAACCATTAAGAACGCATTGGAAGTATACCGCCTGGCAAACGGGGAATATCCGCCGGATAAAATCGGGGGCTTAGATATCAGCCTGCCCGGTTGCACGGAAGATGAAGCCGGGGGGGAGTACCGTTGTGAAAATACCCATTATAATTATGAGGGCGGCCCTACCAAAACAGATGACTATGTAGATGCATATCCTTCTACTTATGGCGAACCATATTCCGTGATTTTGCGTATGTATTTAGATCACGCCCGCGGAGCAAATAGAGGAAAGATTTTTTGTATTCCCGGCAATAAAAGTACAACTCTAGGCCCCAAGATATGCAAAAGTATGGGCGGCGTGCAACAGGGTAGTATGTATTTATTGCAATAACAAATTTAAGCTAAACATATAAAAATATCCGGCCTTTTGGGGCCGGATATTTTTTTGTTTAAAGAAACTATTTGTAATAAATTTCTTTTTTGGTTTGGTCGGCCGTTTCTTTGCCGGCAACGGCTTCCAGCACCATAAAAGCAAAATCAATGGTGGCGGCGGCGGATTTGCCGGTAATGACGTTGCCGTCTTTAACGGCGTAATCTTCCTGGTAGGTGCCGCCAAAGTCCTGGTTCATGGCGGTAAAGCAGGTGTATTTGCGGCCTTTCAAGTAGCCGGCGCGGCCCAGGATGGTGGGGCCGGCACAAATGGCGGCGGTGATGCGGCCGGTGTCCATAAAGTCGCGTATGGTTTGTTGAACGTGCGGGTCGGCTTCCAGTTCTTTAAATTGCGGGCCGCCGGGGATAACCAGCGCGTCATAGTGGGTGGTGTCCAGCTTATCAAAATCAAGCAGTTGGGCGCAGGTTACGCCAAAGCGGCCGGTGGCTTCGTTCCCGGCCAGGCTGTAAATGTCCACATCCAGCCCGCCGCGGCGCAAAATGGCGTAGGTGCCGATGGCTTCAATTTCTTCAAACCCATTGGTTACAATCATGCAAACTTTTTTGGTCATACTTATTCCTCCTCGGGAAAGCGGTCTTCGTATTTTTCAAATTGGCCGGGGAAAAGGAAATCTTCCACCAGGCGGGCGCAGTCTGCCACGCAGCCGCGGCAGGAGCGCAGGCGGTCCGTCTTGCCGTCGGTGCCGCGCAAGTCGGCACATTGGCAGGAGGAGTTCCATTTTTCAAACTGGTCCATCATTTTGCCGCCTAATTCAAAGGTGGAAAATTTGGAAGCGGGCGCTTGTAAGTTGGCGTCGCTGTTTTTAAGGCCGGCCAACATAATCATAGCGCAAACGGAGCCGCAGGTGGCGTATTTTTTGGATATGCCTAACCCGTAGGCTTCCACCGCGCGGAAGGCGGTTTTTTCGTCCATGCCCAGCAAATCGCAATAGGTGCAGGCTACGGCCTGGGCGCAGTTATAACCGTTTTTATGGCGGTTTTTAGCGTCTTGTACTCTGGATTTCATCATAAATTCCTCTTAAAAAATATCCCGGAACAAGTCCGGGATAAAAATTATTTAACCGCTTTTTGCAGGGCGGAAACTTTATCCGTGGTTTCCCAGGGAAGCCCTTTGCGGCCAAAGTGGCCGTAAGCGGCTGTTTGTAAATAAATGGGGCTGCGCAGTTTAAAGTGTTCAATAATTCCGCGCGGCGTAAGCGGGAAAATCTTTCTGGCAACGGCGGCCAATTTTTCGTCCGCCACGGTGCCGGTTCCGTCGGTATCCACATAGAAGCCGACGGGCTCATCACGCCCGATGGCATAGGCAATTTGCACGGTGCATTCGCTGGCCAGTTTGGCGGCTACAATGTTTTTGGCAATATAGCGGGCCATGTACGCGGCGGAGCGGTCCACCTTGGTCGGGTCCTTCCCGGAGAAGGCGCCCCCGCCGTGCGGGCAGCGGCCGCCGTAAGTATCCACAATAATTTTGCGGCCGGTGAGACCCGTGTCGCTCTGCGGGCCGCCAATTACAAATTTACCCGTGGGGTTGATGTAAATTTTGGTGTCTTTATCAATCCATTTTTTAACAGCGGGCAAAATGGCAACAGCTTCAATTTCTTTTTTGGATTTTTCGGTAATTTTATTGCCGGTTTTATCCAAAATATCTTCCGTGTGCTGGGTGGAAAGAACAATGGTGTCCACGCGCATGGGTTTGCCGTCCACATATTCCACGGTTACCTGGCTTTTGGCGTCCGGCCCCACATAGGGCAGGGTTTTGGTTTTGCGGGCTTTTTCCAAATTTTTCAAAATGTCGTTGGCCAGCACCAGCGGAAGCGGCATATATTCCAGGGTTTCATTGACGGCATAACCGACCATAAGCCCCTGGTCCCCGGCGCCGCCTACGTCTACCCCTTGGCTGATGTCTGGCGATTGTTTGCCAATAACGTTTACCACGGCGCAGGTATCGCCGTTGAAACCAAATTTAGAGTCGGTATATCCGATATCTTTAATTACATTGCGGGCAATTTGTTCCACGTCTACCCAGGTGCGGGTGGTAATTTCCCCGCCTACAATAACCAGCCCCCTCGTGATGTAGGTTTCGCAGGCCACGCGGGCGGTTTTGTCTTTGGATAAAATTTCGTCTAAGATAGCGTCGGAAATTTGATCGCAAACTTTATCCGGGTGCCCTTTGGAAACGGATTCGGAGGTGAAGTAGAATTTTCCTTTTCTAATCATTTTACACATACTCCCGGCGGATATAAATTTTGAGGGGGAATGCCGCCTTTATATGAAGTTTATTATAATAATCATTATACAAATTTACATACGGCTTAGGCCGTGGGGGGAGAGCTTATGTTTAAACGCTTTATTTCTTGGAACGTAAACGGTTTGCGCGCGATTGAGAAGAAAGGATTTTTGGATTTTTTGGCCCTTTCCAAGGCCGATATTGTAGCCGTGCAGGAAACCAAGGCAGAGCCGCAGCAGCTTTCGGCCGCTTTGTCCGCCCCGCAGGGGTACCACGCTTATTTTGCCAGTGCCCAGCGCAAAGGTTACAGCGGGGTGGCTTGTTATACCAAGGAGGAACCTGTAAACGTTACTGCGGGGCTAGGCATAGAGGAGTTTGACTGTGAAGGCCGCACCCTGATACTGGAATACCCCAATTTTTATTTCTTAAATATTTATTTCCCCAACGGCGGCCAGGGGGAAGACCGCATTGATTTTAAACTGCGCTTTTACGATGCTTTCCTTAAAAAAAGCCAGGAACTTTTTGCCACCGGCAAAACGGTTATTACCTGCGGGGACGTAAACACCGCCCATACCGAGCTGGACCTGGCCCGCCCCAAACAAAACGAAAACGTAACCGGATTTTTACCCAAAGAGCGTGCCTGGCTGGATAAATTTTTTACCCAGGGATATGTGGACGCGTTTAGACTGTTTGAAAAAGAAGGGGGGCATTATTCCTGGTGGGATTACAAAACCCGTGCGCGGGAACGCAACGTGGGCTGGAGAATTGACTATTTTATGGTGGACGCCCCTTCCGCCCCGAAAGTAAAAAGTGCAAAAATACTAAGCGATATCTTAGGGTCGGACCATTGCCCCATAGACCTAACCATGGAGCTGTAACCCTCTTTTCTGCATAACAAAACCCCGGGTTTAAAAACCCGGGGTTTTTGTTTTAAGTAGTTTTTAAGCTTCAATACCGGTTAAGGTTTTAAGCAGGTAGCCTATTAAAAAGCTCACTCCGGCTACCCCAAAACTAAGGCAGGCCATTTCCACAAAGCGGCGGCGGAAGTTTTCCCCGCGGGCCACGGAGTAGTAAAAAGAAAACGCGGCAATTAACACCAAAGCCGCCCCCAGCATAACGCCCAACGCGGCCAGCACATTGTGCATAAAGGCGAACGGGCTTACCAGCGCCGCCACGGTAATTACATAAGCCGCGCCCGTGTACAGGGCCGCTTTAACGGGGTGCTTGCCGGTGTCTTCAGACTTGGAAGATAAATATTCCGAAGACGCCATAGACAAAGCCGCCGCTATACCCGTTATAGCCCCGGTAAGGGCGATGAGTTTGGGGTCTCTTAAAGCAAAGGTAAAACCGGCCAGCGCACCGGTAAATTCCACCAGCGCGTCCGACAGGCCCAACACCACAGAACCCATATACGCCAGGCGTTCTTCGTTAATTAAGGCAATAAGTTTTTGCTCGTGGGCGTCTTCGTCTTTGGCCAGCTCGCAAATGGTGGGGTATTGGGTAAACTGGGAATAATTTTTTACGGCGCCGTGTTCCCCATTTTCCATTAATTTTACGGCAAAGGTAAGCCCCAATACGCGGGCCAAGAGGGAATAGATAAAAATTTTTAATTTATCGGCTTCGGCCGTTACGCCGCTTTCTTTATGAATTAAAGCGTAGTGTTTTTCTTCTTCCGAGGCGATTTGCAACAGCACTTGGCGGTTGGCGGGGTTGGTTTCCCGCTCGGCCAGGCGGCGGTAAATGTGGCTTTCGGTAAGTTCGGCGCGGGCAAAAGCGCGCAGTTGTGCTAAGGTGTGGGTATCGGGTGTGTTGGTCATAATATCCTGTTATTTTTTATCGGCGGAGGGGGCCGCTTGCAACGGGAATTCCTGCCCGGCGGCAAAATCATACACCACGGTGCCTACAAATTTAAGTTGGTCGGACAAATCTTTCAAGCTGATAAATTCGTCCGCCCCGTGGGTGCGGTTTTCGCCGGTAGGGTCCATATTGGGGCCCAGGCCGTAGGTAATGACGCCTAAACGGCGTAAAAATTCACTGTCGCCCGAGGCGGGGCTCATGCCCGGCACGGTAATGGAGTGCGCCACCAGGCGGTTGCCGGCTTTTTCTATGGAAGCAAAAAGCTCGTCCGAGCCGTCCATCGGTTCCGGGAACGGCATTTGCGGTTTTTCAATAATTTCCAGGCTGATGCTTTCGTCCCCTTCAAACAGTGATTTTAAATCTTCAAAAAAAGCGTCCGGGTCGGTCCCCGGCAAAAGGCGTGCGTTTAAAATGGCGCTGGCTTCCCCGCCGGAGGTTCCGGCATCGTTGCCGCTGGAGATAACGGTGGGGTTTACCGTGTCTTTAATTTGCGAGCGGAAGAACGGGTCCATCGCCACAATTTCGCCCGCCATTTGGCGGTTTTTTTCGTTACCGGAAAGCAGAAAGTGCATGGTGGTGCGGCCGTCTTCATCCTGCAGGGGGGCAATGGTTTGAAAGAATTTTAAAGCCGTGGGCGTCATGCGGGCGGGCGGATTATACGCCGCTATTTTGGAAAGCGCCTGGGAAAGCCGGTACACGGCATTGTTATCCGTGGGCATGGCGGCATGCGTGGCTACCCCGTACGCCGTAATTTTAATGTCCATATACATTTTGGTGGAGGCTTCCGCAAATACGATGGAAACCCCGTCTTTATCCACAATAATTCCGCCGCCTTCGTTTAAGGCAAAACCGGGGTTGATTTTATCCCAATGGTTGCTGGCCAGCCATTTAAGGCCGGTGGAACTGCCCACTTCTTCACCGGAGGTGGCCAAAAAAATTACATCCCGTTTAAGCGGTATGTGCTGTTCTTTCAGCCAGGTAAACAAAGCCAAATAAACGGCGGTATAGTTTTTGGCGTCCGTGGCGCCCAAGCCGTAAATTTTGCCGTCTTCCACGGTGGCTTTGTAGGGGGGGTAGGTCCAGTTATCGGCGGCGGCGGCCGTGTCTAAATGGGAAATAAGCAAAAGGGGTTTTAATTCCGGGTCCGTCCCTTTTAGGCGGGCCAGCAAGTTGGCGCGGTTTTTGCTGGGGATTAAAATATCCCAGTCTATGCCGTATTTATTGAACTGTTTGTAAATAAAGCGGGCGGCCTGCAGCTCATTGGGTTCCGGTTCGGAAGTGTCTATATTAATGAGGCCAACCAAATAATCTTGGGCACGTTTTTCCAAATCTGCAAAAGAGGCGTCTTTTGCCGGTACACCGGGTGCTGCAAATAATGAAATGAGTAAGAAAAGGAAAACTTTTTTCATTTTTCCTCCGCCGCAAATAAAATTTGGGTGCCCGGTTCTATCCCGTGGCGGGAAATGGACCCCGCCGGCAGTTCCAGCACATACTTCCCTTCCCCATACACAACGGCCACTTCCGCGTCCGGCGTGTAAGTATAGGAATGGGGTACATATTCATGGGCTTGGTTGACGGTATGGTCCGCCCCGATGAAAATAATGTCCAAATCAATCAAAGTGTTTTTCATCCAAAATGCCTGGGGCTCTTCTTGATCCATCAAAAAAATCATGCCGTCCCCTTCCGGCAGTTTGGTAACAAACATAAGGCCTTTTTCTATCTTTTCAGGCGTGTCTGCCACGCGGGCGCTAACGGTAAACCCGTCCGGCAGGGTAACGGGCGTGGTTTTATACCCGCTGCAGGCACACAACAAAATGGTTAATAAAAAAGGCAAAAGTTTTTTCATACCCTTATAGTGTAGCAAAAATAGGGTTTGTAGAGGGAGTTATACGGTTGACGTATTAGAACCTTTTTGATAGACTGAAAAACAGATTGGTTATCCCATACTTATATGAGGAACATTTATGCGCAAAGGGTTTACTTTAATCGAGTTATTAATTGTGGTGTTAATTATTGCTTTACTGGCCGGCATGGCTTTGCCGCAATATTTTAAAGCGGTGGAACGCAGCCGCATGGCCGAGGCCCAGAACCTGCTGGGCACACTGGCGGATACTCAACGCCATAAATTTATGGAATTTAACCGTTACGCCACGGATTACCGGGGGCTTTCCGTCTCCCCCAAAGGGGCGCAAGGCAATGTATACTATACCAAGGGAGACGTGGTAACCGGCGAACACGGCAACGGCTTTGCCATTATTTTAGAGCCGGAAACCGCCTTTCGCTTAGGCAGTGCCACGGCGCGCCGCCATGCTTCGGAAGGGGAATTACAATACCAGTATGAACTAATGCAGTTTTACCAGGCCAAGGATTTAACCTGCCACGGCATTAATTCCGCCGGGCAGGAATTATGTACCGATTTTTGCGGTACCGATACCCCGGCCGAATATTGCTGTACGGACGGACGGCGCGAAGCCTGCCCGGAACCGACCGATAACTAACTTTTTTAAAACCCCGGCCAAAAACCGGGGTTTTTTATTCTAATATTTCGGTGTAAATTGCTATAATAAAGAAATGATTTCGTCCGCTCCCGTGTTGGACGTGCAGAACCTGCGCGTCTCTTTCTCTACCGAAGAAGGCACTGTTGAAGTGCTTAAAGGCCTGTCCTACTCTTTACCCAAAGGCAAAGTGCTGGCTGTAGTGGGGGAATCCGGCAGCGGAAAAACGGTACATGCGCTGTCTTTGTTGCGCCTGTTGCCGCCCACCGCCCAAATAACGGGGGGGCAGATTTTATTTGACGGGAAAGACTTGGCCTCCCTTTCAGAAAGCCAACTGCGCAAAGTGCGCGGGGCGCGCATTTCCATGATTTTTCAGGACCCTATGTCCAGCCTTAACCCCGTGCTCACGGTGGGCGAACAATTGCAGGAAACCATTTTGGCCCACCGCAAAATATCCAAACTGCGCGCCAAAGCTTTGGCCGTGCGGCTGCTTAAAAAAGTGGGCATTGTCGACGCCGCGCAGCGGTATAATCAATATCCTTTTCAATTTTCGGGCGGTATGTGCCAGCGCGTGATGATTGCCATGGCCCTAGCCTTAAAGCCGGATGTGCTGATTGCCGATGAACCCACCACCGCGCTGGATGTAACCATTCAGGCCCAAATTTTACGTTTAATTAAAGATTTGCAGTCCCAGGCGGGTATGTCTGCCGTATTTATTACCCATAACCTGGCCCTGGTGGCCGACGTGGCCGACGAGGTACTGGTGCTTTACGGCGGGCTGTGTATGGAGCAGGCCCCCGTGCATGCCTTATTTAAAAACCCGCTGCACCCCTATACACAGGGATTACTTAACTCTTTAGTGTCTATTAAAAAGAAGGAAGATTTCCTGCCCGCTATTGCCGGCAACCCGCCTGTGCCGGGTAAAGAATGCCCCGGCTGCCCGTTTGCGCCGCGTTGCCCGCATGCTTTAAAGAAATGTTTTAAAGAGTGTCCGCCCTTGTTTAATAACAAAGGGCATAAAGCCGCCTGCTGGTTATTGGAGGAAAAAGCGTGAACCCCATTGAAATAAAAAATGTATGCAAAACATACGTGCGCAAACGCTTTTTGTCTTTTGGCAAACAGGATCAAACCCCTGTACTGCAAGACGTTTCTTTAACGTTAAAAGACAACCAGGTGCTGGGGCTGGTGGGGGAATCGGGCTGTGGGAAAACCACGCTTAGCAAAATTATTTTAGGGTTGGAAAAAGCCTCCTCTGGCCATGTGATTGTGGACGGGAAGGACGTGGGTAGTTTATCTAAGGCGGGGTTTAAAAAAATACGCCGTTTTATGCAGGTGGTGTTTCAGGATCCGTACTCCAGCCTGGACCCGCGCATGACCGTCAGCCAAATCCTTAGTGAACCGCTGGACATACACGGTTTGTATAAAGACAAACAAACCCGCCGCAAAGTGTTGGAAGAGTTGGTAAAGTCGGTTGGTTTATCGGCCGAGCATTTAACCCGCTACCCGCATGAATTTTCCGGCGGGCAGCGCCAGCGCATAGCCATTGCGCGCGCTTTGGCGTTGGACCCTAAAATTTTAATTGCCGATGAGCCCGTCTCCGCGCTGGACGTATCCGTCCAGGCACAAATTTTAAATTTACTAAAAGAAATAAAACAAAAACGCCGCTTATCCATGTTATTTGTTTCGCACGATTTTGCCGTAGCGCGTTTTTTGTGTGATGAAGTTGCCGTTATGTATAAAGGCCGCATCTTGGAATATGCCCCCAGCGAGGAGCTGTTTTCCAACCCGCAGCACCCGTACACGGAGGCCCTGTTCTCCGCCGTGCCGGTGCCGGACCCGGCCCACCAAAAAAAGCGGCAGGCGCTTACGCTCTCTTCCCGCCCGGGTATGGAGGGGCACCCTTGCCCGTTTGCGCCGCGCTGCGCGTATGCGTGCGCCGCTTGCCAAACGCCGCCTTTGTTAAAAGAAGTACGCCCCGGGCACTTTTGCGCGTGTGCGGCGTTGCCGTTTAAAACTAAAAAAAGCTCTTTTGCCGTATAGGAGGAAGCCCATGCAAATAAACGAAAAACGTTTAATAGATACTTTTTTGGAACTGGTCCGCACGGACAGTGAATCCTTCCACGAAAAACCGATGCAGGAACTGCTGGTTAAAAAATTAAAAGCTTTAGGCTGCAGCGTACAGGTGGATAATGCCGGCTCCAAATACGATACGGACGCCAAAGGCAATATTATCGCTTCCTTCAAAGGTACCAAAAAAAGCCAGCCGATGATTTTGGCCTGCCATATGGATACCGTCCCCCCGGGGCGCGGCATTAAGCCCGTGGTAAAAAAGGACCGCATCACCTCTGACGGCACCACCGTATTAGGCGGCGACGATAAAGCCGGCATTGCCATTATTTTGGAGGTTTTGGCTTCTTTAAAAGAACAAAAAATCCCGCATGCTCCGCTGGAAATTTTATTTACCCTAACGGAAGAGAGCGGCATGCGCGGGGCCAAAAATTTGGACTATAAAAAATTGAAAAGCCGCGAAGGCCTTATTTTGGATAATGAAGAGTATGACGAACTTCTCATCCAGGGCCCGTGCGTAAGCGATGTGGAAGTGTGGATTAAAGGCGTGCCGGCGCATGCGGGCGTCTGCCCCGAAAAAGGTATCTCCGCCCTGGAAGTAGCCGCCAAAGCGCTTTCCATTATGAAACTGGGCCGCATTGATAAAGAAACCGTGGCCAACTTTGCCATTATCAAAGGCGGCGCCGCCACCAACATCGTAACCGAAGACATTTATTTAAAAGGCGAAGCCCGCAGCTTAAAAGAAGCTAAATTAAAAAAACAGCTGGACCATATGAAAAGCTGCTTTGATAAAGCCGGCAAACTGTTTGTAAAAAAAGTGGACGGCAAAACCCTCCGCCCCCAAATTAAGGTAGTAAACACCCTTCGTTACGGGGCGGTATGCGTGGCCAAAAACGCGCCCATTGTAAAGCTGGTTACCCAAGCCGCCAAAGAGCAGGGCGTTAAACTGCGCGCCTGCGCTTCGGGCGGCGGGTGCGACGCCAACGTGCTGAGCGGTTTTGGCTTTACGCTGCCCAACTTGGGTGTGGGCGTGCAAAAATGCCACACCACGGCCGAATATTTGGAATTAAAACCGTTTTTTACGGCTTTTAAAATTGTAATGGGCACTGTGCTTAAATACCAAAAATAATTTACAAAGAGGAAGAAGCGTTTTATGTTTAACTATGTTTTGCGCCGGCTTTTATTGTTACCCGTGGTGATACTGGGGGTAACGTTTTTGCTCTTCTTCCTCACCCAGCGTTTAAGCCCGGAAATGCGCGCCTCTTTGTATATTAAAGACCCGCGGCAAATGGGCTCTTTGGAAGAAGTAATCCAAAAATACGGCCTGCGCGATAATATGTTTAAACAATACGGCCGCTGGCTGGGCAATGCTTTGGAAGGCGATTTAGGCTACAGCCAAAGCGCCAATATGCCGGTGGCGCAGGCCATAAAGGCGTATCTGCCCGCCACCATACAGCTGGCGGTGGTAACCATTGTGCTGGTGGTGTTTTTTGGTGTGTGGTTTGGGTGCGTGTCGGCCGTTAAGAAGGATAAATGGCAGGACGTGCTGGCCAGGTTGTTTTCGGTGGGGGGGTTCTCCTTGCCGATTTTTGTGCTGGGCCTTCTGCTGCTTATGTTATTTTACGGCAAGTTGGGCTGGTTTGCGCCGGGCGGGTATTCCGTATATACGGACGCCGTGGTGCATGGAGGTTCTTTCCATTCCTACACCGGTTTTTTGTTAATAGACTCTTTACTTAATTTAAATTTCCGTGTGTTTTGGGATGTTTTGTCCCACCTGGTGTTGCCGGCTGTTACGTTATGTATCGGCTCGTTTGCCTTGATGGTGCGGGTGATGCGTTCCAGCATGCTAGAAGAGCTGGGTAAAGATTATGTGCGCACCGCGCGGGCGAAAGGTTTGTCCCCCTGGCAGGTAACGTATAAACACGCGGGTAAAAACGCGGTGATACCGGTTATTACGCTGGCCAGCATACAGTTTATCCGTTTGCTGGGCGGTACGGTAATTGTGGAAACCATTTTTGAGTACCCCGGCATTGGGCGTTTTGGCGTAATAGCCGCCCAACAGCTGGATATTGCGGGCATTATGGGGTTTTCGCTCATGGTGGCCGTGCTGTTTGTGTTGGGGAATTTACTTTCGGATATTTTATACACGGCGGTAGACCCGCGCATTAGGCTGGATTAATTTATGTTACAAAACCGTATTTTTAAACGTTTTGCCAAGAATAAAACTTCTTTAGCGGGGTTGTTGCTGGTGTGCTTTTTTGCGCTGGTTGCGTTGCTTGCGCCGCTTTTGGCCCCGGCCGATAATGCCCGCAACCCCTATCAAATGCCTCAAAGCAGTTACGCCATAGAGCCGCAAACGCCCTCTTCTTCCCATTGGTTTGGCACTACCGAACAGCAGTATGACTTGTTTTACGGTGTGGTATGGGGCACGCGCCTGGCGTTTAAGATAGGTATTACGGTTACGTTTTTTGCGTTTTTAATTGGGCTTTTTGTAGGGGCCGCTGCGGCGTATTTTGGCGGCAAGACGGATGAAATCATCATGCGCCTGACGGACGTGGTGTTTGCGGTTCCCTCTTTGGTATTGGCCATGGTAATAGCGGCCATGCTGGGGCCGGATATTAAAAATATGATGATTGCCCTTACCGCCGTGGCGTGGCCTTCTTACGCGCGTTTGGTACGTGGGGACATTTTATCCGTTAAACAGCGGGACTTTGTTACCGCCGCCCGGGCTTTGGGCGCGCGGGGCCCGCGCATTATGCTTAGGCATATTTTGCCCAACTCCATTTATCCTTCCGTGGTGGTTGCCAGTTTGGATATTGGATATATTGTGCTTACGGCGGCGTCTTTATCCTTTTTGGGGTTGGGCGCGCAGCCCGGCACGGCCGATTGGGGCCAGTTAATTGCCATGGCGCGCAACTGGGTGCTGGGTACCAGCGGCAATACGCTGGCGTATTGGCATACGGTGTTTATCCCGGGCGGGGCCATCTTCTTTTTTGTATTGGGGTGGAACCTGCTGGGGGATGCGTTTAGGGATATATTGGACCCGCGCCAAGGCTAATTTTACTACAATAAAAAGAGAATTTATCGTTCTATAAGGAGTACCGTATGATTAGACGCAAAGATTTATATACCGCTTTGTCAGACAGTGCGTTTCGCTTCCCGGACAAGGTGGCTCTAGTGGAAGCCGGAACCAAACGTTCGGTAACTTATACGGAACTTTTGATGAAGGTGGACCGCGCCGCCGATATGTTTTTTGAACACGGCATCCGCAAAGGGGACCGCGTGGCCGTGGCGCACCGCAACTCCATAGATACGGTAGTGGCTAATTTTGGTTTATATAAATTGGGGGCGGTGTGCATCCCCATGAACTTTATGGTTACCAAGCCCGAAGAGTTGGAATTTATTTTAAAAGATTCCGGCGCCAAGGCCGTGGTAACCCAGGCGGAATTTATTAGGCATTATGTAAAAATCCTGCCCAATGTGCCCAGCATAAAATATGTATTTTCTACGGATGAAATTCCTTCTTCGGCGCAAGAAGTGCCGTGTGTTTTCAAATTTTGGGACGAGATAGAAAAATCCACCTTTCATGAAGAAACCTCCAACCCCAGCGCCGGGCTGGAAGATTTGGCCTTCATTTTGTATACCTCCGGCACCACCGGCCTGCCCAAAGGGGCCATGCTTACGCACGGTAATTTAGCGTCCAACGTTATTTCCGCCGCGCAGATTTTTAAGATAACCGATGAAGACGTGTTCTTGTGTCTTTTGCCCATGTTCCACTCTTTTGCGTGGACGACGTGCGTGGTCATCCCGCTGTATTTAAATTTAAAAGTGGTTATTGTTGCCAATATTATGCCGGCCAGCCATTGGCTTAGCGCCATGGGTTCGGAAAAAGTAACCCTTATTTTGGCGGTGCCGCAAATTTATGCGGTGCTTTCTAAAGAAGCCAAAGGTTTTAAACGGCTGTATTTGCAGTTTTGGCCGTTTAAGAATGTGCGGTTTGCGGTGTCCGGCGCGGCCCCGCTGACGCAGGAGATTAAAGACCGCTTTGAACAAAAAATAGGCGTACCCATACTGGAAGGTTACGGCCTTACGGAAACCAGCCCGGTGGTAAGCGTAAATACGGAAGAATTACAAAAAATTAAATCCGTAGGCCCCGCTTTGCCGGCGGTGAGCGTGATTGTGCTGGATGATGACGGTAAAGAACTCCCCCGCAACCAGGAAGGGGAGCTGTGCATCAAAGGCCCCAACGTGTTTAAAGGTTACTTTAATAATCCCAAAGCCACGCAGGATGCTTTTACGCAAGACGGTTGGTTTAAAACGGGTGATATTGGGGTTATTGATGACGACGGCTTTATTTTTATTAAAGACCGCAAGAAAGACATGATTATTATTAAGGGCTTAAAAGTTTTCTCC
>CALUXL010000032.1 GCA_944324735.1 uncultured Elusimicrobiales bacterium
ATTTGTTGGAAAAATACGGCATTACCGTAGAAGGCATACACGAAGGGACGGACGCCCTTTTTGGCGGCAAAGTGCCCAACGCAGGCCCCGTTAGCTTGGAAGAGTTAAAAAAGCTGGTTACTTCCAAAAAAATGCACCTGGGTATTGCCTGCAACCCGGACTGCGACAAATTTGGCATTATAGACAGCGACGGGAACTGGGTATCTCCCAACGAAATTATCCCCATGCTTTTGGAGCACATCGTACGCAATAAAAACATCAAAGGCCGCGTATGCCGCAGCGTAATTACATCCAACCTGCTGGACCAAGTGGCCAAGGCCCACGGTCTGATGTTGCGCGAAACACCGGTGGGCTTTAAATATATTACCGAACTGATGACCACCGGCCAATACCTGCTGGGGATGGAAGAATCCGGCGGGATTGCCATTGCCAACCACATCCCGGATAAAGACGGCCTGCTGGCGTGTTTCTTAATTGTGGACATGCTGGCCGTGGAAGGCAAAACCTTAAAACAACTGCGCACGGCTTTTTATAAGAAGTACAAACCGCTGTATGACCAAAAAGTCAGTATCCCCAAAACGGAAACGGAAATCAACCGCATTATGGAACGGCTGGATATTAAGCCGCCGCTGTCGGTCAATAAAACTTCCGTGTGGCGTATTGACTCTACAGACGGGTTTAAATTTATCTTAAAAGGCGGCAGCTGGCTGGCTATTCGCCCGTCCAGCACGGAGCGCCTGATCCGTATGTATGCCGAAGCCCCGGACGAGAAAATACCGGCCGCTTTAATTAAAGAAGGCAAAAAAATTATAGACAGCATCATCTAACCCCGCGCCCGCGCGCGCAAAGGAGGATTTATGCCCCGCATTAAAAAAATTACCGCAAGAGAAGTGCTTGATTCCCGTGGGTTTCCCACCGTGGCGGCCGACGTATGGCTTGATGACGGCACAGTAGGCACCGCCAGTGTGCCCAGCGGGGCATCCACCGGTTCGCACGAAGCGCTGGAACTGCGCGACGGCGGTGAGCGCTATAACGGCAAAGGCGTTTTAAAAGCGGTAGAAAATGTGGGGCGCATCTCCCAGCAGCTGGCCGGGATGGACCCGTATGACATCCGCCTGATTGACGACAGCCTGCTGGCTATGGACGGCACCGAAAACAAAAGCAACCTGGGTGCCAATGCCATGCTGGCGGTATCCATGGCGGTACTCCGGGCGGGCTGCCACCACGCGCGCCTGCCGCTGTACCAACACCTGCGCAAAGTGTATGATTTAAAGTTGGATACTTACCTGCTGCCCGCCCCCATGTTAAATATTATTAACGGCGGGAAACATGCCGATTCCGGCTTGGACGTGCAGGAATTTATGATCCTGCCCTTACATTTTGACACTTTTGCCCATGCCTTACGCGCCGCCAGCGAAACTTACCACACTTTAAAAAACCTGCTTAAAAGCCAAGGCATGGTAATTGCCGTGGGGGACGAAGGCGGCTTTGCCCCCAAAATTGCCAAACACGAAGACGTATTTAAAACCATCCTTTCCGCCGCCCGCCAGGCGGGTTACCCGCAAATGGCTTTAGCCGTGGATTGCGCCGCCAGCGAATTTTATAAAAACAACCAATACCATTTTGAAGGGGCAGATTACACCGCCCAACAAATGACGGATATTTACACCAACTGGTGCCAGAAATATCCGCTCCTCTCCATTGAGGACCCCTTGCAGGAGGACGACTGGTCCGGCTGGCAGCACATCACGCAAAAACTGGGTAAAAAAATAAACCTGGTGGGGGACGATTTATTTGTTACCAACCCCCACCGCCTGCAAAAAGGGATAGAGAACAAAACCGCCAATTCCATTTTAATTAAACTAAACCAAATTGGCACCGTATCGGAAACGGTGGACGTTATACAAAAAGCCCACGCCGCCGGATACACCACCATTGTGTCCCACCGCTCGGGCGAGACGGAAGACAGCTTTATTGCAGACCTTGCAGTAGCCGTAAACGCCGGCGCCATCAAAACCGGGGCTCCGGCCCGGGCGGAACGCACGGCCAAGTACAACCGCTTGATGCAAATAGAGCTGGAACTGGGCCCCCAAGCCGTATACGCCAAAGACATTGTATTTAAGAAATGATTCCCAACGAACTGAGCCGTTTTATTTACAAAAACAAAAAACCGCTGCTGGCGGGCTTGGCCCTGCTGGTGGTGGTTTTTATATTTCTGGGCGGAAGTTTTTTAAGTTTATTTCACAATAAAATGGAACTAAAAAAACTTACCCGTCAAACCGCCCAGCTGGACGTTGAATACGAACAGCTAACACAGCGCTTAAAACTGCTTAAGCAAGAAGACCCCCAATACCTGGAACAGCTGGCCCGCACCCGCTATCATATGACCAAACCGGGGGAAATGGAATTTCGCTTTAAACAGCAGTAATTCTAAGGAGATTTTATGAATATAGATATTTTAAACCTGGGCCCCATGGATAACTGCACCTACTTGCTCACCCAAGGGCAAGACGCCCTGTTAATTGACCCCGCCTGGGACATGAACTTTATTACCCATACCTTAAAAACCAAAAATTTAAATTTACTGGCCGTACTGTTTACGCACGGGCATTTTGACCATGTAAAATTTTCGCAGGAATTATTAAAAGAATACCACTTAAAAGCCTATATAGAAGAGCAAGACGCTGATTTAAGCGGAATCTCTCCCGAATATTTACACACCTACTCGGGCGAGCAAAACCTTCAAATAGGGCCTTTTGCCGTGCATATTATCCCCACCCCCGGCCACACGGCAGGCGGCGTGTGCATACAAATAGGCAATGCCGTTTTTACGGGGGACACGCTGTTCCCCGGTGCCTGCGGGCGGGTGGATTTGCCGTCCTCCAACCCGCGCGATATGCGCAAAAGCCTGCTTACCTTATCTAAACTGCCGGACGATACCCAAATTTTTGCCGGGCATAGTTATGGCGGCAAGTCCAGCTCGTTTATCAGTTATGAACGCCTGAACAACCCGTTTATGCGCAATGCCATTAAAGACGAGGCCTTTATTTAATGCACCCCATACTTTTTAAAATAGGTTCTTTTGAAATGGCCAGCTACGGCCTGATGACCGCCCTGGGTTACGCGGCGGCCGCTTGGTATTTGCTGGGTAAATTAAAAAAAATTAATTTGAATAAAGACACCTTCTGGAACTTAATTTTTATTGCTTTTGTGGGTGCATTGGCCGGTAGCAAGTTATTATATATTATCGTTTCCTGGCCCTTGCTGGGGGACACGCTGGCCCAAAAATTAACCAACATTGTGCAAAACTTCCGTTACGGGTTTGTGTTTTTTGGCGGGATGATTGTGTCGGTCTCCTCGCTCATCATCTATATGAAAAAGAAATGCCTGCCTTTGCTGCCCACGGCGGATTTTTTAATTGTGGGCCTTCCTTTAGGGCATGCCCTGGGGCGGGTGGGTTGTTTTTTGGCGGGGTGCTGTTACGGCAAACCCACGAACTCTTCCTTTGGGGTAGTGTTTACCAACCCGCACACGCTGGTACCGCCGGAACTGCGCGGCATCCATTTGCATCCCACTCAGTTATATGAAGCTTTTGGCAATATTTTGCTTTTTATTTGGCTGCATTATGCCTATAAAAAGAAACACAAACCCGGCAGTATTTTACTGCAATACATTACCGGTTATGCGGCCATGCGTTTTATGATAGAGTTTTTCCGGGGAGACTTTCGCGGAGCGTACATTTTGGGGTTATCCCCCTCCCAAGCGTTAGCCGTATGCACGGTATGCGCCGCCGCAATCATTTACTTGCTTTTTATGAAGGAGCCGAAACATGGCTGAAAAAAAGAAAATTATTTTTGACGGCTACTCCCGCCGTTTAGACATTTTTGTATGTGACGAGCTGGAAAAATTTCCCCGCTCGCTGGTGCAGCGTTTGATTAAAGACGGCAAAGTAACCGTAAACGGAAAAGCGGTAAAACCGTCCTGGCCGCTTACCCCCGGTGAAACGGTGGAGATTGAATTGCCCTCCCAGCAAAAAACCGCCACCGCCTTAAAAGATTTGATGATTTACGATGACGAGGATTTCTTTGTTATCATAAAACCCGCCGGTATGTTGGTCCACCCGCAAAGCCCCATTTGGGAAACCAACCCGGAAGCCGTTTTTACCTTTGAAGAAACCTTGGTATCGGTTATTTTGGCCAATCCCCCAAAAGATTTTGATATGTCCACCCCGCGCGCGGGCCTGGTGCACCGCCTGGACCGCGAAACCAGCGGGGTAATGGTGGTAGCCAAAAATGCGATTTTTCAAAACTGTATGACGGAGCTTTTTGCCCAGCGGGAAGTAAGAAAAACTTACAACTCTATCGCCTGCGGCGAAATACCCGACGATGAAGGCGTGATTGACGTGCCCATCGGCCGCGTGACGGGCGGAAAAATAAAAGCGTCCGACCTGGGACGCGAAGCCATTACCGAATATAAAGTACTGGAACGCAAAAACGGCTTTACCCGCGTACAATTACACCCCGTTACCGGCCGCACCAACCAGCTGCGCGTGCATTTAAGCTGGCTTGGCTACCCGGTACTGGGGGACTGGCTGTATAAAGGGGCCACCGCGCCGCGGCTTATGTTACACTCCCGCCAGGTGGAATTTAAACACCCCTATACCGGTAAAAAATTAAAGTTTGAGGCACCCGTCCCGCCGGATTTTACCGCCGCATGGGAACGCGTTACCCAAACTAAAAAATAATTTTTCACACCAACCCCCGGGTTTATAACCCGGGGGTTTTATTTAATAACGCCACCTTTTAAAGTTATCCCGCCATTTTAAATACGTTTTACTATGCCCGTTTTACATATACTTTGGTCTGTTTAGCGGCCTTTGCCCGCGCCTGCTTGTGGCAGCCGCCCAATGCTTTCAAGCACCGGGTAAGGCTTTTGTTATTGGTATGTAGCCCCCAATAACAGCCTTTTACCGTGCCTACAAGCTACCCCTAAAAAATAAAACCCGGGGGGACCCGGGTTTTAGTGCTTTTGCCAAACAAAAATTACAGATTTTTTTGGTACAGGCGGTAGCGTTTGCTTTGCCAGCAACCGCATTCCAAAATACCGCGTATAATGCCCTGGTTGTCTTCCAACACCCAGGAAAGTTCGGCCTTGTCCCAAATGGCAACACCGTGGTCTATAATGTGTTTAATTAAAATTAAATCAATACCGCGGTGGCGGTGTTCGGGCGATACGCCCAACATAATTAACCGCGCGTCCCGAATATGCCGCCAGGCCCACAGCGCTTTTAATACGCGCCACGGGTTGCACAGAGAGCCTTTTAACTCTTTTAAAGCGTGGTTCATATTGGGGATAGCAATGTAAAAGCCGGCCGGCTCGCCGTCTACTTCCAGCACGCAGGTGCCTTCGGGGCGGACCACCATTTTAAGCTCTTTTACCATATCGGCCATTTCCTGCTCGCTCAGCGGTACGTGGCCCCAGTTATCCGCCCAGGCTTTGTTGTAAATATCGCGGATAATTTGTGCCTCTTTTGCAATATTGTTTAAATCTAAACGGCGCAAAGAAATACCTTTTTGGCGGGCACAGCGGGCACAAACTTTTAAAAACTTTTCGGAAAATTGTTCGTTTTTACTGCGTTCAAACGCCAGCAAATCTTTTACTTTGGCGAATCCTTCCCCTTCTATTAACGGCGCGTAATAAGCGTAGTTGTACGGCATCATAATGGCGGGCATTTTGTCAAAGCTATCCACCAGTAAACCGTATACGTGGTTGCTGGAAGGGTTGGCCGGCCCGCGCACGGCATTTACCCCGCGGGAGCGAAGCCAATTTTCAGCCGCTTCAAACAGCGCGTGGGAAACTTCTTTATCTTCCACGCAGTCAAAAAAACCAAAAAAGCCTAAATGTTCCTTGTGGTAGTCATTATAGGTCCGGTTCACCAGCGCCATAATACGCCCGCTTAGTTTGCCGTTTTTATACGCCAGAAACATTTTGTTTTCGGTGTGCGTCCAAAACGCGTTATCGGGCGATAGCAACTTGCGCGTATCCGCCTTTAACTCCCCCACCCAATACGGGCTTTTTTTATAAAGCTGGAAAGGAAAATCAATAAATTCATTTAAATTTTTACGGCTTACTTCTTTTATTTCAACCATAGCTACACCCCACTAAAAACACAAAACCCCGCCTGAGCGGGGTTTTGTCGTCTGATAAATTTATTTTATGATGCCTACCGAGCGGCCCGCCTGGGCAAACGCGTTGATGATTTTTTCAACATGTTCGTCCGTATGGGTAGCCATCAAGGTAAGGCGCATAAGAGCCTGGCCGGGAGGAACCGCCGGGCTGACCACCGGGTTAGAGAAAATGCCCAGCTCGTGCAAGGCGCGCCACATTTTAAAGCAGTTTTCGTTGCTGCCTACATGCACCGGGATAACCGGGGTGGTGCTGTGGCCCAAATCAAAGCCCAGTTCACGCAAGCCGGCTTTTAATTTATCCGTTAAGCGGAACAAATTATCGCGGCGGGAAGTGTCGTTTTCAATCAGTTCCAAAGCCTTGGTGATGGAAGCGACGGAAGCCGGCGGCAACGCGGCAGAAAAAATCTGGCTGCGCGCATTGTGGCGGATATAATGGATGATGTCTTCATCCCCCACTACAAAGCCACCCACCGTGGCAAACGTTTTGGAGCAGGTGCCCACCACCAGGTCCACCTCGCCGTTTTCCAAACCAAAATATTCACAGGTGCCGCGCCCCGTTTTGCCGATAATACCCGTAGCGTGGGCATCATCCACAATAATTCGGGCGCCGTATTTCTTGCCGATTTTTACAATATCGGGCAACGGGCAGATGTCCCCTTCCATGCTAAACACGCCGTCTACAATAATCAGTTTGCCGGCTTCTTCAGGCAGTTTGGAAAGGACGCGTTCCAAATCGGCCATGTCATTATGTCTAAAGCGCACCATTTCCCCTTCGGAAAGTCTGACGCCGTCTAAAATGCTGGCATGGTCCAATTTGTCCACAATGGCATAATCGCCTTTTTTGAGCAGGCAGGAAACTACCCCTAAATTCATTTGATACCCGGTAGAGAACAAAAGCCCCGCCTGTTTGCGTTTAAAACGCGCAATGCGCTGTTCCAACTCGTCGGCAGCTTTGGTGTTGCCGTTTAAAAAGCGGGAACCCGCACAGCCGGTGCCGTATTTTAAAGCGGCTTCCGCGGCGGCTTTTTTCATTTCCGGGTCATTAGCCAAACCCAAATAGTTATTGGAACCGGCCATAATATAGGTCTTTCCGCCAATAACCACTTCCGGCCCTTGCGCAGATTCCAGCGGCTGGAAATAGCCGTAAATACCCATACGCATAGCCAATTTGGCGTCTTTATAATTCCTGCATTTCTCAAAAATATCAGACATTTTTCTATCCCTTTGGCAAAAAGCCAAGCACGCGCACGCACGGCAGCGCCCGCGTAACCGGCCTTATTTACTTACCTTTTTAATAATATTGGTGGTGGAACGGCCTTTTAGAAGGGCAAAACGAACCACTTTTTTTGCAAACTCGCGCCCGACGATTTCGGAAGGTTTGTAATCCCCCCCTTTTACCAGTACGTCCGGCTCTACAAGTTTAATCAAATTGTACGGGGTGTCCTCCTCAAACACGCACACGGCGGACACACTTTCCAGGGCGGCCAGAACCAAGGCTCTGTCCCCCTGCGGGTTGACGGGGCGGGTGGGGCCTTTTAAACGGCGTACGGACTCATCGCTATTTACCCCTACCACCAACACGTCCCCTTTCGCGCGGGAAAATTCCAACACACTCACATGCCCCGCGTGCAAAATATCAAAGCACCCGTTGGTAAATACAATCTTGCGGCCTTGCGCGCGCTGCTGTTCTACAAATTTTTTGAGCGCGCGCCGCCCCATTATTTTATTTTTTGCTTTCACTGGCTTTTTTATCCTCGGCCATCATGCGTTCAATCAAGCCGGTATCCATATTCCCGGCTACAAAGTCCGGGTTGTTTACTATTTTTTGATGAAAAGGAATCGTGGTTTCCACACCGCCGATTTTAAACTCGCCCAAGCAGCGGCGGCAGCGGGATAACAGTTTTTCCCGGTCCGGCGCCGTTACAATCAATTTGGCGATTAAGCTATCGTAATAGCTGGGAATCGTATAGCCCGTATACACGTGGCTGTCTACACGTACGCCCAACCCGCCGGCGGGGATCCATTCCGTAATGGTACCCGGGCAGGGGGTAAAGTTCTGGGCGCTGTTTTCCGCATTGATGCGGTGTTCAATGGCGTGGCATTTTACAGCACCGGCTTCTTTTTGCGTTACGTGCAAAGGTTCCCCTTGGGCAATTTGGATTTGCATTTTTACCAAATCATACCCGCAGACGGATTCCGTTACCGGGTGTTCCACCTGCAAGCGGGTGTTTACTTCCATAAAATAAAATTCTTTATTCTGCGCCATCAAAAATTCCACCGTGCCTACGCCGCGGTAATTGGCGGCTTTTGCCAGGCGGCAGGCGGCTTCCTGCAATTTGGCGCGGGTGGCTTCGTCCACAAACGGGGAAGGAGATTCTTCCACCAGTTTCTGGTGGCGGCGCTGCATGCTGCAATCGCGTTCGGCAAAGGCCACTACATTGCCGTAATTATCGGCCGCCATCTGCACTTCAATATGGCGCGGGTTTAAAACCAATTTTTCAAAATACATGCGGTCATCGCCAAAGTTGGCTTTGGCTTCGCCCTGGGCCGTTTTCATCATGCGGTCCAGGTCTTCTTCGCGCAAGCATTCGCGCATACCTTTACCGCCGCCGCCCAACGCGGCTTTAATCATGATCGGAAAACCGATTTTGCGGGCCACTTCGTGATAGTTTTTGCCCACCACACCGTCAGAACCGGGGGTTATCGGCACGCCGCCTTTTAAGGCAATTTCACGCGCGGTGGATTTTACGCCCAACATATCAATGGCTTCGGCCGTAGGCCCAATAAATACCATGCTGGCTTTGGTTACCGCGCGGGCAAAATCGGCATTTTCAGACAAGAAACCGTAACCCGGGTGTACCGCATCGGCCCCGGTTACTTTGGCCGCGGTTACCACGGCGTCGATATCCAAATAACTAAGCGGAGAAGGAGCCGCCCCAATGCAAACGGCTTCATCGGCCATGCGCACATGGAGGGAGTTGCGGTCCGCCTCGGAATAAATAGCTACGGATTTGATGTTCATTTCCCGCAGGGTGCGGATGACACGCAGGGCAATTTCCCCACGGTTAGCAATTAATACTTTTTTAAAAGGAGTAATGGTTACTTTGGTGGACATACAAAACGCTCCTAGGGTTCAATGAAAAACATCGGCTGGTTAAATTCCACGGGTTTGCCGTCTTCCGCCGCAATAATGCGCAGTTTGCCCGCCACAGGAGCCGTAACGGGATGCTGCTTGGAAACACTTTCCACCACACCTAAGGAGTCACCTTCTTTTACCGTGTCCCCTTCTTTTAAAACCAGATTTTTACCCTTGGCCGCGGTTTTATAAATACCAATAGCCGGCGCGCATACCGCCGTTAAAGAGCAGGTAAATTGGGCCGGTTCGGGCAGGGCTTCACGCGTTTTTACTTCAATGCAGTCCCCGTCTTTTTCATAGCAGAACTCAGCCAAATCCGTTGTTTTAAGCCAATCGGTTACTTCTTTAATTAACTTTGTATCCATGGTTTCCTCTGGTTGATAACTTAAAAATTCTTATTTTTTATTTTACCATTTTTTACAACTTCCGCGCACTGCGGGCTAATCCTTTATTCCTAAGCAAAAAGGCCTAAAAAATGCTAATGTGCCTTTTATGAAAACAATTAAACAAATACTGCATTTAGCGGCTTGGCTGATTATCTGCCAGCTGCCCGGCCTGGCCGGCGCCAGCGCCGTTACCAGTCATTTGGATTGGTACGCCACCTTGGCCCGCCCGCCGCTTACCCCGCCGGACGGAGCCTTTGGGGCCGCCTGGGGCATCTTATATATACTGCTGGGCGTATGCGCGTGGTTACTATTTAAAACCGGGTACCGCACACAAAAAAAATTGCTTACTCTTTTTATTATACAACTTGTACTAAACAGTTTATGGACACCGGTTTTCTTTGGCTGCCAGTTACTGCTGCCTGCACTCATACTGCTGCTGGTGTTACTGGCGGAGGCCTTGTGGTTATTTAAACAGGCACGGGCCACACACCCCAAAAGTGCGTGGTTGCTAGCCCCTTATATAATATGGTTAGGGTTTGCGGCCTATTTAAACACTGCATTTTGGATATTAAACTAAAAAGAAAAAAGCCCGCTACTTAAGCGGGCTTTTTGTTTGCAAAGGGATATTAGCGGCGGCGGTATTTGTTTACCAGGTCCACACCCAGCTTCATGGCGCGGTAGAAAGTGCTGTCCAGCAAAGTGGACACATTTTCCACCAAATCAAAAGCAGAGCGGGTTTTTTCCACATTTTCCGCGGTGATGACCGTTAAATACTCCACGGATTCGGCTGTGCGGTACAACTGAATCATCGTACGCACAATAAAAAACACCATCACTACAAAAGCAATTACGGCTACCAGTACACACCATTGATAGAAATCCATAATGTTCCCCCTTTCATTTTTTTAAATTAAACCAGTTTCACGCCAAAGCGTCAAGAGGCAAAAAAGAAAAAAGACCTATTTTTTTGTCTAGGTCCCCCCCGGCCTTTTTATTTTTTAGAAGAGAAGCCCCCAAAAACGCTTTTTAAGCCGCCCGCAACACCCCGCCGCAAGCCTACC
>CALUXL010000033.1 GCA_944324735.1 uncultured Elusimicrobiales bacterium
CGGCTTTTAATTAAGCCTCTTTACTAATAAACCCTTTAGAAAGCATCACCCTCAGTATAAAAAACGCCACCGGTGCCATCAACGCGTTAATTACACTGCCCCCCAGCAGGCTGATAAACCCCTGCCACATGGAAGAAGACGTAAATACGCTAATTAACAACGTATTAAACAACACGGCAAACACGCTTAAACAAAACACGGTTACCATTTGAGGGAAGATACTTTCAAAATCGAAACGTTCGCTAAGCATATACACAAAAGTAGCCAGCAAACAAAAAGTAAAGGCATTGTTTCCAAATAATTTGGTGCCAAAAAAATCCAAAAACAACCCACACAAAAAGGCTATCGGAAAGCCATACGCAGGTTTTAACACCGTGCAGGCAGCCACCACAAATACCAGCATTACGTTTACTTGTATGCCGATGTTGGCAAAAGCCGTGGCAAATGCCCAGTGGAAAACGGTTGCCCCTATAAAAGCCACAAATAATTTAATAAAATTCCACATTATTTTTTACCTTTATCATCCAAAATCACAAATACTTCTTTCAGGGCGCTGGAGCTAATCACCGGGGTTACTTCCACCGTTAATGCGGTTTGGAAGGAACGCCCTTTGCGAATGGAGGAAACTTCCCCAATCAAAATACCCGCCGGAAAGATACTGCTGGAAGCCGAGGTGTAAACCCGGTCCCCCTCCTTAACGGAAGACAAGAGCGGCACATAGCGCAATCTTACCGCGCCCGTTCCGCCGCCTACCAAAAGGCCTTCATCGCGGCTGGGGCTTAAATAAGCCGCGGCGGAGAAATCCTCATCACGCACAAGTAAAACCTTGGAAGTAGATTCCGATACTTCCACCACTTCCCCCGCCAAACCTTCCACGCCGTTTTCTACCGAAATTACCGCACTGCGCGGCTGTATGCCATCGCGGGAACCTTTATCCAAAATAACCGTATTCCACTGGCTGGGTTCGCGGTAGGCAATCTGCGCCCAAGTGCCCTTCCACGGGCGGGAAGGCTGCAATTTTAAAATAGAGGTTAAACGTTCGTTCTCTTCAAAAACCATCTCCGCCTGCGCCCCTAGAATTTTGGCGGCTTCTATTTCCTGGCGAAGCTGGCGATTCTCGTGGTGCGTATCCAACAGTTCCCGTACGGTGGTGGATACCCCGTCCACATATTTTACGGCCGAGTGCGACAAACGAATTTGCGGAATGAACACATACCCCAACACCGCTTTAACGGAACTGACAAATCCGTCCAACGGTAAAATCATCAGTAAAAAAGAAAGCGTTAAATATACCAAAGGCAATACCGCCTTACGGGAAAAACCCGAAGGGGCGGCATTTCTTTTCTTTTTTTTGGAATGTAACATAATAAACTAAAAAGGGTTTAAGCCGTCAAACGGCTATTATTTACCGCCAGGCCACACGGGCCCGGCAACAACGCCGAAGGGGTTCCTCCGGCGGTACTAAAAGAAAAAGCGGGCACTGTCCTTACTAAAAGAACCGTGCCCGCCCAAATCATCCGGCACAATGGGAATGATTAGTAAGACTTCCCATGAGAACCGAAAAACTTATTTCCTTTCTCATTTAACTGTTCCAGGAATTTACCCGTGCCTAACGCCACACAGCTGAGCGGGTCCGCCGCGCGGTGAACGGGAATATCGGTTTCTTTGCGGATCAGCTCGGTAATACCTCTTAACAAGCTGCCACCGCCGGCAACCACCAATCCGCGGTCCACCAAGTCCGCCGCCAATTCCGGCGGGGTTTCTTCCAGCGTGCTTTTGATTACGTCAATAATCAAGCGCACCGGCTCCATCAAAGCCTGGCGGATCTCTTCGGAAGTAACCGTTAAAGTGCGGGGCAAACCTTGTGTTTGGTCACGCCCTTTTACTTCCATGGTTTTTTCTTCCTTGAGCGGATAGACGGATCCTAAATTGATTTTTACTTCTTCGGCAGTCGTTTCGCCCACAATTAAATTGTATTTCTTGCGGAAATACTGCACAATGCATTCCGTTAATTCGTCACCGGCTACGTCAATCGATTTGGCCACTACCATACCACCCAGGGAAATGACGGCCACTTCCGTGGTACCGCCGCCAATATCCACAATCATGCTAGCATGGGGTTCCGCAATGGGCAAATCTGCCCCCATGGCGGAAGCCATAGGCTCTTCAATCAAATAAACTTCGCGGGCACCGGCTTGGCGGGCGGCATCGTCCACCGCGCGGCGTTCCACACCGGTAATGTCAGAAGGAATGCCAATTACAATCCGGGGGCGCAACAAGCTGCTGCGGCTGTGCACTTTGCGGATAAAGTAGCGAATCATTTCCTGCGTTACTTCAAAATCCGCAATTACGCCGTTTTTCATCGGGCGTACGGCAATAATGTTAGCCGGGGTGCGGCCCAGCATCTGCTTGGCCTTGGAGCCGACCGCCTTCACCTCGCCGGTTTCCCGGTCAACGGCGACGACGGACGGTTCGCGTAAAACGATGCCTTTGTCCTTCACATAGATAAGGCTGTTGGCAGTGCCAAGGTCCATACCTAAGTCAGAAGAGAAAAGGCCCCCCAAGTAATCGATTACCATTTATTCCACCAATTTAATGATTGCGACCTGCGCATTGTCGCCCTGGCGTACGCCGGCACGATAAATGCGGCAGAAGCCACCGGGACGGTTCGCATATCTGGCAACCAACACGTCAAAGAGCTTTTTGAAAGCAGCTTTGTCTTTCAAAGTATCTTTTACCGTTAAATGGTCGTTAGCTTTAGCGGAGGTGATTAAACCTTCCACCACGCGGCGGACTTCCTTCGCTTTGGGCAAGGTGGTCTTCACTTCTTCGTGAAGGATAATGCTGGTGGCCATGTTTTTCAGCATAGCTCTGCGGTGAGAGGCCGTTTTGCCCAGCTTTCTGTATCCTGTGTTTTTAATCATACGTTTAAAATCCTATCCTTAAATTTTCATGCCGAGAGAAAGTTTCATTTCGGCCAGTCTTTCTTTGATTTCATCCATAGATTTGGCACCAAAGTTTTTGATCATTTTCAAATCATCTTCGGTCATTTTTACCAAATCGCGGACGGTGTTCACATTTTCAGATTTTAAGCAGTTAATGGAACGGGAAGAAAGCTCAATAAATTCAATGGACTGGTTGAGCAGTTCATCTAATTTAGAGTTTACGCTGGCTCCCGCCACGCTGCCGGTAGAGGAAACGGGTTCTTCCACGGCTTCGTCGCTGGTGGTGGCCACGCAGTCTTCTTCGCCTTCAATCGTGAAAATGTGCAAAGAATTGGAAAGCAACACGGCAGCGCGGTGCAACGCGCGGGCAGGTTCCAGGGTGCCGTCCGTCGTAATCTCAAGGATTAAGCGGTCGTAGTCCGTTTTCTGTCCCACACGGGCCGGTTCCACGTCATAGTGTACTTTCACAATCGGAGAGAACAAGGCATCCACCGGAATAAAACCGGCAGGGCGCTGGATTTTGGCCAAGTCTTCGGCCGGTACATAGCCCTTGCCCCGGGAAATTTCAATTTCCATCTCCAGGCTGCCGCCAGCCTCAATGTTGGCAATTTGAAGGTCTTTATTGATGATGGACACGCCGTCCACTTCTTCAATATCAGCCGCGGTAACCGTGCCGGGTTTTTCGGCATGCAGGGTTACATATTCGCGTTCTTTGCCTTCCATCTTAATGCGCAAGCGTTTGAGGTTAAGCAGAATATTGATAACGTCTTCCCGTACATTGGGGATCGTGCTGAATTCATGCACGGCTCCCGTAATTCTAACGGCGGTAACGGCGGCCCCTTCCATACCGGAAAGCAAAATCCGGCGCAAGGAGTTCCCTACCGTGTGGCCATAGCCGCTTTCGTAAGGTTCCGCAATAAATTTGCCGTAAAAGTCAGAAGAGGTTTTTTCTTCTAATTGAATTTTCTCGGGAAGAACCAATTTATTCAAAGCCATGTAAAGCCTCCAAACTATTTAGAATAGTATTCGACGATGAGCTGCTCGTTGACAGGATAGGACATTTCCGCTCTGTCGGGCCATCTTAAAAGTTTTCCGGTCATTTTCTCCGCGTCGTATTCCAAGAAGCTCGGGCGCTGGTTGCGTTTTTCGGTTTCGGTTAAGCCTTGTTTTACGCCAGTGTTCTCGGCCAATTTGGCATCCAGGGTTACTTTATCCCCAATGCGCAATTGGTAAGAAGGCACGTTTACGGCTTTACCGTTTACTTTTACAAAACCATGCAATACCAGCTGGCGGGCGGATTTCAAAGAAACCGCAAAGCCCAAGCGGCGCACGACGTTGTCCAAGCGGGTTTCCAACTTGCGCAAGAAGTTTTCACCGGTCTGGCCTTCGGCCTTGGCGGCGGCGTCAAACAAATTGCGGAAGGGAATTTCGGACATGCCGGACTGAAGTCTGGCTTTCTGTTTTTCCTGCAAGCGGATACCGTATTCGGACACTTTGGCTCTTCTTACTTTACCACCGCGTTTAACGGTAGCGGCCAATTTGTCCACTACACAGTTCGTGTAACATTTGGTCCCTTTCAAGAAAAGTTTGCAATCTAATTTTCTGCATTTTTTGCAGCTGGCTCCTGTATATCTAGACATAAATCTTATACTCTCCTGGCTTTAGGCGGTCTGCATCCGTTGTGCGGAATAGGGGTGACGTCTTTAATAGAGGCCACCGTAAGTCCGGCTTGTTGTACGGCTCTGACGGCAGTTTCTCTGCCCTGGCCGGGGCCGCATACTTTTACGGCCACTTCACGCATACCCAACGCAACGGCTTTTTCAGCAGCTTTGTTGCAGGTAATCTGAGCGGCAAACGGAGTGCCTTTTTTGGTGCCCTTAAAACCGTGGGAACCGGCGGTAGACCAGGCGATGGTGTTGCCTTTGTCGTCGCTGATCGTTACAATGGTGTTGTTGAACGAGCAATTAATGTGCACCACGCCGAATACCGGCGCTTTGGCGTTTTTCTTTTTTCCTTTCACAGCTGCGGGAGCTTTCGCTGCCGCGGCTTCTTTCGTTACTTTTTCTTCTGCCATAGTTAAATTCCTAAGTCTCTAAATTTATTTAGCTGCAGCCTTGGAACCCACGGTTTTGCGGCGGCCGCGTCTGGTTCTGGCGTTGGTTTTGGTTCTCTGTCCGCGCACGGGCAGGTTTCTGCGGTGGCGCTGGCCTTTGTAGGAACCGATTTCAATAAAGCGGTGAATGTTCTGGGCTACTTCTCTTCTCAATTCACCTTCCACTTTATATTCTTTCTGCAAGATGGTGTTCAAGAGACCGGCCTGCTGTTCGGTCAAATCTTTCACGCGGGTGGCGGGGTCAATCTGGCCTTCCAATTTGGCGAGGACTTCTTTGGCGTTTTTCTTGCCGATGCCATAGATATATTCTAAGGCGACGTCTATTCTTTTATTTTTCGGTAAATCAATACCTGCGACTCTTGCCATATGTTCTAAAACTCCTGTAAATTAACCTTGGCGCTGTTTGTGTTTCGCTACTTCGCAAACCACCCGAACTACGCCGTTGCGTTTAATGATTTTGCATTTTTGACATATCTTTTTCACACTGGCTCTGACTTTCATTTATTTCTCCCTATAAGTGATCCGGCCTTTGGTCAAATCATAAGGGGAAAGTTCCAACTTCACTTTGTCCCCAGGCAGGATTCTTATATGATGAACTCTCATTTTGCCGGATATGTGGCCCAGAACCGTTTTGCCGCCCGCTATCTCGATCTTAAACATAGCGTTGGGCAACGCTTCCAAAACCTTTCCTTCCAGTTCGATTTTATCGCTCATACATCTCCGAGTTCGGATTAAATCAGAATACGCTCCCGTAGGAGTTATTCAAAAGCAGTGAAAATCTCACTGCCGTTAGCCGTAACGGCTACTGTGTGCTCAAAGTGGGCCGCATTACTGCCGTCCCGCGTGACCACCGTCCAACCGTCACTTAGCTGCCTGACTCTATACGTTCCCGCTGTAATCATGGGTTCGATAGCAAGTACCATGCCCTCTTCTAACATAGGGCCGGTGCCCGGTTTACCAAAGTTTGGTATGCTGGGCTCCTCGTGCATATTGCGGCCAATTCCATGCCCGCAATAATCTCTTACTACTCCCATGTTGTGAAGCTCGGCAAAAGTCTCCACCGCGTGCCCGATATCTCCTAACCGGGCCCCCGGTTTGACAAGCCCAATCGCTTTATGCAAAGACTTCTTGGTTACATCCATCAGTCTTTGGGCTTCGTCAGACACTTTTCCCACGCCGAGGGTGATAGCGGCATCAGAACAGAAGCCGTCAAGCCGGGCTCCTGTATCTATACTTATAATATCACCACTCTTTAATATTCTATCTTTTTTGGGGATTCCGTGCACGACTTCTTCATTTATCGAAGCACAAATGCTGCCCGGATATCCTGCATAACCGAGGAAACACGGCGTCGCTCCGAAGGAGCGAATGGTTTCTTCGGCCGCTTTGTCCAAATCGTATGTAGACACGCCAGGCTTTACCAACTGCGTCATTAATTTTAATACCGCAGCCGTTACTTTGCCGCTGGCGCGCATCAAATCTAATTCGTGTTTGCTTTTAATCTCTATCATTTTGCGCCTTCTTCCAACAAGTTGGAAATGTCCGCAAATACATGATCCGGCGTTTGGTGCCCGTCCACTTCTTTATACACGCCGCTGTTTTGATAATAATCTTTTACGGGCAACGTTTCCTGATGGTATACTTCAATGCGGTGTTTCACGCGTTCGGCCGTATCATCCGCACGGGTATACAATTCCCCACCGCAGGCTTTGCAGGTTTGCATAGGAGCGGCCGGATCTACGTGGTAGATTTCTCCGCATTTTTTGCACTGGCGGCGGGAAGTAATGCGGCTGATAATTTCTTCTTCCGGCAAGGTAATCATAATTACCTGCGTAATTTTGCGGTTCAGGCGTTTCATCATTTCATCCAACGCCTCCGCTTGCTTCACCGTGCGGGGAAACCCGTCAAAAATAATACCTTGTTCGGTATTTTTTACAATATTTTCCAACATGGAAATCATTAAAGAATCCGGTACTAAATTGCCTTTGTTAATAATACCGGCAATTTCTTTACCAAGCTCGGTTCCTTTGGAAATTTCGGCCCGGAGCACGTCCCCCGTGGAAATATGATATAAATGGAATTTTTCCTGCATTTTGGCCGACTGGGTGCCTTTCCCGGCGCCGGGGCAGCCCATTAACACGATGTTTATCATTGCAAAAGCCTGTCCTTAAAAATAAAAAATCTGTTCTAAACTACTTGTCTTAACTACTGCTTAAAGCTTGCAGAGGCTGCTGCCCCGCCTACGGCGGAAAACAGCAGCCTCTGACAAATAAAATTACTGGCCTACGTTAAACCAGCGGCCTTTGATTCTTTTGCTGCCTTTCATCAAAGGTTCATAGTTGCGCGCCAACAAGTGTGCCTGTATCTGGCCCACCGTATCCAGCGCTACACCTACCACGATTAACAAGGCGGTACCGCCGAAGTAAAAATCTACACCAAATTTTGTGCGGAAGAAATCCGGCAAAATGGCAATCGCACACACGAAAATCGCGCCGCAGAAAGTTAAGCGGTTCATTACCCACTCAATGTAGTTTTTGGTCGGTTCGCCGGGGCGAATGCCCGGGATAAAGCCACCCCATTTCTTCATGTTATCCGCCAAGTCCGCGGGGTTAACCGTCATGGAGTTGTAAAAATAGCAGAAGAAAATAATCAAGCCAGAGAACAACAGCATATACCAAATATTGCTGGGGTTCATGTAACTCATCAGGGTTTGGGCCCAGGGGGCTTCCTGGTTAAAGCTGGCAATCGTAAGCGGCAAAGAAATCACGGAAGAGGCAAAGATTACCGCAATCACACCGCTCTGGTCTATCTTAAGCGGCAGATAGCTGGTTTGCCCACCGTACATTTTATTGCCTACCTGGCGTTTGGCATATTGCACCGGGATTTGGCGCTGGGCCGTTTCCAGCCACACCACCAACGCGGTAATAACCGCTACCGCGGCCAAAATTACCAAAGCCATAAAGAAATCCATCTCATCCGTCTTAACACGGTTGACCACTTCCATAATGGCGCTGGGCAAGCGTTCCACGATACCGGCAAAGATGATTAAGGAAATACCATTCCCAATCCCTTTTTCGGTAATTTGTTCACCCAGCCACATTACAAACATGGTACCAGCCGCTAACGTAAGCACCGTGGTAATAAAAAACATTACCGACGGATTGATCACCGCGGACATACCGCCCGCGCCCTCTACCTTGGTAATGGCAAAGGTCATCATGGCGCCCTGTAACAGAGCTAAAAACAACGCAAAAATACGGGTGATCTGGTTTTCTTTTCTCCGGCCGCTTTCGCCTTCTTTATGCATGCGGTCTAGCGCCGGGAATATATGCGCCCCGCGCACGAGCCCCATGATAATGGAAGCGTTGATGTACGGCATAATACCCAATGCCAAAATGGAAAAACGGCCCAAAGCGCCGCCGGAAAACAGGTTCATAAAACCTAAAATTCCGTTTTCGTGCTGGGCAAACATCTGGCGCAGCACTTCCGCATTGATACCGGGTATCGGGATTGCGGACGCAATCCGGAAAACAGCCAACGCCCCGATCAAGAAGAGAAGTCTCTTCTTGAGTTCGGGGGCGTTGAAGATATTTGCAACCGTATTGTTGTTATCCATTATTTGGTCTTCTTTTCAATAACGGTAACGGTGCCGCCGGCTTTTTCAATAGCCGCTTTAGCGGTAGCGGAAAAACCGTGGGCAGACACTTTAAGCGCTTTGGTCAATTCGCCCATGGCGAGGACTTTTACGCTGTTGGCATCATGAATGACACCGGCTTTTTTCAAAGCTTCCGGGGTTACTTCTTCACCCGCTTTAAAGAGCTTTTCCAACGTGCCTACGTTGACATAGTCAAACCGTCTGGCAAAATCTTTATTGGAAAAACCGCTCTTCGGCGTGTGGCGGATCAACGGCATCTGACCGCCTTCTTTGCTTTCTTTGCGGGTATTACCGGAGCGGGAAGTCTGCCCTTTCATACCTTTGGTGCAGTAGTTGCCCAAGCCGGAACCGGGGCCAAGGCCCAGTCTTCTTTTGGCTTTTCTGGAACCATGTTTAGGGAAAAGTTTATTCAAAGTTACCATATCTTTTTCTCCACAAAACTATTCGGCCTTGGCAGCTTCGGCTTGCGCTTCGGCTTTCGGGGCTTCCGCCGCGGCAGCGGCGGCTTTGCCGCGCAACACGTCTACGGTTTCTTTGCTCTTGAGCATCTTCAAGGCTTCCATCGTAGCGTATACTAAATTGCACGGATTGGTGCTGCCCAAGCTTTTGGCCAACACGTCTTTAATACCGGCAGCTTCAAACACCAGGCGCACACCCGCGCCGGCAATTACACCGGTACCGGGGGCGGCAGGTTTCATCCACACAGAGGCGGAACCAAATTTACCGATGATTTCGTGCGGAATGGTTTCGCCCACGATGGGGAACGTGATCATGTGTTTGCGGGCGTGGGATTCGGCTTTGGCGATTGCCAGCTGTACCTGGTTCGCTTTACCAATGGCCACACCGATTTTGCCGGAGCCGTTGCCAACTACTACCAACGCGCGGAAACCAAAACGTTTACCGCCTTTCACCACTTTGGCCGTGCGGGCCACGTGGATTACAGTGGATTTTCCTTCCATCGCCGGTTTGGCTTTAGGAAACTCGGCTCTTTTGCCTTTCGCTTCTTTTCTGTTTTCGCTCTTCAGCGTTTCGTTAGACATTAAATTCACCTGTAACTCTTAGAATTTCAAGCCTGCTTCTCTGGCGGAATCAGCAAGCGCTTTAATTCTGCCGTGGTAGACTCTGCCGCCGCGATCAAACATCACTTCGGTAATGCCTTTTTCCAAAGCTTTCTTGGCAATTACAGCGCCCAAGGCTTTGGCGGCTTCAATGCTTTTGCCAGAAGCTTTATATTTGCCTTCCAATTCGGCCGACAAGGTGGTGGCAGACACTAAAGTGCTGTGGGTCTTGTCGTCAATAATTTGGGCATAGATGTATTTTAAGCTTCTGTAAACAGACAGTCTCGGTCTGTGAGCACCGGTGGCCAGCAAGTGGCCGCGGCTTCTGTCTTTTCTGAATTGGTATCTTTCCTGTTTAGTAGCCATAATTATTTGCCTCCTGCCGCAGTCTTACCGGCTTTGCGGGCAATATGTTCGCCCTGGTATTTAATACCGCTGCCCTTGTAGGGTTCCGGAGGTCTGATTCTTCTAATCTTAGCAGCAAAGTCACCCACTAAAAATTTATCGCTTCCTTTAATGGAAACCGCACCGCTCTTGCCGTCTACGGTTACGGTTAAACCTTGCGGAATGTCCATATTTACCGGGTGGGAAAAACCCAATTCCAAATTCAATTTGGTGCCGGCCACGGAAGCACGATACCCCAAACCGTTGATTTCCAACACTTTGGTGAAACCGTTGGTTACGCCTTCAACAATGTTGAAAACGTTCGCGCGGGTGGTGCCGTGAATAGCGTTGAGTTCTTTTTCTTTCCCTTCCGGGATGGAAAAAGAAAGGACATTGTCTTTAAAGTTGATGGTTACGTCCGCCGGGCAAGTGTAAGACAAGGTGCCCAACGCGCCGGTGGCGGTAATGGTTTGACCTTTCACTTCCACTTTGGTTTTGGCGGGAACATTGATAATCTTTTTACCGATTCTGCTCATATTCCCCCCTTACCAAACCTGGCACAGCAATTCGCCGCCCATCTTTTGGGCTTTGGCTTGGCTGTCGGTCATGATGCCTTTAGACGTAGACAAAATGGTAATACCAAACGCACCGCGGACTTTGGGAATGTTGTTGTACGCGCTGTACACCCGCTGCCCCGGTTTGGAGACTCTTCTGAGCCCTTGGATTACGCATTCGTTATCAGGCGTGTATTTGAGGAAAACTCTCACTACGCCGCCTTTGGTTTCGTTATGCACGGCTTTGAAATTGGCAATATAGCCTTCTTCTTTCAAAACGCGGGCAATTTCCGTTTTGATCTTGGAAAAAGGAATATCCACTTTTTCCTTCTTTTTCATGTTGGCGTTTCTTATTCTGGTTAAGAAATCTGCGATTGGATCCATGTGTATAGGCCGCCCTCTCAGAACACTTTCCGCTTAACGGAGTTAATCCGATAAGGCGCCTCCTCCTGTAAATTTTACCAGCTCGATTTTCTAAGACCCGGGATTAAACCCTGGTGTGCCATCTTTCTCAGGCAGATACGGCAGAGACCGAAGTCGCGATAGTAACCTCTCGCGCGGCCGCAGATCTGGCATCTGTTATGATACCGCACGGCAAACTTTTGGTCTTTAGCCATTTTTGCAACCCATGCTTTGGTAGCCATAAAGTGTTTGCTCCTTATTTAGCAGCCGCTTTGCGGAAAGGCATACCCATGTAAGTCATGAGCAGGCGGCCGGCTTCGTCGTTCTTGGCCGTGGTGACGAACGTAATGTTCATACCATGGGCTTTGGGTGATTTTTCCACATCAATTTCCGGGAAAATATAGTGTTCTTTAATACCCAGGTTCAAATTGCCTTTGCCGTCAAAAGCTTTATCGTTAAAGCCCTGAAAGTCGCGAATGCGGGGGCAGGCAATGCAAATAAAGCGTTCCAAGAATTCATACATTCTGGCACCGCGCAAGGTTACGCGTACACCAATGGGCATACCTTCTCTAAGTTTGAAGTTAGAGATGGATTTCTTGGCTCTTCTTACCTGCGCAGACTGGCCGGCAATAGCGGTCAAATCTTCGCGGGCAACGTCCAACGCTTTAATGTCTTCGCGGGCTTCTTTCACGCCCACGTTGATGACGATTTTTTCCAGCTTCGGCACGGCCATAGGGCTCGTTTGTCCCATTTCTTTAAGCAAAGCAGGCAGTACTTTTTCTTTGTACAGTTTCTGCAGTCTGGGCTGGTAATCTGACGGAACTTTCGTATTCTTCGTTTCTTTTGTCATTTTAACTTTACCTAGATTAAATGATCGGCTCATTGCATTTGCGGCATACGCGCGTTTTGGTGCCATCGGCCGCTACTTGGATTTTCGGGGTCATGGCTTTTTTGCATTTGCCGCACACCACCGCCACGTTGGAAGCGTCTAAAGGAGCTTCCATCTTGGTGATGCCGCCTTGTTTGTTTTGGGAAGGCTTAACGTGTTTAGAAATCATATTAATACCCACCACTACTACTTTGTTCTTGGACGGGTTGACAGATTTCACTTCACCTTTTTTGCCTTTGTCCTTACCGGACAAAACCAACACAGTGTCTTTTTTCTTGATAATCATAACTATACTACCTCGGGGGCCAGAGAGATAATTTTAAGGAAGTTCTTTTCCCGCAGTTCTCTCGCAATAGGGCCAAACACACGCGTGCCTTTAGGTTCGCCATTATCGTTGATGATGCATACAGCATTGTCATCAAAGCGGATATAGGAACCGTCTTTACGTCTTTTTTCACGGGCTACGCGCACTACTACCGCGCGTACCACGTCGCCTTTTTTAATGGCGGAAGTAGGGATCGCATCTCTGACGGAGCACATCACGACGTCTCCCAAAGTTGCGATATCCCGGTGGTGGCCACCGCGCACCTTAAAGCATTGTACTTTGCGGGCGCCGGAATTGTCGGCCACGTTGAGGATGCTTCTGAGTTGAATCATAGTTTATTAACTCCGTAAGTTTTAAAAACTAAGCTCTGGCTTTTTCCACAATCTTTGAAACACGCCATTTGGTGGTTTTGGACACGGGGCGAGTGCTCATAATTTCCACTTTATCCCCGATTTTGCTCTCATTGCCTTCGTCATGCGCATGGAACTTGGCCGCTCTTTTCAGCGTTTTGCTGTACAGACCGGTGCGAACCAGACGTTCCACCAGCACCGTGCGGGTTTTGTTCATCTTGTCAGAAACCACCACGCCGGTGAGAACTTTTCTTTGTCCACGGGATTCTTGTTTTTCCATATATAAAACCTCTAGTTCTGCTCTTTCTTCTGGTTGATCAAGGTCTGCAGAAGAGCAATCTCGCGTCTTACAGCCCGGATTTCCATCGGGTTGGCGATGGGGGTGGTGCTGTGTTTGAAAAGAAGGTTGAATTTCTTTTCTTTCGCTTTACCGAGCGCTTCGTTTAATTCAGCTACGGTTTTTTGTTTCAAAGCTTCTTTTTCGTTCGTCTTCATACTATCTTCTCGTCACCAATTTAGTTCTGATGGGCAGTTTGTCGGAAGCCAGCTTCATGGCTTGTTTGGTATCTTCCAGCGTGGCGCCTTCCAATTCAAACAACACTCTGCCGGGTTTTACGACACACACCCAGTGGTCCGGAGCACCTTTACCTTTACCCATACGGGTTTCAGCCGGGTGTTTGGTGATGGCTTTATCCGGGAAAATGCGAATCCAGAGTTTACCTTTTTTCTTGATGAATCTGGACAGCGTAATACGGGCAGCTTCAATCTGCCGGGCGGTGATCCATTTGGGTTCCAACGCTTTCAGCCCATATTCACCGAACACAACCTCAGCGCCTCTTTTGGCATTGCCTTTAATGCGGGGGGCGCTAAACGGTTTGCGATATTTTACTCTTTTAGGCATTAACATAAGTAAAGACCTCTACTATTTAGCTTCCTTGGCCGGAGCAACGACTTCCGTGACGCCTTCGGCAGAACCGCTTTCCATATCTCTATGTTTTTTCAGTTCCTGCATAATCTCTTTGGGAGATTTGGCAAAGTGCGTTCTCTTGAAGATCCACACTTTAATACCAATTTTACCGCTGACGGTGGACGCTTCGGTAAAACCGTAGTCAATATCCGCGCACAAGGTGTGCAGCGGTACGCGGCCTTCGCGTTTCCATTCCGTGCGAGCAATTTCGGCACCGCCTAAACGGCCGGATACCATAATTTTAATACCCAAAGCTTTGCCAGCAAGCGCTTTTTCAATCGCTTTCTTCATAGCAGCGCCGTAGTGAGCGCGTTTTTCAAGCTGCATGGCGATAGACTGCGCTACCAACTGGGCATCCGTTTCCGGGCTCTTGATTTCAATTACGTTCACAAAGGTTTTGCTGCCGGTGAGGGCTTCAATTTCTTTGCGAAGGGCTTCAATATCAGCCCCTTTCTTGCCAATCACCACACCCGGGCGGGCGGTGTGAATGTTCAAACGCAAGAAAGCGCCGGCACGTTCAATGCCTACATAGCTTACTGCGGCCATTTTGAACTTGTCATCTACAATTTTGCGAATCTGGAAATCTTCCATGATAAGCGCCGGCATATTCTTGGGGGCGAACCAGCGGGAACGCCAATCCTGAATATAACCCAGTCTTATAGAACGGGGGTGAATCTTGTGTCCCATATCTTAGCGACCTCCCTTTTTTTCGTCGGAAACGATGACAGTCAGATGGCACATGCTCTTTTTATAGGGCATAGCGCGGCCTTGCGGGCCGGGCTGAACTCTTCTTAAATGATTGCTGGGCCCCAAATTGGCAAAGGCTTCTTTAATGAATACTTTGCTCATATCCAATTTTTTGCCCGCTTTTACTTCCAGGTTGGCGGCAGCGCTGTGAACAGTCTTGAACACGAGATCAGAGGTTCTTTTGGCAATGAACGGAAGGACGTCTTCCGCCGCTTTGACATTTTTACCGCGGATCTGGTCCAGCACGAGGTTCACCTTGCGGCTACCGTACCGTTGAAATTTAGCTTTTGCACAAGCTTCCATATCAAATCCTCAACTCTTATTTCAAGGCGGTGGAGTCTTTGGTCATACCACCGTGGCCTTTGAATACCCGGGTGAAAGAAAATTCACCGAGTTTGTAACCTACCATTCTCTCAGAGACATAGATGGGAAGGAACTTTCTGCCGTTATGCACCAAGAAGGTGTGTCCCACAAATTCGGGAACAATCGTGCAGGCTCTCGCCCACGTTTTGATAGGTTTCTTTTCATTGGAAGAGTTCATAGCCTGAACCTTTTCCAACAGGTTTAAATCTACATAAGGACCTTTTTTAGTTGATCTTCCCATAATTACTTACCAGCCTTATTTTTTCTTCTGTCGCTGACGATCATCCAACCAAACGCTTTCTTAGTGGAGCGGGTCTTCAAACCGCGAGTTTGTTGGTTCCAGGGGGAACGAGGTATGTTGCCGCCTTTACCGTGACCGCGGCCACCACCCATCGGGTGATCTACAGCGTTCATGGCGCTACCGCGTACCGTCGGGCGGATGCCACGATGACGATTGCGGCCGGCATTACCAATTACGATGTTGGCGTGATCTACGTTGCCGACTTGACCAATCGTGGCGCAGCAATCGCTGGGTACCAAACGAATTTCGCCAGACGGCATTTTGATGTGGGCGTAGTCCGCTTCGCGGGCCATCAGCTGGGCTTGAGAGCCGGCGCTTCTGGCAAGCTGAGCACCTTTGCCGACTTGTAATTCAATGGCGTGGATAAAAGTACCTTCAGGAATATTTTTAAGAGCAAGGCAGTTACCCACTTTAATTTCGGCAGTCGGGCCGGACATCAACACGTCCCCTACTTTTACGCCAACCGGGTGAAGAATATATCTTTTTTCACCGTCGGCATAATTCAAAAGACAAATACGGGCGCTGCGGTTCGGGTCGTATTCGATGGATACAACTTTCGCCGGAATACCCAGTTTTTCTCTCTTAAAATCAATCTGTCTGTAAGCGCGTCTGTGACCGCCGCCAATGTGGCGTACCATCACCATACCGGTGTTGTTGCGGCCACCGGTTTTGCGCAGACCTTTGGTTAAGCTCTTCTCCGGGGTGGTTTTGGTGATTTCCGAAAAGTCGGCCACCGTAATCGTTCTGCGGGAAGGGGTATAAGGTCTAAATGACTTAATAGGCATAGTTAGTAGTTCTCCTTAATACTCTACTTAGCAGTGGCTTCCACCACTTCTATTTTATCGCCTTCTTTAAGGGTTACGAAAGCTTTCTTGTAGTCAGGTCTTTTACCTTCGTACCGGCCCATACGGTGCGTTTTGCCCGTAACGGTGATGGTGTTAATTTTAACAACGGTAACGTTAAAGATCTTTTCTACGGCAGTTTTGATTTCGCCCTTAGACGCATCTTTAGATACCACAAAACCATAGCGGTTCTGGGAATCTCTGGCAATCAGGCTCTTTTCAGTCAAAAGAGGCTTCTTTAAAATATCGTAAGTACGGGTCATTATTTGGCCTCCTTAGCGAACGTGGAGCTGATTTTTTCCAACGCTTCCTTGGTCATGATCACCTTGGTGCTGTTGAGCACTACATAGGCGTTCAGATCTTCCGGCAGCATGTGGGTAAGCCCGGCAATGTTGCGGCTGGCCAGTTTGGTGTTGGCATCCGTAAAGTTGCCCAACAACAACGGTTTGCGGCCGGCGGCTAAAGTTTCCAACACAGCGGCAAAGCCTTTGGTTTTGGGTTCGCTTACTTTCAAATCTTCCAACACAACCAAGTTGCCTTCGGAAAGTTTGGTAGACAAAGCCATGGCTAAAGCCAAGCGGCGTTTGCCGGCAGGCAATTCCTGGCGGAAAGAGTGCGGGGTGGGACCAAAAGCCACACCACCATGGCGGAACTGGGGAGCACGCAAGCTACCCTGACGCGCACGGCCGGTGCCTTTCTGTTTCCACGGTTTTTTGCCGGTGCCGGAAACTTCACTGCGGGTTTTCACATCGGCGGTGCCGCTTCTTTGGTTAGCTAAGAAAGCGGTGACGACTTCGTGCAAGAAAGTGGGGTTGGCTTTGACGGCAAACAAGCTTTCCGGCAAGGCGCAGGTCCCTTTTTCTTTACCTTTGATATCTAAAACTTTTGTTTCCATAGGTCCAAGTCCTTACTTCTTGTTAGCGGCTTTGGAGGCAGAAATTTTCTGCACGATAGGAGCCACTACATGTTTTCTGTTTTTGGAAGTTTCCAATACGGACACGATGGAGCCTTTGGCACCCGGAACGGAACCTTTTAAGAAAAGAAGACCGTTTTCGCTGTCCACTTTGATAACTTCAATTTTGGATACGGTGTGGGTGGTGGTGCCATAATGCCCAGCCATGCGCTGGCCGGAAAGCACTTTACCCAAGGAACGGCGAGAGCCCAAAGAACCCGGGGCTCTTTCTCTGTCGGACGCACCGTGGGAAGCAGGCTGACCGGCAAAGCCGTGGCGTTTCATGGCGCCCGCAAAACCGTGCCCTTTAATCTTACCCTGTACGTCTACATAATCGCCGGGTTTGAATACTTTTTCAAGTGAAATGACTTGGCCAATTTCAAAACCGTTCACGTCGGCAACACGGCATTCCTTCATATGTTTAACCGGCGCGGCGTTTACTTTTTTAAAGTAACCGAGTTCAGGTTTGTTCAGTTTGCTTTCTTTCACTTCGCCAAAACCTACGCAAACGGCGTTGTAGCCGTCTTTTTCCATGGTTCTGACACGCACAACCTTGCAGGGGCCCGCTTTTACAACGGACACACCATACAGATTGCCTTTTTCATCAAAGAGCTGCGTCATGCCGATTTTTTCGCCTAATACAAAGCGGAAAGATTCGGGAGCTTCTTTGACAGTTTCTGCTTTGGCCGCTTCAGCAACGGGGGTTGCCTCTTGGGCACCAGCAGCTTGTTTGATTTCTTCTGTCATAGTGTCTTAATTTCCTTAATTGCTTTTAATGGCCACATCTACGCCGGCGGGCAAGTCGAGTTTCATCAATTCGTCCACGGTTTTAGAGGTGGGGCTTTTGAGGTCAATGAGTCTTTTGTGAATGCGCATTTCAAACTGTTCTCTGCTTTTCTTGTCGGTATGGGGAGAGCGAAGCACAGTGTACTTCTTAATCCGAACCGGCAATAAAACAGGACCCGCCACGATGGCACCCGTTTTTTGGGCAGTTTCCACAATGCGGGAAACCGAGGTGTCCAACATGCGATGGTCATAAGAACGCAATTTAATGCGGATTCTTTCTTGGCTCAACACATGAGCTTTTTTGTCTGTTTTTTCTGCCATTTTGTTTTCCTTAAAACAACTTTTGTAAAAAAATTATACGACAGAAAATCCTTCCCCGGTTCGCCTTCTACGACGAGCCGGTAAGGAATTTTGCTGCCATGCTTCTAAATTCGGTACTATTTATTATACCAAAATTAGGGGCGCTTGTGGGGGAATTTTACTAACAATTTTCACCGTTTTTGCGTTCAAATTCACCGCCTAAAATTCGCTTGTATATATTGTATAATATCCGTATTCTATTGTAAAGATGTGATATATTAAACGCTTTTTGGGGGAAAGCAAAACTTATGCCACAACCACAAATGGAAGAAACCATCTTAAAAAATAAATTTAACAGTAGCTACCGCGCCCTATCAACCGTATTGGGCCTCATTCTCATACTTGTACTGGGGGCGGTTTTTTCAAACCTGTTTCCCCTGGGCCAACTGCCAAGGGGGTGGCATATCCTGTGGTGCGGTATTATTGTTATGTTTTTGATGCTTACGGGCTTCTTATACGTTTTACCCATTAAGTTTTTCCCGCCGGATGCTACTACCGCCCCCAAAATCATCCGCTACACGCGGTGGGGTTGTTTTTGTGGTTTTTTGCTGGCTGCCAGTGTTGCCCTACTGGGCATATTGGGGTTTTGCGCGGCTTTTATGTGGGTGTTTCTACTGCGGGAAACACACCTTTTTAACAATGTAGCAAAGGCTTTTATGGCACCTGATAGCCGCCTAGCTAAAATTATTAAATACCCCTTTCAAACACCCTATGATTATTGGCAACTGTTAAAGTTCTTTTCCCTCTTTGTAAGCGCGTTAGCCTTATTTAGCATTTGGGTAGAGTGGGATTTAATGCAAACAGCCCCTCAGCACGTAACCCCATACGGTGAAACCTTGCTGTACTGGACCATCCTAATCACCCCCTTTTTGCTTTTACTCTGTATAGCCGCTTGGTTTACACGCCCATATGAAAACCCCTCCCTGCTGCAACAATGTTTAATAATCTATTTGTTTATATGGGTAAAATATTGCCTGATACTCCTCTCTTTGCGGCAGTTTTTCTTTGAGTTTTCTTCTGTGATGCAGCATTTCCACCAATCCAATTTGTGGTATTGGTGGCTTTCCCATCCAAACGAACCCTATCCGCAGAATCTGTTGGCCTCCATAGAAGAAGCAAAAAAGCGTTCCCTGCCCAACAACAGCCAGAAAACCCGCCTCTGCACGCGCAGCTACAGGAGCAATTCCCCAAAAAGGGAAACACCTCCCCTTTATATATGATGGTGTTGTCCCAAGATTTAGATAAGGTAAAACAAGCGTTGCTAAACGGGGCGGACGTGAATGCTCCTTACTCTGAAAACGGCAATACTCCCCTGCACATAGCCGCCTTAAACGGTTATACGGAAATTGTAAAGTTATTATTGGCGCAACCTTATATAGATAAAAACATCAAAAATAAAGAAGGCAAAACCGCGTTGGATTTGGCAAAAGAGCGAAACAGAACCGAAGTATTCCATCTGCTGTCGTAACTTTAATATTATGTTAAGATGCCAAAAGGCCCCGGGCATAACCCAGGGCCTTTAGTTAAAAAGAACCGTTCCAAAAACAAGGAGTGGCCGTAAATAAAAAAGAGGTTTAAGGCAGAATATTTTTCAGTTGCGCTTTAACTTCCCGCGTTTTTTGCTGGGGATTAAAGCCCCAAGTTAAATCCAACTGATAATCCGTTTTTCCTTCCAGCGGGGTTTCCCAGGCAATATCCCCTTTTAACACGTCCTTCCGTACAATGTTTTGAAAAGGCGTTCCCGCTTTTAAATATAAATAATAAGGTGCGGACTCAGTCTCTTCCTTCACGGTATAAGAACCTGGGATTAAAAGGGTATCTTCCAGCGCAGAAAAAGGCAGGTCTGTATGAATTTTTAATACGGACTGCCCTCCCCCCATAAACCGGGCTACCAAACCAAACGTCTCCCGGCGCAAAGAACCTCTTATTTCCATATCCGAGGCGGAAAATGTATCCGGGTTTACCCCGGCCGTCCCCACCTGGGCCGCATATTGCTTTTCTTTTATCGCGCCGGAAGGCATATCAAACTCCCAGCGAAACGGCTTAAAACCCGGAGCGGCAAGGGTAACATAACGGGTGCCTTGGCCTAAATAAACGGCATATCCTTGTGTGGTTTTTTCCACGCCGCATCCGCCGATAGCGGACATCTGAAAATCCAATGAGGGTATTTGGCTCTCAACCAAAAGAAGCCCGCATTCTAGCCCGTTCATATCCAAACGGCTTTGGGATTCTTCCAGCGCGGCAATTTCTTGAACGGGAGAAACCTGAAATTCATATCCATGCACCCCCCCTGCTGTTAAAAGCAGGGCGAAAACATACAGAATTTTTTTCATATTGGTTTCTCCCGTTCAGCTTTGGCTTATTTACCAAAATAGCTTTCCATGGGTTTGGGCTCCCCGATGCAAATGTTCTGTTCGCATTTGGGGGTGATTTCCACATAGCACATTTCGCGCGTGCACGGAGCAATTTTGCATTCTTGCGCCCATACTTTGTTCACTTTTTCGGCCGCTTGGGTATTTACCGCCGCATAACCGGCACAAGGGCAGCAGCCTTTCTTAACGGCTACGCAGTCCGCATCCGTTTTGCAGGTCTTATCCGCCTTGGCAATGGCTTTGGTTACAGCTTCCGGGGTGGCATTGATACCCACCGGTTTCGGGGCGGAAGAGGCACACGCGGCCAACAAACCAGCACCCATCAGTAAAAAGAATACTCTTTTCATGAAATACACTCCTTATTTAGCAAAGTAAGAATCCATCGGTTTGGGGGTACCGGTGCACACATTGTTCTGGCATACGGGGTCAATTTCCACATAGCACATTTGCATGGTGCAGGCCGCCACGGCACATTCTTTTTCCCACTTGGCCTGTAATTTGGCAGCCGCTTCTTTATTTACAGATTCATACCCCTGGCACATGCAGCAGCCTTTTTTAACGGCTACGCAGTCCGCATCCGTTTTGCAGGATTTATCCGCCTTAGCCACCAGTTTGGCATAAGAGGGCGGCACCGCATTTACACCCGCCATTTTGGGCTTGCTTGCACAAGCACACACAAAAAGACCGGCCACTAACAATAACATCACTTTTTTCATATTTACTCCCCTAATCGGCCATTAATTTACCTACACAGCGGTTATTCTGGCAGGATACGCTCATATCCGTAAAGCACATTGCC
>CALUXL010000034.1 GCA_944324735.1 uncultured Elusimicrobiales bacterium
GCATTTAAATCAGTTTTTTTTTCGCCTTCCAAAATGTTTACAAATTCCGTTTTCATTTGACGCACGGCAGTCATCATCACGGTTTTGCCGGTGGCGTCTTTGGCATTTACATCCGCCCCTAAAGAAATTAATTTTTCAAACGTTTTGGGGTGGTTGGTTTCCATGGCGTAGAACAACGGGGTGCGGCCACCCGCGTCGCGCACGTTAATGTTGGCCCCTTTGCTGAGCAGGTAAGAAACCACGCTGTCTTGCCCTTCGGCGGCGGCCGCCGCTAACGGGGAAATACCGTTAATGGCGTTTTTGTAGTTGATCATGGCGCCGTTTTCCACCAATTCTTTTACGTTGCCTAAAGCACCCGCTTGCGCCGCGTAAATGAGCGGCGTGTTACCGGTAACATCAGGCAGGTTGGTGGCTTTGCTGTTTAATTGGATTAAACTGCGGATTAGTTTGGGATTATTTTTAGCGGCCGCATGCAACAGGGCGGTTTTGCCCAAATCGTCCTTAGCGGTTACGTTGGCGCCGTGGGCGACCAAGTAGGCCACTACTTCATCATTGCCGGCGGCGGCAGCGGCGATAAGCGGGGTAACGCCATAGCTGGAAACGTCGTTTACTTTGGCGTTGCCTTCTTCCACCAACATTTTAATAATATCCAGGTTGCCTTTCTCGGCGGCGATGGCCAACGGCGTAATACCCGCGTAGTTGCGTTCGTTTACGTTTACGTTGGCAAACAGCAAAATGCGCACGCGGTCCGCATCGCCCACTTTAACGGCACGGATTAAAGACGTGTCGTACACAAATTTGGTTTTGGCTCTTTCCCGTTTACCCAAGGTGGTGCTGGCGTATTCTTTTTTCTGAGCGCCAAATACCGTTCCGCGGTAAATATCACCGGGAACATTTTCAGTAACTTTAGCGGCCAACGATTCAGTGCCGGACGGCTGGGCCGCGGAGTCATTCTGTAACCCTATATTGCTCCCTGCCGCCACGCAAACAGCCGGGGCGGAAAGCAGCGTTAAAACAAAAAGCATGTATATTTTTTTCATTATAATAATCCTCCGGTACATATATTATACAAATAGGAAAGGTTTTTTTTACAAAATTATTAAAAACGCCCAAACAAAAGTACTAGGTAATCCGTAACCATTAGCTTAAAATAAATAATTATTTTTTCAAGGTTTTTAATAAAAAACTTGCTTTTTTTTTTTAATCTTGTTATTATATTAATATATATTTTAAACAGATTTTATCCCCCAGAACCTTCGATTTACCCCCCGAACGGTTCTGAAAAAAGCACCGGGCACATCCCCCGGTGCTTTTAATTTTGGGGTATAAAGGCATTTTTGTCCATAAAAAAACCGCAACTTTTAGGTTGCGGTTTTTTTGATGCAAATGCAATTTTTATTTGGCGATAGCGCTTACCGGGCAGGTAGAAGCGCAGGCACCGCATTCAATGCAGGCGGATTCGTTAATCGCTCTTTTGCCGTTCTGTTCAGAAATAGCGCTGACAGGGCAGGCAGATTCACAAGCGCCGCAGTTAATGCAAACATCCGGATTTACTTTATAAGCCATGGTTTTGTTTCTCCTAAATATAAATTTCAGATCTGTAAGTCTTGCCTATTTATTATACAAAATATCTTTCCAAAAAATCAGCGCATGGCGTTTCCCCCCGTAAGGGCATTTATGCTATTATTATAAAAAGGTTTTATTTTATTTTAAGGAGGGTGTATGCGTTTAAATAAACAGGGTTTTACGTTAATTGAACTCTTGGTAGTGGTGCTGATTATTGGCATTTTAACTTCTGTAGGGGTGCCGCAGTATTTAAAAGCGGTGGAAAAAGCCCGCGCGGCCGAAGCTTTGCAATTAATGGGCGTGTTGAAGGATTCTTTGGCCATTTGTTATACCACGTTTCAAAACCAGTTTGACGCCAAGTGCACGTTTACCAATTTAGAGGCTAATATTTCCGGCGCCGAGGCCGAAAAAATTACGACGGACAGTTTTGTGGTTACCCGCCTCTCCGGAGACGGCACCTATTATTACGGCCTTAAGTTTGAGCGTAATAATACCAATAAAGACTATTCCATTGTTGGCAAAAAACGCCGCAGCGACGGAACCTTCGTTCGCAACTGCGTTCCCAATACCGAAAAAGGCAAAGAACTTTGCCGTGTGGTGGCCGGGCGCAATTATGCCACAGTGGATGGTTTTTAACCCAGTCATTTTATATTTAACCGGCCCAGCAAATAGGCGGGGCCGGTTTTTTCTTGCCTGGAAAGAACGGGAATGATATAATAAAAGTAAGGAAAAGCTAACTTTATTTTGTATTGTAAATATATGGAAAAAGATTTTACACGCACTCTTCAGCAATTAAAAACGGGCAATACCGCCCAAATAAAAGCCATTAATTTAGATGCCAAAACCGCCGAAAAACTGGCCGCCATGGGCCTGGTAAAAGGGCAGTTTGTTACCCGCCTGCCTGGGCGCAGCCCGGTGGTGGTAAGCGTATCGGGCACGGAAGTGGCCATCGGGCGTGAAACCGCCAAAAAAATATTGGTAACCGCCAAAAAGAACACTTTTCTGCTGGCCGGAAACCCCAACGTGGGGAAAAGCTTAATATTCTCCCGCTTAACGGGCATTGGTATTATTTCGTCCAATTTCCCGGGTACTACGGTGGGGCTCAATTACGGGCAGACGGTGTTTGACGGGGACTCGTATGACATTATTGATATTCCCGGCCTGTACCGTTTGGAAGAAGAGTGGGTGATTGAAGGTAAAAAGCGCAACTTGTTTAAAGAGCTGGAATATGATTTTATTGTGTGCGTGGCGGACTCTTCCCACCTGGAACGCAACCTGTATTTCCTGCTGGAAATTATGCAGCTTAAAAAGCCTGTCATTTTGCTTTTAAATAAGTTTGACGAAGCCCAAAGAAAGGGTATACAAATTAATGTAAAAGAGCTGGAAAAAATATTGGGTATACCGGTTATCCCCGCGGTGGCTACCACCGGGGAAGGGCTCAAGGAGCTGTCTTATCAGGCGGCGCGCCTGTCGGCCCAAACACCGTCCACGCCTTTTCATGTTCCCCCCACCTCGGAAGGAAAATGGCACGCTATTGGCCACATTATCAGCAAAGTGCAAACGGTGAAGCATAAACATCCTTCTTTCTGGGAGCATTTGCAAAATTGGGCCACTACCCCGCTGACGGGTATTCCGCTGGCGTTTATTGTGTTGGCGGCGTCTTTCTTTTTAGTGCGTTTTGTGGGCGAGCATATCATTGATTTTGTCTCCCCGTATTACGATAATTATTACTTCCCCTTTATGCAAAATTTGTTTTCCGGCCTGGGTGAAAACCACTGGCTTACGCACATTCTGGTGGGCGACGGAGGAGAACAATATTTTGGCGTGTTAACAGACGGCTTAAAAATTGCCTTGGTGGATGTGATGTCCTACGTGTTGGCTTTTTATGCTTTACTGGGGTTCTTGGGGGATTTGGGATACCTGCCCCGCTTGGCCGTGTTGCTGGATAGTTTGCTTCATAAAATTGGCCTGCATGGGTATGGGGCTATCCCCATTATGTTAGGGTTTGGCTGCAAGGTGCCGGCCGTGATGGGCGTGCGGGTGCTGGAAACCCGCCGGGAGCGCATTATTGCGCTGGCGCTTATTTTGGTGCTTGTGCCGTGTATTTCCCAAACGGCTATGGTCATATCCGTGCTGGCTCCATATGGAATGAAATATTTACTTTTGGTATTTGGTATTTTGTTCTTTAGCGGTATTTTGGCCGGTACGGTATTAAATAAATTGATGCGTGGGGAAACGCCGGAATTGTTTATGGAAATACCTTCTTGGCAGGTTCCTCAGTGGCGGCCCTTGGCCAGAAAGTTGTGGATACGCATGAAGGAATATTTGGCGGATGCACTGCCCCTTATTTTAACCGGCGTGTTTATTGTGGATTTAATGCAGCTTTCTGGATTAACAGACTGGCTGACAAAGGTGTTTCGTTTCCCGGTGGAACATTTGCTTTCTTTACCCGGGGAAATTACGCCGGTTTTACTATTGGGTGTACTGCGTAAAGATATATCCATTGCTTTGCTGGAGCCGTATCACTTATCGCCCGAGCAGTTGGTAGTGTGCTGTGTGTTTATGACGATGTACCTGCCCTGCGTGGCCACGTTTTTTGTGATGCTTCGCGAAAGCGGTGTAAAAGACACATTGCGCGTGGTTACACTTACGTTTGCCCTGGCCACGGCCGCGGCGTGGGTGTTAAGTTTGGTTTTGCTGTAAACTAAATTTATCATTTTTTGAAAACCGCCTGTTTACAGGCGGTTTTTTTGTTGGAAAAAGCCAAATACTTTGGCAATGAAACCGTTTTAATACTTTCAGTTTTTATCAAGGCCTCAAAACAGTAAATATTTGTTAATTAAGAATACTCCACAAGGCTGTTTACTCTTTATTTATATCTGTTTTTTTCATCCGTTTATATATAGGGCTTGTTTTGTTTTTTTTTTTGATATAGTGAGTTTTGCCTTTAGGAATATGGAGGGATACTGTTTATGATAAAAAATACTGGATTTACGCTTATAGAGCTATTGGTTGTCGTTTTAATAATAGGTATTTTAGCCAGTCTTGCTTTGCCGCAATATCAAGTGGCTGTGGCCAAGGCGCGTTATTCCGAGTTAGTGACAATGGCACGAAGCATTAAAAACGCTCAGGAAGTTTATTACTTGGCTAATGGCAAATATGCCACCCGTTTTGATGAGCTGGATATAGAAATGCCGTCCGGTTACACGGGCGATGGGGGCTGGATTATTTATGAAGATAACGGAAATTCTTTTATTCTATTACATCAAAATAACCGTGTAGCGGCGTATAATTATAAATATTTGTGTAATAATTATGAAATCAAGTTGGACCATTCTGGCGGTACAGACGAAGGGCGTTCCTGGTGTTATGTGGCAAAAGGTACGGATCATTCCTGCAATGAAGATATGGGGCGTAAAGTTTGCCAATCTTTGGGCTGGAAATATGAGAACGGCGTTTGGTATCAAAATTAATAATAGCCAGTAAAAAACGCCGTGTTATATAAAAACCCCGCTTTTACGCGGGGTTTTTAGTAAATTAGGTGTTGTATCCGCCAATGCGGCCAATGTCCACCGGTATGGGTATTTCCGCCCCCAGCGGGCCTTCAAAATACATGGTCCCGGTCAGGTGGTAATCAATCGTGCCGCTATTCATGCTTACTAAGCCTAACAGCTTGCTGCTAAAGGCAGACATAGGCACCGTAATATGCGTTTTGGCATTGTGGGTGGCATTGGGCAAAATGGTGGCTTCTTCCAAATTAATTTTGGAAACAGGGGTATCATTCATCGAAAGTTCCCCCTCAAAGCGTTTTAGTTTAGCGGTGTCTTTACGGTTTAAATTGGTAATGGCAATTACAATATCAAAAGATAAAGAATTTACATTGTAGTCCGAAATTTCCACGCTTCTTAACGCATATTTGCAGTTAGCCAGTTTTTCCGTTTCGGTCTGGGTGCTGGCGCAGCCGGTAAAAAACAAGGCGGCCGCAAGCAGTACAAATAGTTTTTTCATCCCTCCTCCTTAGGAACATGATTTAATAAATTGTATAATAAAATGAAACTGTTTTGGAGAGTTTTTATGAACGATATTAAACAAGAACTATACAACCGCTTTGTAAAATATGTGTCCGTGGATACCACCAGTGACCCTACCCAAAAAACAACGCCCACTACCGCCTCTCAAATGATGTTTGCCAAAATGCTGGCGGACGAAATGCCCTCCCTGGGCTTTACCGATGTGGAAATGGACGAATACGGCTTTGTTACCGCCACCATCCCCGCCAATACCGATGTGCCCGCCCCCGTGGTGGGATTTTTTGCCCATATGGATACGGTGAGTGACTTTAACGGCAAAGGCATTTCCCCCCGCCTGCACCCCAATTATGACGGCGGCCGTGTGGTAATTAACGAAGAAAAACAAATGTTCCTCTCCCCCGAAACCGCCCCCAACTTAAAATTATGCCTGGGGCATGATTTGGTAACTTCCGACGGAACCACCATTTTAGGCGGGGACGATAAAATCGGCATTTCCGTTATTATGACTTTTGCCCGTTACTTAAAAGACCACCCGGAAATCAAACACGGCAAAATCCGCGTGGCTTTTACCGTGGACGAAGAAACCGGCACCGGCATTGCTTTCTTTGACGTAAAACGCTTTGGGGCGGACTTTGCCTACACCATTGACGGCGGCACCTTGGGTGAAATTGACTACGGCAACTTTAATGCCGATAAGTTTGAAATTTCCATTGTTGGCCAAAACAGCCACCCCGGCTCTGCCAAAAATTTTATGGCCAACCCCGTGCGCATTGCGGCGGATATTGTTTCTTCCTGGCCGGAAGACCGCCTGCCGGAAACGACGGACAAAGAGGACGGCTTCATCCTTTTCATGGGGATGGACGGCAATTTGGAACAAGCCGTTTTGCGCGGCATCGTGCGCGACCATGATTTAAATAAATTTGAAGAGTCCAAAACACTCTTGCAGGAAATTATTGATCAAAAACTTAAAAAATATCCCAACTCCAAAATATCGGTTACGTTTACCAAACAATACCGCAATATGAAGGACGTGCTGGAAGCCCACCCCCAAGCTTTAACCGTGCTTAAAAACGCCCTGTCGGCCGTTGGGGTGAATTATAAACTGGCCCAAGTGCGCGGCGGTACGGATGGCGCCCAGCTTACTTTCCGCGGGTTGCCCACCCCCAATATTTTTGCCGGGTACGAAAACCCCCACAGCCCTTATGAATGGCTGAGCTTGGACTGGACGGAAAAAGTGTTTAATATTATGAAACACATTGTTACGGAATTGGTAAACAAATAATTTCCGCCTTGTTTTTAAAAAGCCTCTGGTGTAAGCCGGGGGCTTTTTTATGGGTTTTCGGTTACTTTTCCCCTCCCAAACCGTGGAATAGCAATCCGTTTAAACGAAGTTCTCCCCTGCCGGAAAATAAAAACACCTTTCTCCCCGGTCTATTTTTGTGGTTTTAGCGGCTAAAGGTTTGGGTGGTGTGTTACAAAATCAAAAATGCCTGGGGCTTTTCTTGCTTTTAGGGCTTGAAAGGGGCTAGCAAATACTTTTAAAAGGGTTTAAATAAGCCAAAAAGGCCTCTAATTCGGCTTTTTATAAGACTTTCCTTATCTCCTTATCGGAAAACAAAAAGCATAACCGTTACTCTAGGGTTTTTTATTTCCTGGCATTTCCCCAAAGTTTAGGCCTGCAAGTTGTAACAACCGTCTGTATACCTAAGAATGGTATAACAAAGGTTTTTAGAGTGCTATATTTTGATTTTTAATGGTGGAGATAAAACGGATATTTCTAGCCACACACACATAAAAAAACCGCCCTTACAAGAGGGCGGTTTTTTATAAATATCGGGTTGTTTAGCGGGTGGGACGCTGAGCCGGGCGCTGTTGGGCGGCCTGCTGTTGCTGCATCATGGCGCGCTGCTGAGCTTGCTGCTGGGCCAGGCGCTGTTGTTGCATCATGGCTTGCTGCTGCATCATGCGCTGCTGCTGTAAAGCCTGCTGCTGTTGGGCGTTCATCGGCTGCTGCATGTTGGCGGCCGGGGCTTGCGCACCTACACCTACAGACATCAGCAAGTTTTTAGAGTCGGAAATCGTAGGTTCCAAGGCTTTGGTTACCGTGTTGTAATTAAAGCGGTAAG
>CALUXL010000035.1 GCA_944324735.1 uncultured Elusimicrobiales bacterium
GAAAAGCCCTCGTGTTTTTTAATTCTTTCAGCTATGTTTTTATAATCCATTTAGTCCCTCCGGTTGTAATGCAGTTCGCTGATACGCTTATGGGCGTTGGCACAACTATCTTCCACCCGAGCCATGCGCTCCTGGAGTGTGTTGTATTTATCCTGCTTGGCTTCCAGGCGGGCAATGTCCTTGCGGATGGCGCGCAGTTCGCTCCACATTCCGCCAGCGGCAAACACAAGGGCAGCGATTTTCCACGCGGCATTAAAAAAGTCCGGCGTCATTGGTCGGCCTCCCCGCTCAGCTGCACGACGGCAGAGCTGTTTTCCAAATCATAAGCCCCAGCCGCGTAAGCATCTTCATCAAAAAAATCAATGAAAAGAAGCGTTTCATTTCCATTTCTTTTATATATCACTCCAACAACAGGAGTATCATCTTTAAAACTGCAAGCAACAAGAGACGTCCATTTTGAAGGTTGGAGAGATAGCGGGCTTTTATGACCAATCATTAATTTGCTAGCTGAAACATACACATTATTAGCCCCGGCAGAATACCCATTATAGTTGATATTCGCTTTATAATCTAACACCAAAATACTGCTCAGTGTTCTTCCGAGAATAATGGTTTCAGAATTATCATTTAGTTTCAACTCGCCCGTTTCAACTATATATTTTGCAACTCCATTGTATCCATCAAAAAGAGAATAAACTCCACTTTCAAACCTAAACGAAAAAAGAGAATATTGGGTATAAAAGCTTGGAGAAGAAGAACTGTTTGAAAAATATTTATATCTTGTTTGTTTTTCTTTTATTAAATTCCCGTTTGTTAAGTCATATAAACGCAACTTTCTATAAGTTCCGCTATATGTATTTAAATTTTCAGGGCTCCAGCTGATTAATAGATCATCTTTTGTCAGAGGTACGATTGCAGAAGAAGAAGCCCCTGATAAGGAAAAAGAAGAAACAGACACATTGTCTCCAGAGATAGTTCCTTTATAAATTATTGTATACTGATCGGTTGAATCTATTCCTATTAAGGTCTCCTCTGTGGGCATAGTGGAGAAGCCGATGTTCGCAATAGACGAAGATAACATTAAAATATTTTCTTCCGAAGAATCAACGTCATATTTATACATTGGTTTACCGACAGTAGAAGCCAGCTGCAAAAAAACACTTTTCCCGCTGGGACTCAAAAACATCGAACAATAATTTCTCGCAGAAGGAACAGCTGTATAGGCTGTGGAAATAGTTGTTCCTCTTTTGCTTAACACGCCATCATCTCCAATCTGGTATACAAGAATTTTGACCAGACTACTTCCGTGAGTAAGAATAGCCACATAAGAATGGTCTTTATTTGGAACAACAAGACCGACCGACTCCAACAAATCAGGTTCTTCTAGGAAATCTAATTCTGTCCATCCGGTATTACCTCCAACAATTCTTCTGGTTGTAATGGTTTTGGTAGTGCAATTAACAGTTAAAACTAAATCTTTATATTGCAAAACGGTAGAATATCCGTCTACGTCAGGACTATCTACTCCAAGCTTTTGTGCAGTAGTTAAAAACTGCCATTTTGACGCAACATATTCTTTCGCGCCGACGACATCCAATGCATCCACCTTTTCCGCCATCTGGGCAAGCGTGTCGGCAGCCGTAACGCCGGCGCCTTTATTATTAAGCGCCTGCGCCAATACCTGTTTTCCAAGTCCAATATCCGCCACAAATTCCTGCATTTGGTCAGTGCTTACAATTTCCGCGGCCCGTTGGGCCAAACTTTCCGCCGGCACGGTCAGCAGTTCCGAAGCGCCGGCGCGCGCTACCGCAAGTTTATCTCCAGTTTGGATATTGCCCCCGTCTTGCAAATCATTGTATTGTTTCGTCGTCGCCATATTATTCTCCTCTCGCAAAAATGTTTTTTAATTTCGCCCAATTCTGCCGCACATCTAAAAGCCCGGCCGTTAAATGGGGGTATTCTTCCCCGCTTACAACGGCAGTTTTACCGTTTACGGAAAGCGTAATGTGGCTGCCGTCTCCCTTCAAGCTCACAGCATTCCAGCCGTCTATCAACACCGAAGAGGGAACATATCTCCAGCCGCTCTCCCACGCAAAGTAAAAATAGAGTGTTCCTTTTTCGGCTTTTACCGCTGCCACTCCGGGCAGATCCAAAAGGACAGTCGTTCCCTGTGAAATCGCAGTTTTTGCCACTTCGAATGACAGTTCAAACGCCCCCGCGCCAATGCTCTTCCCGGACAAACTGTCTTCCACGATTTGCGGCGCGTTGGTGTAGGATAAAAAGCTTTCTAAGGCGGATTTTAAATACACCCCCCTCCCGGCCAACAGCAAATCTCCTTCCGGCGGTCTAAAAGGCATATACACTAGTTTTTCCCCCAAGTATAGCCGCGCGTTGGAAAGTCCGTCCGCCTGTCCGTTTCCCCAGAACAGGGTTAAATTTTTATTCCCGCGGTAAACTCCCATTAATTTTCCTCCACCAGATAAAGCGTATTGGTGTCTTTGCTTTCCAGGGCTTCATATTCCTGCGCCGTCCCGCGCCAAAATTTTACAACGCCCTTATTGGTCAGCACGCCAAGCGCGCCGGAAGAATAATCCTTGGCTTCTTGCGCGCTAGCCGCGGCTTGCGTGGAAGCGGTCTGCGCCTGGGTGCATGCGGTTTGAGCAAGCGCGCTTTGCTGGGTGGCGGAGGTTACGGCCTGTGCCGCCTGCCGGGCGTATTCTTCAGCCGCCAGCACCGCCCGGCTGGTTTGCTCGGTATAGGTGCTGCCCAGTTTGTAATATACGGCCACAAAACGGCTTTTGGGGGCGGTTTCGTCGCCGGCAAAATGCTCTCCAGCAGTTTCCGTTTTTAAGCGGACCGTATATCGTTGGTTTGAAGCATCGCCGTCCTGCCCCACAGCCGTAAAAACTCTGTCCTCAGCCACAAAGGGGGGCGATGTAAGCACATCTCCCCTATCAGCCAAATGGATGCGTCCCACAACGCCTTCCAACTTTCTTACGGTATCGGTTTGGTAGGCTTCTAAATTGTCGGCATCCACGGCAGGACGCATATAGTTGTTGCATTTGGGCAGGTAGAAGGAATAGGTCTCCTCGTCCAGCACATACCCGCCCGAATCGCCACACAGGGCAAAGCGGTCGTCATAGGCGTTTTTGGTGTAAAAGCGGCGCATGGTGGACAAATTCACTTTGTAGCTAAACTCTTGCCCTTCCACCGTTTCGGTGCGGTCCACTGCGTCTGCATATTCCTGCACCAGCTGCTCGTATTGTTCCCAGTATTTGTTTTTATAGCACCGCGTGCCCTGCAGCTCCCAACCGATGGCCGCGTCGCCCGAAAGCAAATGATCCAGCAAAATCATTGTAAAAGGCGGCACGCTCTGCCCGGTTAAAGGGCCGATGGGAAGAAGCTGAAAAGCGTCCAGCACGCTGTTATAAAAAAAGATATATTCTTTGCCGGCTTTCAGTATTCCCTCGCAAATTTCCTGTTCGTCCAGATAAACGGGCTTTGCGGCACAGTTATTTATTTGCAAGGTGGTTTTTCCCGTATTGGCATTTGCCACCTTCACAAACAGCAGCATTCCCGCAGGCAGTGTTTGCACAGCCGGGGACAAGTTCACTTTCACGGCATTTGGCTCGGCGGAAACGTCTTTTCCGTAGTTAAATGCAAATTGTTGCACCTGTTTGGCGGTGGCAGCGCCCTGCGCGTCCTGCGCATCTCCCAACCCCGTCACGCGGTATCCGCCCATCTTAAAATCGCCGGATGCGGGCTTTCTGCCGTCTGCCAAAAAAGTCTGGTTCAAAGCGTCTGCGGTATCGTTTGCGTCGTCATCGTGGCGAGAGGCCAAAATTTTGGTATTGGCGTCTCGGTCGTCCTGCCAGCCGGTTTTGCCGTACAGGCGCGTAAAGTTTCCATTCTCGTCAAAAGGCATCAGTTCCCCTCCTGTAAATTTTGCTTGGCAATGTTCCCCTCGGCGCCCAGCGCAAAAGGGCGGCTAAGCAGGATTATCAAATCCCGCAAGGTAAGCGCGTTTTTGCCGGTCTTGTTTTTTGGCTGTTTATTGGGTATACTATTAGTAACCTCTGCGTTTCCGAGTTTGTGCCTCGGGGTGAATGCAGAGGCTTTTTTTATGTAAAAATCTGCAGGATTTACATTGTAAAAGTTTCCTGCTTTTGTCGTTGTTACAGCCCCATTATAACGATCCCCTTTTTTTACTGGAGTCATCAAGTAGCGGTATTCGTTTCCAAAGACATCGCGGTTAACGGAACCAATGGGATGTCCTGCTTGTGCAATTTCCGGTGCATATTCCAACAAATCAAGTTTATTAGAGGCGGCGCTCGAATTAATTGCTTTGTTAATTCCCGCCTTAACAAAAGGAATTTGCCCCCCTTGAGCATAACGATTTTTAACGCTAGTGCCCCGTACCGTTGTTAACAATTTCTCCTCTAACATTTTTCTGGTAATGTTTTTTTCTGCAGTTGTTTTGGGTCCTGCGATGTTGGCAAAAGCCCCGCCGGCGCCGCTAATGTCTATATAGGCAGAAGGCGGCAACGCCCCCGCTTTGGCACGCATAACGGCGGCATAGCCGGGGTCAATGAGCATATGGGCCACCTGTTCTTGGTTAAGCCCTGTCAGCCAGTCTAACCCACGCCCCACCAGATTTACCGCACCTTCAACGGGATGTTTCAAGAAATTAATGCTTTGGCTCCCAAGCATCAAATTTTCCGCCGTATCACTCCCGCCTTTTACAATACCGTAGTTTTTAACCGCCCGGTTCACACCGGACAGTTCTTCAATAAATTTATCGGCGTCTTTTCCCAGAACGGAGCGGAAGATTTGTTTATTTTGTTCGCTCCCCACCAGGGTAGAAGCCAGGTTTCGTGCCGAGCCGTCTATGCTCCCTTTTCGGATGCGCCGCTGCAATTCCTGCGCCAGTCCCACGCGCATGGCTTCCCGTTCGGCTTTTCCCGCTTGCCGGTACACCTCGGCGGCGGCCTGCGGATCCATATTCATCAGTTCTCGTCCGCGGCTTAAGGCCTGTTCGGCACCCAGCAAATCGCCGTACTCCTGCAACGCTTTTTTGTACTGGCCGCCGGTGGCCTTGTCTAGTTCGTCAATAAGGGCGCCACGGGCCTGTTGGGCGTAGCGGATACGGCTCTTTTCCGCGCCGGAAGCCAACGGGTTTGGCATGGCCATATCGTCCAACACTTTTTTGGTTTCGTTAAACAAGTTAAATCCGTCATCTCCCAATTGGGGCAAATTGCGCTTGGCCGTCAACATGGCGCGCTTTATCTGCGGGTTACTGGCTACCAGTTTGGCAAGTCCCGGGTTTTTGGGGAGCAACGCCCCCATTTGTTGCATCGGTTTATAGGCGGCTTCGCTTAAAGCGCGTTTGGCGGCGGTCAGGGTTTCGGCAGTTTCCGCGCCCGTAGCCGGCATATATTTGCCCACAATTTGGCGCAGTTTATCCCCCTGCCCGGCATAGCCCTGTTCCACAAACTCATCCAGTAAATCTCCGGCCTTTTCATTATTGCGCTTGGCCGTCTTGCCCAGTTTGGCTACTTTGCTGTTTCCAATGTCTAAAAGCGGCGTTTGGGTGTCTATACTCTTTTGCAAATCGTCTCCCGCGGCCTGTGCCACTTTGCGAAAAGCCCTGTTATTGCGGTTCAGCCAATTGGCCGCCTTGCCGACTGCGCCAAACGCCGCAGGCGCCGCTATGCCAAACGCCCCGCCCAAAAAAGCGCCCGGCAGGGCTTCTTTTGCGCCTTGGGTCAGGCTCAATTCTTGGTCGCCTCGCGTCAGCCCGTTTCCAAACCCCCACAGCGCGCCGCTTCCTGCGCCGGTGGCGGCGGCAGTTCCCCATTTGCCCAGTTTGCCAAGGGCTTTTGCCCCGGCCACTTTGCCGGCACCGCCAATGCCCGTTACCAGTCCGCCCAGTAACTCCCCGGTGGTGTTTAGCCCAGGGTGTTCTTTCTTAAATTCTTCCTGCTCGCGCACAAAGTCCCCGCGCCCTTCTTGAAAGTTTTTTACGGGGTTAAAATCCTGCATGGAAAGCGGCGTGCCTTCTTTCAATGCGTTTACGGTTTTGGCCAGCGGGCTCATCACCGTATTGGTCGCCCCGGCCAGCACATCGCCCAATCCGAATAAAAGCCCTTCCGCCCCGGCGCGCCCGGTGTAAACGGCCTTTTCCAAAGCGGAGTATTGCGGGGCTTGATAGTTTTTCACATCCTCTACCGTATACCCGGCAGCCGCAATGTATCCGTCAATATCTTCTTCCGGTGCACCGAGAGAAACCATTTTGCGAACATTTTCTTTTACCTGTTTAAGTTCCATAGTTATAACCCATATTTTTTGTTATATCCGTCCAATTTGCTCTTATCCGTTTGCGTCGGATCAAGCCCCAGCGTCTGCCGTATAATGGGTAATGCCCCAGCAATCTCTTGGCTGGTTGGATTCTCGGGAAGCCCCACATAAGTCAAAAACTCCGGCAAAGAGTTGATGCCGCTCACGCCCGCGCTTTTCAAACGCTCAATGGCCATAGGCGCTATAGCGGCCACAGCACTGGATATTTTTCCCAAATCCTGCCGCGTTTTATCTTTAATAAATCCTATGCTGTTTCCAAAACGCGTTAAAGCACCTATACTGTTTCTATCTGCAATACCTTGCAGTTCAGCTAGTCCGCGCAGTGCGACATCGCGGCTTTGTTCGGATAGAGCCTGTTGTTGTGCCTGTTCGTCTTCGTACTTTTTTTGTGCCGCTGCAGCAGCATTTTCTGCTATTTGGTCTTCTCTATTCCACAGGGCATTTCTGTCGTCTAATGCCCAGTTGCGCTGGCGTTGCGCCACCTTGTCTTCGCGGTTGTATTGCCGTAATGCGTCAGCTAAGCTCCAATCACGGTTGCGTTGCGCCAGTTCGTCTTCGCGGCGGTACTGCTCCAGTGCATCGGCCAGTTTGTTTTCGCGGGCGGTTTGCGCGTCCTGCAAATCCCAGTTGCGCTGGCGTTGCGCCAATTCGTCCTGCCGCCCCCAATTCATTAGCGTCTTGGCCAAATCGTTCTGCTGGGCATATTGCTGGATAGCCTGGGCGTTGTCCCGGTCTGTTTTGGCGGCAAACGGGCTTAAAAACGCACTTGCTATCCCGGCAAAAGGGTTGCCGCTCTGCTGCAAATTTTGCAGGGCGTTTGCGGCGTAATTGGTTTTCAGTTGCGGCGTTTTCGGGTAATTCATCAAATAATCAGCTATGGACATTTTCTTCTTCCTCCGTTTCCGTGTCATACCGGCTGGCCAAATCGTAATCCACCGTCAAAAGCCCTTCTTCCGTTTGGCTTACCGCCTGCGGAATGTGCTGTTGTACTTCCTGCGCCACTAGGCCAATGCGTGTTACTTCTTCCCCCGGGAAGTTAAACGCATACACCGTCAGCCCGTTAAACAGCTGTCCCACGGGGCGCAAATTTTCTTTAATGCGCGCATCGGAAAAAAGCCCTTTCTTTTCTCCTTCTTTATTTCCAAAAAGCGTCCCGCCAATTCCACCCAGCACATTTCCAGCCAAAGAGCCAAGCGCGAGTCCGCCTAATGCCATATTCTGCGCGGCCTGTTGCTGGGCGTTGTAGGCGTTTAATTGGCTGTTGTACAAGTTGTCGTACATTTCGGTACTACCCTGGGCGGAAGAACCCGCATAGCCGTTTAAGGGGTTAAACGCACTAAAAATACTTAAATTGTTTTGGATTTCATTGTTGCGCGCCTGCTGCCCTGCCTGTTGCGCCTGGTACATGGCCTGCTGGCGGGCGTCATTTTGGGTTTGGCTCATATCGCTCATCGCGCGGGAATACGCTTCGCTCCCCACGGGTATACCCTGGTTTACCAAGCGGTCTTGCAAATTGTTCGTTTGGCGTTCAAAAAGTGGCTCATAGCGGTCAGAAAACGCGCTGTACACGCTGTCTGCGGCCTGTTTATCGGCGTTCGTTCCGCCAAAAAGGTTTCCCAGCACCCCCTGCATTTGTTGCCCGTAGGTAGTGTTTAGGGTGTTGGTAGTCGGGTCCCACGTAAGTCCGGCAAACCCGTTGTTCACATTGTAACGCCCTTTGTTTAGGGTGTAGTTGTACATCTCTTTGGCTTGATTCACATCATAGGTCGGCACATTTCCGCCGCCGCCAAACAAATCGCTAAAAAAGCCCATTTTTCTTCCTCCTTTTCTATTTTTACCGTCTAAAAATCCTTGACTTTCCGCCCTTTTTAGCTTATACTATTAATAGGAACACAAGTGCGTCTGAACACGCATGCGTGTTCCTTCTTTTTTACAGCTTACTTATATCTATTCCCTAATCGCTCAGTTTTACTGATTTGACAAAGCGCCTTATCTCCGCTATACTATACTTAGGCGCCCAAAGCGGGTCTTGATCACCCGTGTAGGGTGCCATTTATTTTGGTATTTTTATTCCTAATCTTTTTGCCACCTCTGGATGTTCAACTAAATACTTCGCTACATTCGAATTGACATTGTAGAGCACCCGTCCTGTTTCGTCTTCCGCCACCTGTACCCCTCGGTTACCCTTCTGAAACCAGTGGAACTGCTGAAAATCGTCCCTTCTGCCTTTGTATAGTCCGCGGGGAGGGTAATATGTGCCGGTCGCATAAATATCCGGCACTTCGTCCAGCATGTCATAGCTCTGCGGATTATTTCCTTCTTTTATTTTGCGCCACGAAACCTTAGCATTTATCCGTGCGTCCGGGTGTCCTTCCCGTTTCAGCGGCCCGCGCGCACGCAAAGCGTTAAACCGTTCTTTGCCATACTGCAAATCTGCCTGCCACTGCTGCCGCGTTCGCTTGGGGTACGACTGCACCGAAGCCGAAACCTGAAAAGGCTTGTCCAGTATTTCCAGCAAGCGGCCCATTTTTAAGGCTTTGCCCGCACCGGCCCCCAGCAGTATATTGCCCGCCATTTCTGCCGCAAACGCTCCGTATGGGTTTTCATAGCGCACATCGCGCAAACCTTGCTTAAAGGCCCGCCGCCCCGCCTCAAAAGAGCGCTGCGCATCGGTGCCTTCTGGCCCAAAAAGGTAGTCGTTTACCATTTGCGCCGCTCCGGCCACGCTGGCGGCGTTGTCATCGCCTATCGCGCTCCAAAGCGGCCGTCCATACTTTATCAAGGCTTCTGCCAAATTCCCCATAAGTCATTTCCTTTACGCCAAATTTTTGCTTTGCTCAAAAAACACGTCATATCCCAGCAGGTTTGCCTCGCTGTTTAACAGCGCACCGCTTGCGCCCAAGCTAAAGTAGGTTCCTTGCGTCAGGCGCAAAAGAATCCTTTTCTTTACGGCAGCCGCTTCGGCAGCCCAGGGGGTTTCGTCCCAAGGCGAAGTGTCCCACTGGCTCTGCGGAGCGGCCGGGCTGGACTGATAGGCCCGGTACTCTTTCTTAAAATCAACCGACACATTTACATCAAATTTCATTTCGTTTCTGCCTTGGTAAAAAAGAACCACTTCTTTTAAGGCTTTGGCATACGGTGTGCCCAGTGTGCTGTATGCTCCCATAAAACGCCAATTAATGCTTTTTCCGTTGTCGTTCTGTCCCGTCTGCGCTTGGAACACGCCCCCGCTGCCGCAAAAATACAGTTTCCCGTTTAGCTCGGCCCAGTCCAGCGCATTTAACCCGGTAAATTTGCTCCACGCACCGGTTTGCAAATTCATCACGTGCTGCACCGCCTGCGCGCCCGTTTCCGGCACATTCACTAATAGCAACCCGTCCGATTGAAAAGGTTTCACCGTCCAGCCGTAGTTGGCAAACGAACTTTTAAGCTCCGCCAAGGTGGGGTTAATCGCGTCCGAAAATGCGGCGGTTTTTTGCGCGGCGGGGGCGGAGAGAAGCTGCGAAAGCATATAATATCCGTTCTCGCCCAAATACACCAAATCGCCTCCCAACGCACACACGCACTTATTTCCCAGCGGGCGCGGTATTTTGTAAGTACCGCGCAGCGTCCAAGCGTCTATTTCACTGGGGTTGTCCCCCGCGTACACCAACACTTCGCCTTCCGAAGTAATAAATAAAATCTGGCTTTCCTGCGCACCGGAAGACACGCTGTATGTCCACCCCGCCGCACACACCAAATGCCCGCCCAAGCGGGCTATTTGTGCCAAATCAAAAGGCAGCATTTCCCCCTGCACGGCTCCCGCGTCTTTGGTATACCAAAACCGCAGGCTTTCCCGTTCCAAAAAGAACAACCGGTTTTTGTACAGCGTACCCGCAAAAAAAGGGGCGGTATCCAGCGGTGTTTGTTCTTCTGCTTCCCCCGCTTGGGTAAACTCGGCGGCTTGTATGGTTTCCCCGTCAAACACCTGCACGGGATCCTGTCCGTTTAAAAAGTACAAACGCCCTTTATAAAAAACGGTATTCCAGCGATTACTCAAAAATCCTTCCGCCCGCTGAAGAAGCGTATGGCTCGTAAAATCCACTTCCCAAATTTTATTGGCTGCGGCCGTAAATAATTTTTTTACGCCGTAATCATACGCAGCGAGCATTTCCGGCAAATCGCTGCACGCCGCCGCCAGGGTAAACCCTTTGCGCACACCAATACGCCCGCCGTCTACCACCATATTTTCCAGCACACGCGCAAAGCGCGGATCCATCCCCGTCAGATTATCGCGCGTATTCCACCCCAGCACCGGCGCGGAGAACGAAGCCGTAGCACGGCGCAAATCTTTATTGGTAGGGCGCAGCGGTTTTCTCATACTAGACTCCCGCCCCGGTATCGGGCAAATTCACGCGCAGTTGCGGCGCGTCGGGATCCGCTCCACGCAAAATGGGCGCATAGGTGTTGCGCGCTTTCAGCCCGGCCAGGCATTTTTCGTAATCTTGCTGGGCGTCTGCATAGTCGTAGCCCATTTCCTGCTTAAAACGGTACACCCCGCCCAAAATAAGCAGTTCCGTGTCCAGCGGTGTGGTGTCGTCGTCTTTGTCAAAAGCTCGTTTGGGCGTACCGTCAGCGGCCAGGGCGCCAAATTTACTGCGGTAGCGCAGCACGCCCTTCCACCCGTTGCTTTCCAGCTTGGGCAAAAACACGAGTTCTCCGCCCATAACGGTAAAATACTTGTCGGCCGCCCCCGTCCCCAACACCAACATCCGCGTGTATTCATCCGGCGTCAAATAGCGCACCGGGGTAGAGGAGCCCATTTCATAAATTTGCGGCGTCAAGGCAAGGCCGAAATCGGGCGCCAATACGGCAAGAGCCAGCCCGCCCGTTTTTTCGTTGTAGGCGTTCTGGTTGGTATCCGCCCTAAAAATAACCTGTTTTTGTAACTCCTGCCAGCCGTAACTGTTTAGGGCCGCGTCCAACACGCGGTTTACAATGCCCAGCAGCCGCTGGGCAGACGCGTCGTTGGTGTTCGTCAGCGTATTGGGGATATCCAACCCCAATACCCGCGCAATTTCTTGGATTATTTTTAGGGCGGTCATAATTTATTTACCTTGGGCCGTTTTGGGTTTGGTTTCTTTTTCCGCGGTTTCTTTTTTTTCCGTGGCTTCTTTTTCTTTGAGGGCCGCTTTCTGTGCAGCGACTTTCTTTTCCGCGTCGGCTTTGAGGGCCGCTTTTTCCAGTTTTTCAAAATCGGCCCAGCTTTCTGCAAAGCGTTTTTTCAGTTCCGCGCCTTTCACACCGGTTACCTTGTGGGACACCACATCTTTGTTTACGGACGAAGAAATTTTAATTTGGCAAATCACGCATTCGTCGTAAACGGGAGCTCCGTTTTGGCGGCTCTTAAAGCCGTTTAACTGTTTCACGCGGGCAAAACGGCCAAACACGCCCTTTTCGCGCACGGTCTTAAAACTGCCGGTATTGGCATCCAACACCGAAAGAACCCCGCAGGTTTCTTTGTAATCCGTTCCATACATTTCTTTGAACACTTGTTCCATAAAAGTCCTCTCCAATTATCCCGCCGGGGTTTTCCGGCGGGATTATTACCGTTAAGCAGCCGTCGGCAGGGAATAGACCACAAAGCCGTACTGGTCTTTGCCGATGGCGTAATCAGTTTTACAGGCAATACCGGTTCCGGTTTTGGCCGCCTTGCCCGTGTCCAACACTTTGCAGGCGGTTTCTTTGGAAATATCCTCCGAGGCCTGCACATAAATAGCCACTTTTCCATCCGTGGTAAGCAGCTTGGCCCCCAGTTCCTGGCTGGGCGTATCTTCCGCTTGCGCGGCGGCCGAACTGACGGCCGAAGTGAAACTAAGCATAATTTCTCCTCTCGTTTGGGGGTGCAGCACGCTCCCCTGGCAACTAGGCGGTAATAACACCCTGCAAGTTGCGGTTGGAAATGGTAAAGTTCCCTTGGAAAATCATCGGGAATACTTTTGCATCCTGGTTGACGGGCAGGCGTTCTTCATCCAGCGTAAAGAACGCGTCTTTGTGGGGGCGCAGCTTCAAATAGCGGGTATTCAAAAAGTACATATGGCCCGCCGGGCAGAAGCTGTCGTACACCACCGGCACGCCTTCAAACTCCACCGCCGTGAAGGACGCATCGCCGATTTTGGTTTTCCCGTCCACAATGCGCTTCATGTTTACTACCGCCGCTTTATACAAGCGGTAATAATCCGCACTGGCAATAATCAAATCCGGCCGGTCGCTGTTGCGCGTGGTGCGGATCATCATTTCGTCCATAGCGGCCAGCATTTGCTCAGGAGTGGGCGTTCCTTCCTCCAGGGCGGCCTCTGTGGCAAAGCTGTAAGCTTGGTTGCGCCAGAAAGCATATTCCGCGGCGTCAATGCCGCCCACGCTGGAGGATTCCGGATTGTCGGACACCAACGCCTGCAACCCCGTCAATTCTTTTCCGCCGTCCCCCGTTCCGTCGGAATAGGAACTTTTGGCCACATTGTTTTTCATCGTGATTTCGGCGTTTAACATTTTGCTTTTGAGCAAATTGTGCTTCTTTTGCTTGGTAGCGCTGTTGTTGCGCATTTCCAAGCCGGAAATCACCACGTTGGCATTGGCCTGCTTCCAGGGGAATACGGCCGAAGTCAGCACATCGGAAGCGGAAATGTCCAAAAGTTCATATCCGCTATACCACTTAAACGTGCCGTTTTCGGCGTACATAATGTCTTCTTCCAAGGCCACGCCGCCGTCCTCTTTCACAATGGCATCCATTTCTTTCAGGCGCGAAAGAAGCGGCGAATGGGCGGTCACGTTGTCGGCCAGCGTATCGCTCCATTTGCGAAGCGTAGTTACTACCAAGTCGGTAAAATTACTCATTTATTCTCCTTATTGCCCGGCCAGTTCTTCTTCTGCCAAGGCAATGATGTCGTCAATTTTTTTTATTTTGTTTCCGCCCGTGTGCGGTGCAGCGCTTGCGCGGGCACGCAATAATGCGGCCTTTTTGGCTTTTTCCACTTCGGCCTGTTTTTGCGCGGCTTGCTGCCGTTCCTGTTTAAGCAGTTCTTCACGCGCTTTGGGCAGGCTGTAGAGGGCTTCGCGGTAAGCTTTTTCCAAGTCTTCGTGCCCGTCGCGGCGCATAATGTAGCCCATTACGGGCGCCACGTCGGCGAAGTACGGGTGTGTCTTATTTCCCTTATCGTCCACCACGCCTGCGAACTCTTCCAATGCTTTTTCCCACGGTTTGGCTTGCGGTTGCGCATTGGGGGCAGCAGGCGAGTTTTGCCGGCTGAGCAGGTGCTGCAATTGTTCCAGTTTGGCCTCAATGGGCCGCACGGCTTCTTCGGCCGGGTCGGGCTGATATCCTTGCAGCTGTTCCAGGCTTACCCCCGCCTGCCGCGCCAGCATGCTTAAGGTGCGAAGCGGATTTCGCTTTAATTCTTCTTCAAAGCGTCTTGCGTCGGAAACAAACGAGGCAAATTCTTTCATATTTTGAAATCTGCCCGTCACTACGGGTCTAAGCTCGGCCAATTCCGCTTCCAGTTCCGCGCGCATAGCGGCGGCTTGCTGTGTTTTTTTGGTATGGTCGGCCTGGAAATGGTGGTAGTATTTTCCCAACAAATCCCGCAGGTTATCGGGGGCGGAAGCAAACAGTTTTTTGTCTTCTTCCGGCCAGCTGGAAATCATTTTTTCCAGTTTTTCCCGGTGTTCTTTTTGTTCCTGGGTTTCTGCCTCAGCGGCTTGCCCCGGGGTTTTGTTTGTTCCGTCTTGGGGTTCCGTGTCGGCGTTTTCCAGTTCTTCTTCGGCCTGGGCGATTAACCCGTCCGCCGTAATGACTTCATCTTTCGGCTCGTTATCCGTCAGACTGTCGTTTATTTCGTGTTCTTGCATATATCCTCCCGTTTCACCGTTCTATCGGCTACGGTACTTCAAATGGTTACTTCAAGCTTATTTTGGCGCTTTCCAAAGCCAGTTGTGCAGCGTCCTTTTGGGTGTCTTTTATCAGCTTGGCCCGATCCAGTTTTATCTTTTCCCCTGCCTGAGCCAGCTTTACCTGCGCTTCCGCAGCGCGCGCCTGCGCGGTCATTATCTCGGCCTGCGCTTTTAACTGTTCTGCCTGCGCAAGCATTTGTTCCGGTGTAGGCTGCGCGGGCTTGGGGGCTTTTACCCTCGCTTCCCACGCGGCAAAGGCGTTTTCGTATGCCTCTTTTAACACCCGGCTCTGCGGGAACGCGTCTACCGCAAAAAGCACATTGGCTTTTACGGCGTCAATAAATTCGGGGTTGGCCTGCATAAAAGGCAGGGAAGCGTTTAATAAGTCGGACACGCCCTTAAAAAGCCCTATGCGCGCCTCTTTGTCTTCCTGCGTTTCATCAAACGCCGTGGACGAGCTTTCCACTTCCAGCGTGCAGGCGCGCAAATGGTCTGCCCGAAGCACGCCCAGAACCTCTTCCCAGGCGGGTTTTTGTAATGCTTGCAAAACGTCCGCCGGGAGCGGCTGGTTTGACTGCTGGGCCAAAAGTGCTTCTTCTTTTTGGGCGCGCATGGGCAAAACAAGGCCGCTCACGCGCTGTAAATTTTCCAAGGTAAAATGCTCGCATACCAGTTCCGCGCAAAGGCGCATCGCGTCGCGGATAAAATACTGCACTGCCTGCTGGCGCGCTTTTAGGCGGATAGAGCCAAACTGCCCTTTAATACGCTGGGCCTGTGCGGTTTCGGCCGGGTCGCTTGTACCGCGCAAGATGTCGGCAATGCCGGTAATTTCGTAAATTTCCGAAAGCGTGCTTTGCTTGCGTTGTTCCAGCACGGAAAGCACCTGCGTTTTACCCTGGTTGGGGTACTCGGCCACCAGCGAAGCGATCCCCCCTCTTTCTGCTATACTTGCAAAGCTTTCCCCCACCGGGATAGCCGTGTTGTCTTCGGCGTTATTTAAGGCCTCCAGTTCGTCCTTAAATTCCCCCGCATACAAGGCGTTTGCGCGGATATTGGTTACCAAATCGTCCATTCGTTTGGCGATGCGCGTCAGCTCCAATGCCGTTTTGCGGTACAGGCGGTATTCCGGCACGGGGGTTAAATCGCGCCCCTGCACAAACTGCAGCGGCCGCGTAATCGGAAAAAATCCCTCCAGCCCATACGGGTCTTCTTCGCGGGAAAGGTAGCTTGCATAGTCTTTTACAAAAAACACCACCGCCCGTTCGCGCTTATCCCACACTTCCCACACTTCGGCCAGTTCGCGCACATAGCGTTTGTCTTGGGTGTCGTTTTCTTCGCGGTAAGCCAGCGGGGCGTTTTCGGCGGCGGAGCCGAATTTATCTTTCAATTCCGCCTTGTCCATTAAGTGCCTAAAAGCCACCCACCACACTTCTTCCCAGCGTTTGGCGTCGGAGCATAGAAACTCATCAAACGCCACACTCTGCAAGGTTACTTTCTGCTCGCCGATGTGTTCCACCGTTTCTTCCGTTTCGCCCACCGTCGCACCGGTAGGGGAAATCAACGGGCGGGAAACGGTTTCCTGCACGATTTGCGGCTCATAGCTTACGCGCAAAATCCCGCGGCCGGACAACAAGGCTTCCAGCACGGCGGCGTGCGTTTCCTGCTTTAGGTCAAATTGGTCATTGTTGTACACAACGGCTCTTTCGGCCGCTTCCGCCGCGGTACGGGCCAGCGTGCGTTCGCTTTCGCTGCCGTCCGTTTGTTTGGCAAACCGTACGCGGATTACCGGTTTAGGCGACGGGCTGGCAAGCGCCCCCAACAACAAATCCGTATTGGAGTACAAAACATTAAACCGCCGCGCATCGTTGTAGGTAGTCCACACCTCTTTGGCTTCTTTGCGCCACTTTTCGCTTTTTCCCCAAGCCTGCTCCACCAATTTTTGATAATAGGCCACGCTTTTCATCAGATCCCCCTAAAGATAACCGGGCGCAGCTTGTACAGCCCGGATAAGGCAAAATCTATACTTTTACCCGTTTTTGTAATCACGCGCAATTTGGGATGCCAAAAAAACACCGGGCTAATGCCAAAACGAAAGGAACGGATAATTCCCTTGTTTTTAAGTCCGCGCAAATACGCTCCGCAATAGCGGTTTAAGTAGGCCAGCAAGGTGCGAATGTTTTCCGCCCCTTCATAAGCAGGTGCGGCCGCTCCCAAAGCGGCCAAATCTCTTTTCAGTTGAGTTTTCACTTCTTTTTCGTCGTACAAATTCATCAGTATTTCCCCAAATCCGTGCGCCTGCGTAAATGCTTGCGCACGTCGTTAAAAGTAATTCCTTCGGGCCGCGTAATTTGTTGCGGCACGGGTTTAGCCAAATACCGGCTATACCCCTGCGCCATATAGCGAAAAGCATCCGCCCCATGGCTGGCCCAGTTATGAAGCGGCTCCTTGCTAAAAATCATTCTGTTGGCGTCGTATTTGCGTTGGTAATTTCGCAAACACTCCAGCAAATCCTGCGTTTTATCGGCGTCAAAAAAGATGTTTTCAAACAGCATTTTGGCGCCGTTTATGCCGTCGGCCACTCTGTCGGCCGGCAATACTTCCACGGTAAAGCCTTTGGCTTCCAGGGCTTGGCGGCGGTTGCGTCCGGTAATCCATTCGCGGTTTGCTCCGTCGTGCGGGATAAACAGCGTCCCGTAGCTGTAGCCAAATTCTTCGCGCTTTTGCCGAAGAACATCCACATAATGATCCATTCCCTCGTTGTTGTTGGCGTAGTAATCCAACAGGCGGATTTCTTTGCCCACAAACTGCGCAAAAACGATAGCCGTGCTGTCGTCAACGCCCAAATCCCAAAAGGTGTACACCCTAAACCGCGGGTCATATTCCAGCTTTTTAATGCGCCCCTGCTGCTCGGCAAGGCCCATTTCTTTGGTGTAAATACCACCTGCAATGCCTTCGCTCCACACCCCCAGCAAAAAGCGGTTTCGTTCTTCTTCGCTAAGCCCCTGCAATACGGTCAAATAATCTTCGGGCAGGTTTTGCAGGTTGTCTGTCGGGTTTAACAGGCAGCTTGCATAATCATGCGGCCGTACGAGCGGTGTTTTATCGGCCGGGTTCTGTTTTTCAATCCATACTTTGTACGCCCAATGCCACCGGCCGGGCGGGTTGCAGTCGCAATAAAGTTTATTTTTAAGCCCGTTTTTTAAGGACAAACGCGTCAGCACCTTGTTAAACATCGCAAACGAAATTTCCGATATTTCGTTTAAAAAAATGGTGTTGTACTCTTTCCCCAAAATAGCGTCCGAATTGCGGTTGTCGTCCAGATACGAAAACCACACCTCGCTGCCGTTTTCAAAGCGCAAATACAGTTCCTGGTCGTTTTGATAGGGCTCAATCCCGCCAAAACACAGCCGCAATACTTTGGGCAAGGTGTCCAGCCAAACGGATTCTTTGAGCGATTTTCTCGTCTGCCTAAATACAATATGGCGGCTAAAGGGCTCTTTCAGCGCACGGATCAAAATGTTTCGCAGGATGACGAAAGTTTTTCCGCTTCTGCTGCCGCCAAAGAGCAAAATAAACTTGGCTGCCGAGTTCAGCACCTCTCGCGCCTTTTTTTGAATAGCCGTCAGCGCAAAGCCCATACATCCCCCTTACGCCGCTTTATCTTCTTTGTCAAAGAGCAGCACCACCGCCGCTTTTCCGCCCGCTTCCGCTCCCACTTCCAGTTTTTTGGGCGCCAGCAGTTCAAATGTTTTTAAGGCGAGTTCCACCTGTTTGGCACTCATACCCTTGGGGTTCTTTTCCAGTAGGAAATTGCGCACCCGCCGCGCAATGGCAGCCATCGCCACCGTTTTTGTCGTTCCGTCTTTGCTCGGCAGTTCTTCGGCAAAAACGCGCAGTAAATTTTCTTTCAGCCGGTTGCGCTCCTGCCAGCGCCTAAGGCCCGCGCTTTTGGCCTCGCGCGAAGGCTGATTGGTAGCGGAAAAACGGTGTTCTTTGGGCGGTACAATGCCGCCGCAGCCGGCTTTTTCGTGGGTAGATTTTCGTTGTCCCATAGCTTTTCCTGGTGCCGGGGCAACAAAAAAGCCCCGCGACCGCGGGGCTTCGTCAGATGTGTACCAAAAAAATGGGTTGGACACCACGGACTTTCGTCCGTTATCCAACCCACAGTGCTAGTATAGCTAATTACCTTTTATTTTTCAAGTCCTCACAAAAACATTTCTATTTGCGCCTTTACCTTGGAAAGAAATTCTTGAATGCTTTCCTGGTCGTCTTGTTTCCAAGAAAAGATATTTTGGTGATTGACATCAAAATGAGGTTTGATTTCTTTATCTTCGCTATCTAAAATTTCCTGATTCCCTATGTAGATAACAGGTAAGCCAAGTCCTTCCGCATATCCCGCCTCCCAATAAGCGCCTTGGTTTCCATGGGTTAAGTCGCAAATCAACAGCCTGCTTTGGCGGATAGCGACGCGCAGTTTGTTATCAATCAAATTTTCTTTGCTCGGTATTTCCGGCAACAGCCTTAATTCCAGCCCTAAGTCTTTTAGCATAGGGCTAAGTTTTTCTTTTAAGAACTCCTGCTGTTCTTTTACAAACTTCATAGCCAAGAACACATATTTGGACTCCTTATTCGGGCGTTGTAAACGCTCATATTCTTTCCAGCCAGATATAGTTAATTCTATATTTTCGTAAGAATCAGAAGGCTTGCTATTATTTATAATAAAACCTTGTTTCAATAATTCTTCTAAAATTCTATATACAGTTTTATCAGAAAGGGCTCCTATCCAGTATTGTAATCCAACAAACTCTTTACTTTTGTGTGAAATAAATAAAGAATTGCCTAAAAATTTAGTGCAGATCCCTATAAATTCTATTGCTAAATTTGCTTGTTGAGCAGGAGTTGGTAACATGGTATCTTTCAAAATAGATACAAAATCAATAGGTGGTATTCTCTGATAAGCTTCTCTTGGATGAAATAAGCGAATATGCGCTATGCCATATCCCAGTTTTGTCCAAGCTACTAAACGGTCTTGTGGATTTTCCCATGTTTGATTAATATAGCGTTCACACGATGTGTAATCCATAGGGAATTCTCCTAAACAAGAAAACCAAACACTTTCTTGAGGAGGTCTCCTTTCTAATTCTTCATTACAAAAAGGACAACAGAGTTTTCCTTGTGCCATTGTTTTTACTCCTAAAAAATATAAATCTACTCTACCCAATACGAAGGAACTTTGCAAATCCCGTCTAAAATCATAGAATTTAGACAAAAAAATCCCCGCCAAAGCGGGGAGTTGAGATCCTTTAACTTATTAGCTTATTTATTGTTATGAAGATATGCAGTCAATAGCGCCCCAATCGTTGCACCAAAAATTATCACTGCACAATATACATGCCCCAATATCAGAGCTTTATATCCGACAAACGAAACCGCAAGGGATAAAATGAGAGCACATAGCTGCGCTCTTTGTTCCAACTTTAAAACTCCGTTATTTATAGTATGTCTATGTTTTTGTTCTTCCTCTGCCATTTTAACAATACGTTCAGGAAAAGAAGAATTTATTTTCCCATAACCAGACAAAATAGTAGGATGCGGAATAGGCCCAGAAAATTCTTGTCTACGAGCCATACGGACTAGGATTTCTTTGCCTTTAGAATCTAAAGTTTTAATTTCGGGATGATCCTTCTCTAATTCAGACAAAACTTCTTTTTCTGCACAACTCGGTAAATTTTGCTTATCTTTATCTTTTTCCGGCATATTCTATCCCTTTTCTTAAAAAATTACCAGTAGCATTCCAATCCATTTGCAATGCTTTTTTATCTTGGGATTTATTACACAGGATTTTAAAATGAGTTTTTCCTCCCAAGTTTAAAATACTGCCAACTCCCCGAATAATACTAGTATGAATTTGTTTTTTTGTCATAAGCGGCCTCGTTTCTTCTATGCAACAGAACCCGTTTACTTTTATCTTAAAGCAAGCGGGAGGAAACATTCTTGTAAGTAATTCTTTTCAAATCGGTACAGCGAAACACGCGAAAAACGAATTTCGCGCGGTAATTCCTAACTATATTGTATAGGTTATAGAGTAAAAAATCAAGATTTCAAGTGGAACTGGGGCAAAATAAAGTGGAAACTAGACACAATAAACAAGAACCGCGGCATAAAAAACTAAAAAGAAAGCGATAAAATGTAGAAATTTTCTATAAAATTCGTTTCTTTTCCATTTTTTATAATTATATTATACTAATTTTTGTTAGTTTTGTCAATAAAGTTAGTTTATTCAAACGCTATTTCAAAAAAGCGGGATTCATTGGGGCACCCGAAAAATTGATACACCTCATTGGGCAAATTCCACCCGTCCACCACGCGGATGTTTACGATTCTCCGCGTAATGGTGCAGGCAGAATAACCCCTATGGAAAACGACCAAATCGCCTCTTTTTAAGCCAGATAAGCGTTTGCTCCACCCTTCAGTAAACCGGCGATATTCGCACTTTTTCCGCCCGGATTCTATTTCATTAAACCAATGGTAAGTAAGGGACAAGTGAAATTTATTCATTTTTCCGCCTCCTTAATTATTGTTTTATGCCAATATAAAGCAGATTTAAACTAAAGACATCCTGTTTCCTTATATCCACACTCTGTGCAATCCGAAAAATAAAAATTACCTACAACATTATAAATCATGTATCTTCCACATTTTGGACAAATCTTTTTATTGAAAGCCCGCATTCTATCAACATGTCCACATTCTGGACACTCTATAATATGCCAATCTCCATTTATGTAAAAAGTCATTGTTGTTCCGCATTCAGGGCAATTATCCATTTTGTGCCTCCTTCATAAAGCTAAAAATATGTGCTATCACATCAGCCGTCCAACCGTTTCCGATTATCTTATAGCGTTGTGTATTGCTTACTCCTTCGGTGTAGTTGTCGGGCCAAGTCTGCAACCGCTCGCACTCTACCGGGGTAAGTTTACGTACAGTATAATCGCCGTCCTGCAGGTCGATTTTGTACAGACCAGTATTAGCGCCCCAGCCACCTCCGTTCCACTTGATAGAAACGGATTTACCAAATACGCTATACACTCTGTTTTGCTGATAATCAGTTCCGTCAATAAGCCCAATTTTGACAGGCTCCGCAACCATTGTACCCTGTTGCTTTTTGAAATACTCCCGTTCCGTAGTTCTGCCGGCGCTGCTGCAAATCGCCCTGCTTTTCAGGGCCATAGCACTACCATTTTCAAGCACGTCTTTAAGCAAAATCCCTTTATCCTGCGGCTGCGTAATACCGGGAATGTTCGTCCAGTAAAGGCGTTTGCGTTGCTGGGCAGAAACTAAAGCAGAATTAATCAAAATCGGCTCCACGCCCATAATTTCGGTTATCTTCGCCTTATCCTCTTTGCTCATGCTAGCCACATTTTCAAGAAGAAAATACCGCGGTTTCATCGTGCGGAGCAGGCGGACAAAGTGCCAAAACAAACCGCTTCTTGTGCCTTTCAAACCTTCTCTGTTTGCTTTCGCAATGCTCAAGTCCTGGCAAGGGCTCCCACCAATAAGCAGGTCAATTTTTGGGAAGTTCCGCGCGTAGCATTGTTTCACATCGCCAACGTGGATAATTTCCGGGTGGTTTTTCTTTGCTACCTGTATGGCGTATTTGTCCACCTCGCTGGCGTAATACTTTTCAACGGGAATACCCGCCCGTTTCAAAGCCAGGAGCCCAATACCTGCCCCGTCAAAAGCGGAAAAAACAGAGAAAGGTTTCATCTACATTCCCTCCAAAATGCCAGGGATTTACTCATTGCGCCGCAAGCCGCTTTTCCCGGTCTTCCAGCCATAGTGTAAACTCTCGGCAAGTATCGCACCCCTCGGCGTTATTGCACTTCGCAAAGTCGTTACAAAATGGGGCGGATCCCGGCGCGGGTTCATCCACTCCGCCACCTGCTTCCATTTTGGGCGCCTCGGCAGCCTCCTTGCTTTTCGGCTGCTGCAACGACACAAACATTTTGCAGGCCGTGTTTTCGGCCGCCACAATACAACTATGACCCGCGCCAAACCGGCACGGCGCCAAACTGTCTGTTCCCGCAAACAATGCACACGCATTGCATTTCCGTTTTTTCTTTGCCATAATTCCTCCGTATTGCCCCGTTCACGCGCCGACCGCACACACACCCTTGTCAGCGCAAAAATCACAAATAAAGCCGTTTTTAAGTTCTTTTCCGTCCGCTCTAAAAAACACCTCGCCGCAATGGCTGCAGCGCCTAAAAGCGGGGTCTAATTTTTCCCGCGGGGGTTTTGCTCCCGCGCCTATTTTTTTACGCACCTTAAATCCTCCTCGTATTCGTATTCCGTGTAAAATTCCATTAAAAAAGCCCTCCCGTTTCCGCAGCAGTCCCCGTATTTTGGTGGCATTTTTCAAACTTAAATCCACCGTGCAAAGCGCAGTAGCGGCACTTGTCGGAATAGGCGCTAAACGCCGCACAATGGGTGCGCCCTTCCTCACACAATCGTTCTTCCGGCGAAAGTTTGCGCGTCATCTGCCCTCCCACACCACCTGCATGCCGGCCATCTTGGCCACCTGCAGTTCCATTTCCACGCCGCGGGATTGCGTCGTGTCGCCAAACACATACACCACATCGGCATCCAACATCATTCGCAAAGCCCGCTTAAAGTAAAACTCATAGGCCTTGTCCGTCCCATGCGTGACGCTTATGTCCGCCGGATTCTTTACGCTGTACCCGGCCGCGCGGAACGCTTCTGCCCGCAGGTTGAATGCGGCGCGGTTGTAGTCGGGCAAGCCGGTCATCGGGCCGGATAAATACACCGTCTGAGTCGGGGCGATATTTTTGGTGTTTACCTTGAACATATTTCCTCCTAAAACATTCGGTTCGTCAGTTCCCCCCAGCTAAACCAGCGCCGGGTAGGGTTTTTGATAAGTGCTTTCTGCAAGGTGTCCAACGTTATGCCAGGGGGCAATTTCGCGCCCCGGTTGGAAAAGTCCGGGTTAGATACCGGCCCCGTAAACAAAGCCACCAGGCGCCCGCGCTTTCCGTTTTCTTGGCAGCCTAAGCACACTAGGCTGTTGCACACGTGGATCATCGGTTTATTGTCGCCCATATCCACAAATACGGCAAAAGAAGCCCGCCCATAGTCGCCGCACACCGGGCAAAGCATATTGCTGGGCGTCTTAAAGCTGCTCTGCATGGCGCTGTCCGGGCCGTAAAAATTTGCCATTTTTCAGTTCCTCGCTTTCAATTTCCTGGCGAATGCTGTTTATCTGGCACGCCAGGTAGTACAGGGAGTACAGGCCTTTGGCCCGCCGCACATACCGTGCCACACAGGCTTTAGCTTGTTCCAAATCCCGGCAGTTGGCCAGGATTGTTTCAAAATGCGGGATGTCCATATGCACCGCCGCGTTCAAAATTTCGTTTTTGTTCGGTTTTTTTAGCCCCGGATGGTTGGTTCCCTGCAGATAATACAGGGCCAATTTTTCCAGGTCTGTTTTGGGATTTTGAAAATCAATTTGGGTACTCCAACTTTTGCATAAAAAATATTCTTTATTCTTTAAACTATACATGGATACGGGAACCTTATTATTGTCGCCGCTACATTTTTCGTAGCAAACTGCTACATTTTTTGTAGCGGAGCCCGCTACGCTTTCCGTAGCAGGTGCTCCGCTTTTCGTAGCAGTTTTCCACAGTTTTTCCGCAGTTTCGCCCGGCTCTTTTTTGTCCGCCGCTTGGTATTTTTTCCAGTTCACTATTTTGATGATCAGGCAGGGTTTGCGTTGCGTTTTTATGGCTCCGGCCCGTTCTAGGCAGTCCAACACCTGCTTTATGCTGTTTTGATTGCTTACTGTCAGACAACCTGCCAAATCGCGGTAAGTGGTGCGTATTTCGCCGCTTTTGTAATCGGCCATCAGCAAAAAATCAATAAACGTGCACACCGCCGAAGGCTTCAGCCGGCGTACAGCGCTGTTCAAAAATCTTCTATGCAGTTTCACGTATCCCTTATTTTCCATATCCAAAATCCCGCACGTTTTTCAGTTGCGACAGTTCCAGTTTTAACCCGTCAAAATCGGCCCAAATTTTCTTTATTTCCGTATGCACGATGTTCGCGTCGTCCTTTATCCACCCCGCCCGTTTTAAAGCGTCAAAAACGGGTTTTTCCAGGTTGTCCAAGTCGGGCTTTGTTGTCTTGTAAATTTCGTACATACGGCAGGCGGGCCTGCGGTAGCAGTAGGTCAGTTTTGCCCCCACCGCTCCTTCCAGCGGGCGCGGGGGCCGCTTTTTTACGGCCTCCGCCACCACGCAGGCTTTAAACTCCGGCTCCGGCTGATAGGCCCTGCGCGCTTTAAAGTTAAAGCGATGTCTTTGCTGGGCCTGCGGTCTAAACGGCACCCACAGCCGATAAATGCCGTCATTAATAGGGAAGGTCATCTTCTCCCTCTTGCGGCTCTGCAGCCCCCAGGTTTGGATCAAACTCTTGGGCTTGCGCCTCTTGGCTTTGCGTCTGCTCCGTCTCTTCCTGCACTGGCGCGCCCTCTCCTTGCTGCGGGAAAAGCTCACGCTGTTTTTCTTTGGCCGTCAGCGGGCGCTGATCCAGCACGTCGCCCGTTTCGGGGTGCTTTACGGTATAGGTGTTTTGCGTGTAGTTGATAATTACCGGGCACTCCAAAGTGCGTTCTTCTCCGCCTTCTTTTATTAGGCCAATGGTGTGCCTGATTTCCGCTTCCGACCCTTTGGCAATGTCGCCCATCAGTTTTGCTTTCTCGGCAAAAGCGTTTTTCTTTTCCGTCAGGTCGGTCACTTTTTCATTTAGTCCCGCCAGTTCTTCCTCGGTGAAGTGGTGGAACAGGTTTCTGCTTTCCAGTGCGGTTTCAATCTCGTCCTGTTGCGGCTGGTTTTGCGTTTCGGCCTTTTCGGTTGCTTTTTTTCTCGGCATCGGTCTATTCTCCTTTTACATCTTCAATTTGCCCGGTCATCAGTTTGTAGGCCAGGTAGGTGGTCATCGTGTCCATATAGCAATACGGGATCACCAGTTTATCCTGTCCCTCTGCGGCCAGTTTTGGGGCGTCCGCCCCGCTGATTACTTCTTTGTACTCCGGCAGTCCCAAGCGGTTCTGCACGGTTTTAAGCTTCACAAAAAGCTGTCCGTTAAACTCGGTCGTGTAATTGCGCAGGTACTCGCGCATCACGTCGTAATGCGGGTTTACTCCCGGCACAAACAGCGCCGGCAACTGGAGTTTGTGGCGGATGTACGCGTTTCTCATTTTGGGCAAGTCAAACCCGCGGCTATTAAAGCCCACAATCTCCGTCAGCTCGCTGGTGCGTTCCGCCAGCCAGTCGCGCAAGTCCAACAGCATTTCTTTTTCTGTTTTGAAGTTGCGTATTTCAGCCGCCAGCCCGGGCATAGTCTTTACCGGGCATTTGGAAGGAATGCAGCTCCACACCACATTCCCGGCATCCGTGGCCGCGCAAAGCACCATAATGGGCGCCCTGTCCAGCAAGGCGGCTTTTTCTACTGCTTTTTGATAGGCCTCTATCTTGGCGGCCTGCTGCTCCTGTGCCGTTTTGGCTTTGGCAGGCATTTTGGCTTCCTGCGCTTTGGTGTTGATGTCGGCGGAGGCGGCGTTTCCGGTTTCAATGTCAAAGCAAAAGTGCTTCAGTCCTGTGTTTACGGCCTGCGCCTCAGCCAACAGGTTTACGGGTTGTTTGCACATTACCATTTCCTCCCATATCCGCCGCCGCGGTTGTATCCGCTGCCATAGCCGCCGCGGCCATAGCTTGCGCCATTACCGCCATATCCGCCGCCATTACGCTGGAAACCACGCACTTGGTAGCCCATATTCAACATCGCGGCAATAATCTGTTGGAATTGCGGGAAGGTCTGCGCCGGGAACTGGACATACACCGTCACCGTCATTCCGTTTATTTCCGTTTCCACCGGCACACTCCACCCGGTAGGGTTGGGCACACCGCCCATTTGCACGGGTTGGGCCGGCATTGCAGGCAGCATCGTGTTTCCGGCCTGCACTGCGGGGGCAGCTTGTCCCCCCATCATCCCGTTTACTTGTCCCATTGCTTGCATCAAAGCCTGGGCCACCTGTTCGGGGCTTACATTGTTTTGTTCTGCCATAGCGTTCTCCTGTACGTAAAATAAAATGTCCCGGCCGGTGTAAAACCGTTTTCCCTCTTGGCGCCGCCGGGCCGGCGTAAGCGCGGTTTGTGTTTCAATTCCGCGCGGGCTAGTCGCGTTCACTCTGCCGGAGGTGCCACTGTGTCCCTGCCGTCAAACGCCTTCGCCTTACTTGGATGTAAAGAACAACCGCATGATTTTTGCTGCTGCGTCCAGCCGGGCCTTCACCTAGGCCCGAAGGGCTCGTTATTTCGCGCTGCGCGCGTTCAAATTTTTGTCGGGCCAAAGGGCCTCAATTTCTTTCCGCACCAACTGCACCCGCAAGGCCGCTTCCTGAAAGGCCGTCGCCCGGCCCTTTGCAAACGGGGCAATTTCGGGCCGCTCCATAAACTCATATCGCTCAAAGTTCACTTGTTCTTCCAAGCGTTGCTGTAAATCCGCCAATTTCTTCAATACGGCCTGCTTTTTATTGATTGCCATAAATACCTCAAATCTATCGGGCGCGAATGGTGTTCTTTTTACTGTTAGGAGATTGCGCGCCCGCCGGCATCCGCCGGAAATCAAATCTGCCAAATGAACATGAGTAGCACAAAAAGGTAAATTCCCCCCATTAACACCGCCGCGCAGGGCGTGCTGAGTTCTTCGGGGTGGTTCAGCAAGTGCCAAAAGCGTTTCATCGTGCTACCTCCCGTATATCCGGCGCAGGCGTTCCTGCGCTTTTATTTGGCGCAAGGGTTTGCGCTGGCGCAGCCAGCTATAAAATCCGGTAAGGTCTTTTTCAAACAAAAGCATTCCGGCGTGTTCAAAGCAGGGGCAGCCCTCTTTCACGTATTTGAGTAACTGATTCGGGGACAGGCGGCTGCCGGCCGTGCGGCCGGGCACTTGCTCGCATAGCCCCCATAAAGTGTAGTATTCCACCCCTCCCAGTTCTTTTTCCAAAGGCATTTTGGCCCGTTTCGCTCTAGTCATTTTTTGGTTCCCCTTAACTAACTCAAATTTGTTAAAATAAAAACCGATAGCGCATACCGCTCTGCAAAAGCGTGGGGATTACCCTGTATGCCCTATCGGTTTGTGTGGTTGGATATCTGACGGGGGTTTCCCCCGCCAAAATTGTTTGCCGTATAGATTTGCTGTACTTTCCAACCACCCGCCGCGTTTCTTTGCAGTCGCGGCTCTTGTTTTATTTATATGCGTTCGGCCCAGCCGCCGCATTTTGGTTCTTTCATCGTTTTGTGGGTGGGTAGCTCCCATCCCAAATTCCAACTAGGAGGTCACTTTTATGGCCAAATTTTTGGAAGCCCCTTGTATGGGCTAGCGCTATGTAAGGCTGTGCTAGTGCGGCCAAAGGGGGCAAACGCAGGCAAGAAAACTTTGGGGCAAGCCTTGCATAAAGTTCTGCAGAACCGTGCCGGGAACCCCAAAAGTGCCGTCCTTACAACGGGCAATGGAAACCCTCAGCCAAAAGCTGTCGTCAATTTCCGAGTTTTCACCCAACAGGTCGCACAAACCTGTGCGTTGGGTGCCTGCTCAAAACGATTAAAAGACCTGTTTTTAACAAGGATTTGCGCCTTGTCTTAAATATATTAATAATATTTTTAAGATATGTCAAGGGGTATTTTTGCATTCCCTATTTTACGACGAGGAATTATAAAATGACAGAACTGGAAAAACTACTACAAAAATGGAATAATGGCGTTTTAAGAGGCGCAAAAATAAGATTAGCAAGAGAACTGCAAGTAGACGATAGCACTGTGTCTGCGTGGGTCGCAGGTCGTGCAAACCCACCAGCAGACAAGATAGAAAAGATTTCCAAACTGTTTAAAACTTCTGAGCGCGAAGTCAAAGCCGCCTTTGGCGTTGAAGATAAAGAATTTTCCCGATCCCTGCGCGTTACACCTCTGACAGACAAAAACACCATTTCCCTGCCTATTTTGGCCGATGTTCCCGCCGGCCTGCCGGACTTTTCGGACGCCGATGTGGAAACGTTTTGGGACATCCCCCGCTGGGTATTCCCGGGGGCAGATTTTGTAGTAAAGTGCAATGGCGACTCTTTGGAGCCCAAACTCCACCAGGGCGACTATTGCGTCATCAGAAAAACAACCGAACCCATGCACGGCCGCGCGATGGTAGTAAAGACGGAAAACGGCGTGTGTATGAAGGTCATCAAGAAGTTAAAGGACGGCACAATCCAGCTTTGTTCCACTAACCCGAAATACAAGCCGTTTATACCCGAGGAATTAACCATCATCGGGCTGATCATCGGCTCGTGGAGCCGCCAAGACAAGGAAAACTGGCTTGGTTTAATGGAAAAATAAAGGAGAAGTGCAATGTCTTTACCTAGTAGAATTACCGAACGCTTAAATAAAAAACTGCGTGTTTTTCAAGACGTACTGCAAAAAGCAAAGGATGCCGACAAAAATGAAAGCGACACGGTTTCTATTATTATGGATATGTTAGCCGATTTGTTCGGTTATGATAAATACATGGAAATTACCAGCGAGCTTGCCATTCGGGGTACTTTTTGTGATTTGGCCATCAAAATTGACGGAAAATTCCAGTATTTAATTGAATGTAAATCCGTTGGCACAGAACTCAAGGAAAACCACTTAAAACAAGCTGCCGATTATGGCGCAAACTCCGGCATTCCGTGGATTATTCTTACTAACGGCATTGAATGGCAAGTCCACAAAATCCGCTTTGAACAGCCCATCAGCCACGATTTAGTGTGTGAATTTAACATTTTGGACTTAAACCCCCGCAAAGAAGAAGACCAGGAAAAACTTTTCCTTTTATGTAAAGAAGGCCTTTCCAAAGACTCGCGCGAAGATTACTACGAAAAAATGCAATGCTTAAACCGTTTTGTCATCGGCGGGTTTATTCTGTCTGAACCGGTAATTCATGTCATTCGGCGGGAACTGCGCAAATTTGCCGAAGGCTTAAAAGTGGACAACGAAGAAATAGAAAAAATCATCCGCCAAGAGGTATTAAAACGCGAAATTTTAGAAGGGGATGACGCTTACAAAACCCAAGCCAAAATCCGGCGTTTTTACAAAAAGCAGTTGAAAGAAAAAGAACACTCTTGCACGGAAAGCGAAGCCAAACAACCGGCCCCTATTCAACAAAACGCTCCTCAAGAAGTTTCGCCCGCGGCCCCTAATTCTGAGGAAAAACAAAAATGAAAAAAGCCCTCCTTTTATCAATGTTTTTGGGGATGTTTGTGTTCTTCGGTTGCACATCAACCCCCCTAACCCCGTCGGTAACATTAAAATCGGTACGGGCTGGGGAAGTTATCACCGTGGCAGAAAATTTTTCTTTCTCCCGCCTTCCGCAAGAAGGGGAGTACATATATATAAACGATTCTTATCTATGGCCACAAGTGTATAAGGTTCGATGGATAAAATCTTGCACGGATTTTGATACAAAAACAATACAAAAGTACGAAATTATGGCCGACTTTATGCCGGAAGAAAAATATCCCAAGTTATATCAGTAAATGTTCCAGGGAATTCTTTTCTTTTTGCTTTTAGTATTTCCTTTTGCACCCGCCCAGGCGCAAAATACCGTCGTGCCCCTGCAAAACTTTAACAAAGTCACGCTTTCGTCCGTGTACGACGGGGACACCTTCAAAGTATATTTGTCCTGCCGCTACCCTATTTTTTGCAAAGCCATTCCCGTGCGGGTGCGCGGGGTGGACTGCCCGGAAATACGCGGCGGCACGGAAGAAACCAAAGCCGCGGCCAAAGCCGCTAAACACTTTACAAAAGATTTCCTAAAAAGCGGCAAAATTCTGCTTCGCAACTGCGGGCGGGACAAATACTTCCGCCTCCTGTGCGATGTTAAGGTTAACGGCAAAAACCTCGCCGAAGAATTAATAAACAACGGACACGCCGTCCCCTATGACGGCGGCCCCAAGGAGACTCTATGAAAAAGCTTATCCCTGTCTTTTGCGCATTTATTCTTTGTGGTTGCGCGATGGGAATCAACCACAACACAACCTCCATAAACGGCAAGCCGTATTTGGTGGAAACAAAAACATATGGTTTTTTATTTGAAGCATGGAGCAAACCCAGCACCCTCATTCCATTGGAAGAGGAAAAAGAAATTGTTATGCCAGAGAATTATAATCCCAGCACTGCCCGGGCCGAACTGGCCAAAATTGCCGATGAATGCAATATCCACTCCATTAAGGCTCAATCCCGGCCCAATTACAAAAAAATGTATAAGTGCATCGTAGAAAAACTGGCCGAGCTGGAACAAAACGCCAATTAATTAGAAGCAAAAGTCCCAATGTCCAAACTACCTTCTGTCTATAAGCGCGCCGGCTCCCCGGTATATTGGGGGTCGGTCATGGTCAACGGCAAGCGCCGCCAGTACGCCTTATGCGAAAACAAGGCTGCGGCCCAGCGCATGCTGGCGGACATCAAGGCAGAAAGCAAATCCCGCTCCAAATACGGCACCAGCACGTGGGCTGCGTTCAAACAGCGGTATTTGGACTGGTCTAGCGCCAACAAAAGCCCCATCACGCTCGGGCACGACCGCCGCGCCCTGAACTATTTTGAAGAATTTGCCGCCCCCAAAACGCTGGAAGAAATAGACGTTCCCCTCGTGGAAAACTTTCAAACCTGGCTCAAAAACACTTCAGACAAACTGGCCGCCAAATACAACCCCAAAACGGACAAACGCCCCGTCGGCCTTATGTCCAACGAAGGCATAAACCGTATGGTGCGCGCGGTCAAATGCGCGCTTCGCAAAGGGGCGGAGTGGGAACTGCTTCCGGAGCTGAAACTCTCCCGCGTAAAAAAGTTCAAAACGCCCAAGGGGCGCGTGGAGTTCTTCACGCCGCAGGAGCTGGGCAAGATTCTGCAGCATGCGGACGAAAAGGCCGAAGAACACGGCGGCTATTGTCCGTACAAAACCGCCACCCTGCTTGGGGCGCGGGCGGGCCTTCGCCGCGGGGAAATGGTATTTTTGGAATGGAAAGACATCAATTTTGAGAAAAAGACTATTACCGTACAGCCAAAACCCGGTTGGACACCCAAAACAAACGAGTGCCGGGACATTCCCCTTTCGGCCGATTTGCTGTCCTATCTGCGCGCCCTGCCGCATTCCCCCAAATGCAACCGCGTGCTGTACGACTATTACGGAGATCCCTTCACGCTGGACGGCATTGTGGCCAAATACCTGAAATTTATTAAAGGCACCCGCTTGAAAGGAAGCCTGCACAAGCTCCGCCACACCTTTGCCAGCCACCTAGTGCAAAACGGGGTGGACTTGTATACGGTCTCCAAACTGCTGGGGCACAGCACTATCAAAACAACGGAAATCTACGCGCACTTATCCCCGGTTACATTGGCCAGCGCGGTGGAAAAGCTGCCGGAATTGTAGTAAAAACTGTAGTAAAAAAATAATAATTTGAATTAATAGGCAGGGAACGGGAAGGAACTAGAAAGGGCCTTTTGTATAGTGAAAAAGGACGCTTTTTTTACGCTTACTATACAAAAAATCCGCTTTTCTTTCTCTCCTACTCGGGGAGCCAGTTTTAGACGACAGTGTAGTAAAAACTGTAGTAAATCTTAAAATCCTCGGTTCAAAACCGAGGATTTTTTATTTATAGTTTCAAAAATACACCCCAACCAAAATGCCAAGT
>CALUXL010000036.1 GCA_944324735.1 uncultured Elusimicrobiales bacterium
GTGTATCCGCTTATTGAAGAGAGCGAAAAAATATCCGCCAAGGCAGTCAGCGAAGAGTTTGAAAAATTAAAAACCGTATTTCCAAACTTCCGCCTGGCCATGCTGCACGGGCAAATGAGCCAGGAAGAGAAAGAAGCCGTCATGGCGGACTTTGCCGCCCACAAGACGGACATTCTGGTAGCCACCCCGGTTATTGAAGTAGGCATAGACGTTAAAAACGCCACCGTAATGGTAATAGAAAATGCCGAGCGTTTTGGCCTGGCCAGCCTGCACCAGTTGCGCGGGCGCGTGGGCCGCGGAGAGCACGAAAGTTATTGTATTTTGGTACCCCAACATGCGGGCAGCGTGGCCAAAGAACGGGTAGATATTATCTGCCGCACAAATGACGGTTTTAAAATTGGCGAGCGGGACATGCAACTGCGCGGCCCGGGTGAAATTTTAGGCACCCGCCAAAGCGGCGAGCTGGAATTTAAAGCGGGTGATTTTTTTAAAGACCGCGATATTTTAACCTGGGCCATACAAGACCGCGATGAGCTTTTATCGCAAGACCCTTCTTTATCCCTCCCCCAGCACGCGCTTTTTAAAGCCCGCCTAATACAGCTCTACGAAAAAAACTGGCACTTAATTGACTTAAGTTAACCCCCCTCTTATTTGCCAATAAAAACCCCGGCTAAGAGGCCGGGGTTTTATTTAAACAAACGAAGCGGTCTGTTTATTTATCTTCCAACCGAGGGAAGAGCGGCGCGTATTTTTCAATCTTGCCGGGCAGTAAACGCTTTTGCATTTCTTTGGCAATGGTAGGCATAAACGGCTCCAGCCACAGCGCTACACGGCGCAAACCGCCCACCAGTTCCAAAAGAACGGCTTTGGCGGCTTCGGGGTCCGTCTTGGCCAGCATCCAGGGTTTTTTCTCGTCTACCAATTTGTTCAAATCGCCGCCGTAGCCATAAATGGCTTCCAGCACTTTATCAAAGGCCAGGTCTTCGTAGGCTTTATCAATGGTTTGGTCCACTTCGTCGGCCTTTTTCAAAAGGGGATAATCGCCCTCAATTTTTTCCGGCAGGTCACCCACGTTTTTAGCGGCCATATTCAGCGTGCGGGAAAGCAGGTTGCCAATGTTGTTGGCCAGGTCCGAATTATAGCGGTTTTTAAAGCTGGCCATGGAGAAGTCCCCGTCCTGCCCAAAGGGTACTTCTCGAAACAGAAAAGCGCGCAAGGGGTCGGTGCCGTATTTGGCGGCCACTTCGGCAGGGTCCACAATATTGCCCAAAGATTTGGACATTTTTTCCCCTTCCACCGTCCACCAGCCGTGGGCAAATACTTTCTTGGGCAAGGGCAGCCCCAAAGCCATCAGCATGGCGGGCCAAATCACCGCGTGGAAGCGGAAAATTTCCTTACCCACCATATGCAAATCAGCCGGCCATAAATCTTCAAATTTATCTGCGCGGATTTGTTTTAACTGGGCTTCGTGTTCGGCCTTGTCTTGGCAGATAAGCGTGCCATAGCCGGAAGCGGAAATATAGTTAATCAAAGCATCAAACCACACATATACCGTGTGCGCCGGGTTGGAAAGCACCGGCACGCCCCATTTTACCTTGGTGCGGGTAACGGATAAATCCTGCAAGCCGCCTTTTACAAAGTTGATAATTTCGTTGGCGCGGAATTTGGGGCTTAAGAAGCCGGGGTTTTCCTCATAAAATTTAAGCAGTGCATCCTGATAGCGAGACAGCTTAAAGAAATAGGTTTCTTCGTGCACGTCCGTCAGCGGGCGTTTGTGCACGGGGCACAGGCCGCCTTCCAGCATTTCACTTTCGTTATAATACTGCTCGCAGGACAGGCAGTACTTGCCGGAATAAGAACCTAAATAGATGTCTCCGCTCTTTAATAACTTTTCAAAAATAGCCTGCACTACATGCTCGTGTTTAGCGTCCGTGGTGCGGATAAAATCGTCATAAGAAATGTTCAGGGTTTTCCACATTTCTTTGTACTTGGCGGAAACTTCATCCGTCCATTCTTTGGGGGAAACGCCTTTAGCGGCGGCGGATTTTTCAATATTGGCGCCATGTTCGTCCGTACCGGTTAAAAACCGCACGTCCACACCTTTTAAGCGTTTATAACGGGCCAGCACATCCAGCGCAATGGTGGTGTACGCATGCCCGATATGCGGTACGGAATTTACATAATAGATAGGGGTAGTAATGTAACATTTTTTAGTCATGGCATTCTCCAATTAATCAAAAATCTTAACATTTATTCCGTCCAAACTCATCAGGGCGGTTTCCAACACTAAAGCGGGCGAAACGTTACGCGTAATGGCCCGTTTATAATCTTCAAATTTTTTTAAGTCCCGGCGCATTAAAGACGCTTTTTGCGGGTCCGGCTCAGTTACCCAAGCCCCGTGTAAAGCAGCCAGCACCACGTCCAGCACGCTCTGCGCCTCCACGCGAGACACCGCCAACGTGCGAGACAACGCCCCCGCCACCGCACACGGCCACCCGGGGCCCTGCTGGGCAGAGGACAACAACTCCAGCGCCTGGGAAGCCTTCACCGCGCGCGCCACCGAGCCGCCGCTGTATTTGGCGGCCAAATCCGCATAGGCAATATCCTGCTGGGTGGCGGTTAAAATTTGCTTTACCGTCTCTTCCCCCAGCGGCGCAAACGCCAGCGGCTGGCAACGCGACAATATGGTCTTTAACATCGTGGCGCGTTTGGAGGTAATTAAAATCCACAAAGTTTTATAAGGGGGTTCCTCTATAAACTTAAGCAAAGCGTTGGCCGCGGCGGCCTGCATGGTTTGGGCCGCGTCTATAATCAGCACTTTCCAGCCGCCCGCCACCGCTTTTTGTTGGGATTTGGCGGTCACGTCGCGGATGGTGTCTACGTTAATATGCTGTTGTTTGGCCAGTTCTTTTTCCAGTTCTTCTTCATAGCCTTTGCTGGAAAAATCTTTTTTTACTTCCAAACGGGCTTGATATAAAAAATCGGCAAATACCACATCCGGGTGGGTGCCCTGGCTAATGGCGCGGCAACTTTGGCATACGCCGCAGCTATCCCCCTGGGCACGGGCGGCAGGGTCCATACAATTTAAAGCTTTGGCAAATTCCAGCGCGGTTTTGGCTTTACCTACACCTTCCTCGCCAAAAAACAACATCGCCCCGGGGACTTTGCCCCCCGCCGCAAGCCCTTTTAAATAAGAAACGGCCTTTTCCTGGCCTAACACATCAGCAAACGGCATCGGCCTCCACAATATGGTGCTTGTTAAGCAATTCTATTACCTGGTGTTGTATTTCGTCTATATTGCGGTCTGCATCCACCAAATACGCATTGGGGGTACGGGTGATCATTTCCTGATAGCCTTTGCGCATTTTTTGGCGGAAGGCCAGGTCTTCCTGTTCCAAACGGTCCGAAAATAAATATTCGCCGCGTTCGGTAAAGTATTTATCGGACATTAAAAACACCAAGGTCAAATCCGGCTTAAGGCCCAAGGTGGCAATGCGGTTTAAAGTTTCGATGGTATTTAAATCAATCCCGCGGCCATAACCTTGGTAAGCACAGGTGGACATGGTATAACGTTCACAAATCACAATTTTGCCGGCTTCCAGCGCGGGCAGTATTTTTTCCTGCGTGTGCTGAGAGCGGGACGCCTCATACAAAAACAGTTCCGCCATCGGGCGCACATCCAGCCCCGGCTCCAGCACTATTTGGCGTATACGCTCGGCCGTAGGGGTACCACCCGGTTCACGCGTAAGCAGCACATCATACCCGCAGGCCAAAAAATAGTTATACAGCAATTTGGCCTGGGTGGATTTGCCGCACCGGTCCGGCCCTTCTAAAACAATAAATTTACCTTTCATATATAACAAACCTGCCGTTTAAGAAATGCCTTCCTGCGAAGTAATAATTTGCAGTTCCGGGGACTTTTCCCCCTTCCAGGCGGAATTTATAATCTTTTCCACCATTGGCTCCAACTTGCCTTGGGCTTCTAAAATAAGGTCCACCATTTCGCGGTAGGCACCGTCCCCCCCGCGGCGCTGGGTAATATAATGAGCGGATTTTTTTACCTGCTCCACCGCATTGGGTACCGTAACGGCCAAGCCTACTTTTAGCAAAAGGGGCAAATCGGTCAAATCATCCCCGATAAAGGCTACTTCTTCGGGTTGAAGGTTTTCCCGCTTTAAAATATCTTCCAGCGGGCCCATTTTGGTTAAAAACCCCTGGTAAATGTAAGAAAACCCCAACGCGCGCGCACGGTGCACGGTGGCCGGGTGGCGCCGGCCCGTAATAATGCCCAGCGTAATGCCGCAGGAGCGGCACATGCGGGCGGCAACACCGTCCAAAGCGTTAAAAGTTTTAAATTCGTCCACCCGCCCGTCCGGCAGAGCAAAAAAATTCAGTTTGCCGTCCGTCAGGATACCGTCCACATCCGTTAAAATGGCTTTTATTTTGGCGGCGCGCGCCTGTAATTCTTTATTCATATATAGGTATTATACAAAAAACATAGGGCCGGGTTTTGCGGGGGGCGGGGCCGTACCGGCTTGTTTTATTTTTATATAATAAAAGTAATAGTTTTTTATCAGGGGTTAAAAATGCCAAAAAGATTTACAGAAAACGCGCAAAAAATTATTTTGATTGCGCAGGAAGAAGCCAAACGTTTAAACCACGATTATGTGGGCACGGAACATATTTTGCTGGGGCTGTGCGCCATTGACGGCACCGTCTCGGGAAAGATTTTAACGGGCCTGGGGGTTACGTTTCGCAAAGTACGCTTAGAAATTGAAAAGATGATAGGTATAGGCGACACGATTATGCTGCTGGGGGAAATACCTTTCACGCCGCGCGCCAAAAAAGTGTTGGAATTCTCGGTAGAAGAATCCCAAATGCTGGCTACGGAATACATTGGCACGGAACACATCCTTTTGGGTTTAATTAGAGAAGAAGAAGGCATGGCCTGCAAAATTTTGGAAAATTTAGGCCTTAATTTAAATGCCGTGCGCGACAGCGTGTTAAATTACATTGGGGACGCGGAACCCGGCGACTTGACGGAAGACCTCTCTGACCTGCCGCAGGAAATGAACCTTTCCCCGCGTGAAGACACCCGCAAAGCGGCCCCCGGCAAAAAGAAAAGCAAAACCCCCACGCTGGACGAATACACCCGCGATTTAACCGCCCTGGCCAAAGCCGGCAGTTTGGACCCGGTCATCGGCCGCGAAGAAGAAATTGAACGCCTGGTGCAAATTTTGGCCCGCCGCACCAAAAACAACCCTGTTTTACTGGGGGAACCGGGCGTGGGCAAGACGGCCATTGTGGAAGGCCTTGCCCAAAAAATTGCCAAAGGGGAAATTTCCGACGTGCTTAGTGGCAAACGCCTGCTGGCGTTGGACTTAGCCTCCGTAGTGGCGGGCACCAAATACCGTGGTGAATTTGAACAGCGGCTTAAAAACATTATTGATGAAATAGCCGCCGCGCAGGACGCTATTATTTTTATTGATGAATTGCACACCATTATCGGCGCGGGGGCGGCGGAAGGCTCTATCGACGCCTCCAACATGTTAAAGCCGGCCCTGGCCCGCGGGGAAGTGCAGTGCATCGGCGCCACCACCTTTGACGAATACCGCAAATATATTGAAACCGACACCGCCCTGGAACGCCGCTTCCAGCCCATCACGGTGGACCCGCCGGACATCGATGAAACCATCACCATTTTAAAAGGCATCCGCCCCAAATACGAGCAGCACCACAAAGTAAAATATACCGACGAGGCCCTGCAGGCCGCCGCTTCCATTGCGGACCGGTATATTACCGACCGCGCCATGCCCGACAAAGCCATCGACCTCTTTGACGAAGCCGGTGCCCGCGCGCGCCTTAAAAACGCGGTGCTGCCGCCCGAAATAAAAGAAAAACAAAAAGAATACACCCAAGCCGTGGAAGAGAAAGACGAAGCCCTTGCCAAAAAGGAATTTGAAAAAGCCGCCGCGGCCAAAGATACCGAGGAACGCCTTAAAAACTATATTGAACATTTAAAAAAGAAATGGCAGGAAGAGCGTGACAAGAAACAGCCCGAAGTAACCCAGGAAGACATTGCCCTGGTAGCCAGCAAGTGGACGGGCATCCCCGTTACGCGCCTTACCCAAAGCGAGACGGACAAAATCCTGCATATGGAAGAACACCTGCACGAGCGTATCATCGGCCAAGATGAAGCCGTGCGCGCCGTGTCTTTAGCCATACGCCGCAACCGCACCGGGCTGGGCAACCCCCATCGCCCAATTGGCGGATTTTTGTTCCTGGGGCCCACCGGCGTGGGTAAGACGGAACTGGCCAAAAGCTTGGCGATGTTCCTGTTTGGGGACGAAGACGCCATGATTCGTTTGGATATGTCCGAATACATGGAAAAATTTGCCGTTTCCCGCCTTATTGGGGCGCCCCCCGGCTATGTGGGTTATGAAGAAGGCGGCCAGCTGACCGAAGCCGTACGCCGCCGCCCTTACAGCGTGGTAGTGCTGGACGAGCTGGAAAAAGCCCACCCGGACATTTACAACATTTTGCTGCAAGTGTTGGACGAGGGCTCCCTGTCGGACAATTTGGGCCACAAAGTAAGCTTTAAAAACTGCGTGGTGATTATGACGTCCAACGTGGGTGCGCGCGAAATTACCAACAAAGGCAGCAGCCTGGGTTTTGCCGCCAAAACCACCGAAGAGCAACAATACCAAGATATGCGCCAAGGCGTAATGGACGAAGTGAAGAAAACCTTTAACCCGGAATTTATCAACCGTATTGACGAGATTGTGGTTTTCCACTCGCTTACCAAAGAAAACATCGCCAAAATTTTGGACCTGGCCTTAAAAGAAGTGGACGACAAACTGGCCGAAAAAGAGTTAACTCTTCAGTTAACCCCCGCCGCCAAAGAATTTTTAATTGAACGCGGCTTTGACGCCAAATACGGCGCCCGCCCGCTTTTGCGCACGCTCCAGCGCGAGCTGGAAGACCCACTGGCCGAAAACATCCTGGTCAGCCGTTATGCGCCGGGCACCGTCATCCAGGCCGATTTGGACGCCTCGTCCAACAAATTAACTTTTAAAAATGCCGCCGCCCCCGCCAAGCACGCGGCACTGATTTAACATCTTAAGGAGAAACAATCATGGACGCAAACAAACAAAAAGCCCTTGATTTAGCCTTAGGCCAAATTGAAAAAGCCTTTGGCAAAGAAGCTATTTGCAAATTAGGAGACAGCAGCATTAAAAAAGTGGAAGCTATCCCCACCGGGGCCTTATCGCTGGATTTGGCCTTGGGCGTAGGCGGCCTTCCGCGCGGGCGTGTTATTGAAATTTACGGCCCGGAAGCCGGCGGTAAAACCACGCTTTCGCTGCATGTGGCGGCCCAAACCCAAAAAATGGGCGGCACCGTGGCCTTTATTGACGCCGAACACGCGCTGGACCCGGTATACGCCACCGCTTTGGGCGTAAATGTGGATGAGCTGCTCGTTTCCCAGCCCGACTCCGGCGAACAAGCCCTGGAAATTGCCGAAAAGCTGGTTCGCTCCGGCGCGATTGATTTAATTGTAATAGACTCCGTAGCCGCCCTGGTACCCAAAGCCGAAATTGAAGGCGAAATGGGTGACTCCCACGTGGGTTTGCAAGCCCGCTTGATGAGCCAGGCCCTGCGCAAATTAACCAGCATTTTAAGCAAAACCAAAACCAGCATTATTTTTATTAACCAAATCCGCCAGAAAATTGGCGTGATGTTTGGCAACCCGGAAACCACCCCCGGCGGCTTGGCTTTGAAGTTTTACTCTTCCGTGCGTATTGATGTGCGCCGCATTGAAAACATTAAAAAAGGCGACGAAATCATCGGCACCCGCGTGCGCGCCAAAGTAACCAAAAACAAAGTAGCGCCGCCCTACCGCCAGGCCGAGTTTATGATGATTTTGGGCCAAGGTATTTCCCGCGAGGCCTGCATTATAGACAAAGGCGTAGAAGCCGGATTTATTGAAAAAAGCGGCAGCTGGTTCCTGTATGGGGACGAAAAACTGGGCCAAGGCTTAGACAATGCCCGCCAATACCTGGTGGACAACCCGGACCTGGCCAACGAAATACAAGACAAGCTGTTTGTAAAATACTTGGGCCATCATTATGACGGCAAGCAACTCTCGCCCGAAGAAACCGCCCAAAAAGAAGAGGAAGCCGCCAAAGCGACCCCCACTAAAAAAACGGCTAAAAAATAATCTCACCGCCCCGGCCCAAAGCCGGGGCGTTTTTTCCCCTTGCTTCCCCGCCAGCCGGCGGGGAATTTTCTATAATATGTAATAAACCTTAAAAGCGGGAGCCTTATGCGCAAAAAATTAAATTCCATCCTTTTTTCCGTCAGCCTCATCATCAGCGCCGTCTTGGGCGTTTATTTATTCTTTCAGCGTTTTGCCCATTTATCTTCCGGGTTTTCTTATGATGAATTATATTCCCTGGCTACGGCCTTGCCCTCGGTACCGTTTTCCTATATTTGGAGCGAAATTTTAATTAAAGACGTAAACCTCCCCCTCTATAACATTTTGCTCTACGGCTGGAACCACCTGTTCCCGCTGGAGCCGTTTTATATGCGTTTATTTAACACCCTGGCCAGTGCGGCAGCCGTGCCGCTGGTATGGTTTTTGGCGCCCAAATCCTGGCCTAAATATCCGCGCTTTACGTTAACGGCGCTTACGGCGGGTTCCTTCCTGCTCATTGCGTTTGGGGTCAATGTACGCGCTTATTCTTTTGCCTTGCTGGGGGCGTTTGCTTTTACCCTGCTGGCCTTGCGTATTGCAGAAAATTTAATCAAAAAGCAATTTCCTTCCAAAACCTTATGGTTTAGCTTTTTTATAACGGGTTTACTGGGCAGTTATACGCATTATTTTTGTTCCGCCGTGTTTTTTATTGCAGCGCTGGTAGTATTCTTGTATGCCTGTGCCTATAAAACCGGGCGGAAAACCGCTTTTTGGGGCACCGCCGCCGTTTTTGCTTTATGGATGCCGTGGGTAATAAACACCTATAAAATTATGTCCGCCCCCACCGGCAGCTGGTGGTATGTGGCGCCGCTGGCAAGATCCACGTGGGATATTATTACTTTTCTGGCGGGCGGAGCCGCTATGGCTGGGTTTTGGCTGGTGTTTTTTATTGTGTCCGGCGTATCTTTGATACATGAGCAAAAAAACACCATTCTAAAACAGCCCGCCATTATTTTGCCGTTGGCCCAGCTGTTTTTTTTAGTGCTTACGGTGCTGGCTTTAAGCGTAAAGTATAACTTATGGCTGGACAGATATTTCTTACTCACCGTACCCTCTTTTTTAATACTTATCACGCAGTGCCTGGCCCATTTGCGCCAGCGCCATGTGGTGCTGGTGCTACTGCTGCCGTTTATTTTAGGCGTGTGGACCTGCCAATATTGGAAGCTGGACTATTTGCGCGCCCCTGAATACACCGGCCTAAAAGAGGCTTTTGCCTTTGTGTCCCATACCTTACGGGCTGATAAGGTGTTGGTGGACTCGGCCAAAACGGGTTACCCGGCGGCGTCTTTCCCCCTGATGCTAAAGTATTATACGGACCCTACCGCCAACCTAACCATAGAAATTTTAAACACTCAAAACGTACAGCAAGCCTTTCAGGAACCCAAAATACCTGTGCTATTGCCTTTATGTTCCCAGGTGCATATGATACAAGCCGGTATTGATTACCATATGGAAGAAGACCGGGAACCTTATATTTTTGGTAAAGACGTGTGCGTCATTACCGTACACCCCGTTGAGCCGAGGCCCCAATGACCCCCTTTTTACTGGAAGATTTTGCCAACCACCTTACCTTTGAGCGTCAACTTTCCCCCAACACCGTAGCCGCTTATAAAAGCGATGTGGAAAGTTACCTGGAGTATTGCCTGGCTAATGAAAAAGACCCCCAGTCCATCACCCCGGAATTTTTGGACCAATACCTCTACCAACTGCGCGTGATAGAAAAACTGGCGCCGGCCAGCGTGTTTCGCAAAACGGAAGCCGTAAAAAGTTTCTATAAATTTTTACTGATTGAAGAAATTATTCAAGAAGACCCCTCCCGTTTTTTAAATTCCCCCAAGCTAGTAAAAAAAATACC
>CALUXL010000037.1 GCA_944324735.1 uncultured Elusimicrobiales bacterium
GTGCGGGAACGGAAGGCGGCACTGGCGAACCTGGGACGGACCCGGGCGAAACGCCGGAATGTACCAATGGCCAAGTAAAAGGCAGCCAAGCGTGCAACGGTTGCGGAACGCAGACTACGCAAAAATGCGTAAACGGCAAATGGACCAACGTGCTTGGTGCCTGCTCCAAAACGGCGGAAGAATGCGCCCCCGAGTGTACAGATGGCGCCGTGAGTGGAAGCCAAACCTGCAATGGTTGTGGTACACAAACTACGCGTAAATGTGTAGGCGGTAAATGGAAGGATGTTTTAGGTGAATGTTCTAAAACACAAGAAGAATGTTCTACTTGTACGGAAGGGAGCACTCGCCAATCGGAGACCTCTTGTGGTTCTGGGTGTGGGGTAGTTTTGGAAGCTTGTATTAAAGGTAAATGGCAAGGAGTAAATTGCGTTCCCAAGTCAGGAGCGGAATGCACTCCCAGTATTCTTAGTCAAGAAACATGTCCCGATGGAAGTTATCGCAAAAGAACTTGTAATACGGCTACTTGCAAGTGGGGGGCTTGGGATAAAGAATGTTCCGCCCAGGACTGTTCCAATGCAGCCTACAAAGCCAGCCATAAAGCGGAATGTTGTCCTGGTACTCCTACTACAGATACTGTTTGTTGGACCCCCGGCCCTTTGCATTGGGGACCTATGCAGAGCGTAACAGATAATGAAGCTCTTTTCCGCTGTAATCAGAAAAATATGTATGATCCTCATAGAACCTGTGGTGGTTCATGTATTGGCAAATCTAGCGTCAACAATTCTTATTGTTCTTCAGTAAGCGGTTCGTGCTCTAATTATGGGGAAGTTTGTATGATGCAGATAACTTATTGCCCCATTTTTACAGGAACTTACAATTACGGTAAACCGAATTGTGATTGTCAAGGTGGTGAAGTTTTGAACAGAACATATAAATCTTGCGTTCGGGATTATCTAAAAAACGGATGGTAATTTCTCACGAGACCTCCTTGCTCTAGCTGACGCAAAGGAGACGCGGCCTCCCCAAAAGGGAGGCCGCTTGATATAAAGGGGCTTCGTCGGGCTTGACAGGGCCCTTTTTGTTTATAGTATACTTTTTATATATTATTGTAGGAGATTTCCCATGAGCGAAGTGATTTTAAACGATTCTAATTTTGATGCTGAAATTTTGCAGTATAAAGGGGTAGCTATGGTGGATTTTTGGGCTCCCTGGTGCGGCCCGTGCCGCATGTTGGCCCCGGTGGTGGAAGAACTGGCCGCCGAATATGCCGGCAAAGCAAAAGTGGCCAAATTAAATGTGGACGAAGCCCCCGACGCCAGCACCAAATATGGTGTGGCTTCCATCCCCACGGTTATTTTCTTTAAAGACGGCAAAGTGGTAGCGCAAACTGTTGGTTTGCAAACCAAAACCGCTTTGCAGGAAAAGTTAAATTCTTTGTTATAAAATTTTACTTTTCTTATTTTTGCCGCCATTCTCTTCCGCCCGTTACACTTTAGCGGGCGGAAGAATAAAAAACCTTCCTCTTTTTTCCCATTAAATTTTATGCCAGAAGACAATAAACTTTTTCTTATTGACGCACACGGCTTTTTACACCGCAATTATCACGCCTTGCCAAAACTGTCCACCACGTCCGGGCAGGAGGTGGGGGCCCTGTATGGTTTTGTGCGCTGGCTGACTAAATTTTTAAAAGAAAAAAAGCCCGCCTACGCGGCTATTTGTTTTGACTCTCCCGGTGGCTGCGCCCGCCGCAAGGCCATGCTGCCCACGTATAAAGCCAACCGTAAAAAACCCGATGACGCACTCATCAGCCAGCTCAACTTGGCACGCAGTTTAGTGCGGGAAATGGGCTTTGCCGTGGTGGCGCAGGAAGGGATAGAAGCCGATGACTTAATGGCGTTTATTGCCCAAAGCGCGGCCAAGCAAAACATTCCCAGCGTGCTGGTGACGGCCGACAAAGACGTTTACCAATTTTTAAACGATAAAATTTCCATTTGGCCCTCCGGCGGCAAGGATGGTTTTAAAGGGCCGGAAGCCGCTGTGGAAAAATTTGGCGTAGAAACGCAATTTTTGCCCGATTATTTTGCCATCGTGGGCGACGCGGCGGACAATATCCCCGGTATTATGGGTGTGGGCCCCAAAAGTGCGGTGGAACTTATCAAAAAGTTTGGCCATTTGGAAGACATCATCCGTGCCGCCAAAAACGATAACCCGGATTTAAAACCCGCCTTAGCCAAAAAAATATTGGCCCATATGGAAGAAGGTATCCTATCCAAACAGCTGGTAGTGCTGGACAGTAACCTTTCCATGCCTTTTAATTTGCAGGATTATCAAATCCGCACCCCGGAGCCGAAAGCCTTGGTGGATTTATTTTCCCGCTATGAATTTAAAAATTTATTAACTTCGTTTGAGCTTCCTCCCCAGCAAGTGCAAGTGGAAGAAGACCTCCCACTTTTGCCTTTGGCTCAGGTGTTAAATAAAGCCCTGCAGGCCGGGCAACTGTTTATTCATACCGAGGACGACCTGCTGCTGGCCGCCGTAAACGAAAAAGAACTTTCCCTTACCCCCTTGGCCGACATTGCCCCCTGGGAACGCGCCCAACTGCAGCAGTTGGTGCTTAATGACGCCGTGTTAAAACTGGGGTACGATTTAAAACTTACATTGCGCGAGGCGGAAGTTGATTTGCAAGGCAATTTTATAAATTGTTTTGACGCGCGCCTGGCCCGGTATTTGATGGACCCGTCCGGCGATTTAAGCTTTTCCGCCGCGTGTGCGCATTATTTTTCCGTCTTAATCTCGGGCGAAGACGCCCGCACCCGCCTGCCTTTATATAACCGCTATATTTGGGCGTTAAAAGAAAAATTGCAGGAAGATTTAAAGCATGCGGGCATGTACGATTTGTTTACACAAATGGAACTGCCGCTTATGGCGGTGCTGGCGGATATGGAAAAACAGGGCCTGCGGGTGGACCCGGTATGGCTGAAGGAATTTCAGCAAACGCTGGAAAAGGAAATCCTTTCCCTCCAGGCGCAGATAGACGCCCAGGCCGGGTATGCGGTAAACGTCAATTCTCCCAAGCAATTAGGGGTGCTACTGTTTGAACAGTTAAAAATTCCGCCGGTTAAAAAAACCAAAACCGGTTATTCCACCGACGAAGAAGTACTGGCGGAAATTGCCCCGCTGCATCCCGTTGCACAACAGATTTTGGATTACCGCTCCAGCAGTAAATTAAAAACCACATATGTGGATAATTTACTTTTAATGGCGGACGAAAACAATAAAGTCCACTCGTACCTGGATCAAACCGGCACGGTAACGGGCCGCTTGTCCAGCTCCAGCCCCAATTTGCAAAATATTCCCGTCCGCACAGAGAAAGGGCGCTTGCTGCGCACGGCGTTTTGCGCGGGTGAGGGGAATATGCTGCTAAGTGTGGACTATTCCCAAATAGACCTGCGTGTACTGGCGCATGAAAGCCAGGACCCTGTACTCGTGCAGTCTTTTATAGACGGGGGAGACATACACACCCAAACCGCCGCGCAGATATTTGGCGTAATGCCTTTAATGGTAACGGAGCAAATGCGCTCTAGTGCAAAGGCAATTAATTTTGGTATTATTTATGGACAGGGCCCCATGGGCCTGTCTCAAGCGCTTTCCATTCCCATGCGCGAAGCAAAAGAATATATAGACAATTATTTTAAGAATTATCAGGGTGTGCGCCGCTGGATTGACGAAAATGTGGCCGCCGCCCGCCAAAACGGATATGTTAAAACCATGATGGGGCACATCCGTTACCTGCCGGAGTTTAATATGGGGGTGGGTTCCATGGCTTCTTTTGCACAGCGCGCCGCCATCAACACCATTGTTCAGGGCGGCTCGGCCGATATTATTAAAAAGGCCATGGTGGATATTTTTAAAGAAGTGCGCAACACTCCCGTAAAAATGGTTATGCAGGTGCATGACGAACTGATTTTTGAAGTTCCTGCGGAACGTTTAACAGCGGTGGCTTCTTTTGTAAAAGAGAAAATGCAAAACGCCGTTAAACTGCGGGTGCCGCTTTTAGCCAGTGCCAAAGCGGGTAAAAACTGGTACTTGCTGGAAAAACTTCCTCTATGAACAAATCCAAATCATCCAAGCCGTTTGTGTTGGGGTTAACCGGTTCCATAGCCAGCGGTAAAAGCACCGCGCTGGAAGTTTTTAAACAATGTGGCTTGTTTACGCTTAGCGCGGACGCGCTGACGCATGAAGTGCTTTCCCGCCCGGCGGTAAATAAAAAATTACAGGAAGTTTTTGGTTCCTCCGCCCCGGCCGAACTGGCTCGGCAGGTTTTTAAAAATGCTTCCGCCCGCAAACGCCTGGAGGGGCTTCTTCACCCGCTGATATTAAAAGAAGCGCAAAAGCAACTGGCCGGCTGCACCTGCCCGCTGGCCGTGTTTGAAGTGCCTTTGCTGTTTGAAGCGGGGTGGGATAAATATGTGGATATGACCCTGCTGGTTGTAAGCAGCGGGGCGGGCTTAGCGGCGCGGCTTAAACAGCGCGGGCTTACTTTAGCCCAATATCAGGCGCGTTTAAAAACGCAGCTGCCGCAGGAAACAAAAGCCCAACGGGCCGATTTGATGATTGTAAACAATTCAACAAAACAACACTTGGAGCAAAAAGTGCGCCGCCTGGCGCGCGCGCTGAATAATATTTATGGTTAAACAGAAAGAAGAAACTGTAATGGAAGAAAAACCTTTGCCGGAAAAACCGGCTAAAACCGCCAAAGCCGCCCCAAAGGCCGAGGTGAAAGACTTGCCTAAAAAAGAAGAAATTTCCGCCCCGCAGCAGCCTGCGGCGCGCCCCGCTTGCCAGCGCCACGCCATGCAGCGCGGTACCAATGCGTCCGCCCCGTATGTGCACGCGCCCGAAAAACGCCAGCCCAACGGCGCCAAACCGATGGACGCGCGGGAATTAAATAAACTTAGCGTGGCCGAACTGACCAAGCTGGCCGTTAATTATAATATTGAAGATATTTCCGGCCTGCGCAAACAGGCGTTAATCGGTAAAATAGTGGCCATACAGGCCAAGCAAAACGGCTCCGTTTACGGCGGGGGCGTGTTGGAAATTCTGCCGGATGGATTTGGTTTCTTGCGCTCCGAAGAAAACAACTATCTGGCCGGGCCGGAAGATATTTATGTGTCTCCCTCCCAAATTAAACGCTTTGGTTTAAGAAAAGGCGACACGATTGAAGGCCTCATCCGCCCGCCCAAAGATAACGAACGCTTTTTTGCCATGCTGCAAGTGCAAAAAGTAAACGGGGTGGAATCAGCCCAGATTTACAATCGCCCGCTGTTTGAAAACTTAACCCCGCTTCACCCTAACGAACGTTTTGTGCTGGAGCTGGATAAAAATTCCTACACCCAGCGCGTGATTGATATGATTGCCCCCATCGGCAAAGGGCAGCGCGCCCTTATTGTGGCCGCGCCCAAAACCGGTAAAACCATGATTATGCAGGCCATTGCCAACTCCATCACCACCAACCACAAAGAAGCCGTGCTGATGGTGCTTCTTATTGATGAACGCCCTGAAGAAGTAACCGATATGGCCCGCAGCGTAAAGGGGGAAGTGATCGCCTCTACGTTTGACGAAGCGCCCGAACGCCATATCCAAGTGGCGGAAATGGTGATTGAAAAAGCCAAACGCCTGGCCGAACAAGGCAAAGACGTGGTTATTTTGTTAGACTCCATTACCCGCTTGGCTCGTGCATACAACACGGTGGCGCCGTCTTCCGGCCGCGTGCTTACGGGCGGGTTGGAAGCCACCTCCCTGCAAAAGCCCAAACGCTTTTTGGGCGCCGCGCGTAATTTGGAAGAAGGCGGCTCTTTAACCATTATTGCCAGTGCGCTGGTGGAAACGGGCAGCAAGATGGACGAGGTAATCTTTGAAGAATTCAAAGGTACCGGCAACAGCGAACTGTGCCTGGATAGAAAACTGGCCGAGCGGCGCATTTTCCCGGCTGTGGACATTAACCGCAGTTCCACCCGAAAAGAAAACCTGCTGTTAAGCGAGGACGAGCTGAACAAAGTATGGATTATGCGCAAAGTGCTTGCGCCGTTAAGCTCGGTGGATGCGATGAACCTGCTGCTTGAAAAGTTATCGGCCACCAAGTCTAACAAGGATTTCTTTAAACAGATGGAAGTAAACGCTTTTTAGCGGTATTTTCGGCGAGGGAAACGGTTTTGTTTTCCAAAAGGCCGAAATATATGGTAAAATAAACTATAAGATTTTCAGAGGAAGATGAAAAATGAAAAAAAAAATACACCCCCAATATGATTTTGTGGAAGTGGTCTGCGCTTGCGGTAACAAGTTTTTGACCCGCTCCACCACCAAAAATTTAAAACTGGATATTTGCTCCGCCTGCCACCCGTTCTTTACCGGCAAACAGAAATTGTTGGATACGGAAGGCCGCGTAGACAAATTCAACAAACGCTTTGCCGCCACCGCGGGTAAAACCGTGGTACGCAAGCCGAAAACGGAAGTAAAAGCCAAAGCTAAATTGGTGAAAAAAGTGGTAAAAAAAGCCGCTGCTCCTAAAAAAGCCGCCGCTAAAAAAACCGAAAAAAAGGCTGAAGCTGCCGAAGCGAAGTAGCTTTGAAATTTAAAAAGAGCAGACTTCCGTTAGGGGGTCTGCTCTTTTGTTTATCCGGTTTTTTCTATTAGGGAGAAACAGGATAAACATATTTTCCAAAAGGACAGGTTATGGACACTTCTAAATATATTGCCGAATTTAAACAGCTGGAGGCGGATTTGGCCAGCGGGGAACTTTCCAGTACGGAGCTGGCGCAAAAATCCAAACGCCATGCTTTTTTACGCCCGATTATTGAGAAAGAAGAAGAAATCAACTCCGTGGAAAAAGCCATCGCAGACGACCGCGCCATGATTGAAGCCGGTGAAGACAAAGAACTGGTTAAAATGGCGGCGGAAGAACTGGCCGAACTGGAAGCCAAATTGCCGGTATTGCAAAAAGAACTGCGCATTTTGGTTATCCCGCCGGACCCGAACGACTCCAAAAACATTTATTTAGAAATCCGCCCCGGTGCCGGGGGGGACGAATCTGCCCTGTTTGCCAACGAGCTTTTACGTGTTTACCAGCACTTTGCCCAAACCAAAGGCTGGACGACTGAAATTTTGGAATTTACCCCCACGGGTTTAAAAGGCTGCAAATATGTAAGTATGTTTATTAAAGGGGAGGGGGCTTACTCCTGGCTTCGGGGGGAAGCCGGCACCCACCGCGTGCAGCGCGTGCCCGATACGGAAACCGCCGGCCGCGTGCATACCTCTACCGTAACCGTAGCCATCATGCCCGAAGCGGAAGAAATTGATATTGAAATCCGCCCCGAAGATTTAATTATGGAAACCTGCCGCTCCGGCGGTGCGGGCGGCCAAAACGTAAACAAGGTGGAAACGGCCGTGCGCATTATCCACAAACCCACCGGCGTGGTGGTGGCCTGCCGCGAAGAACGCCACCAAGGCAAAAACCGCGAAAAAGCCATGGCCATGTTGCGCGCCAAGCTGTATCAGATGGAAGAAGAAAAACGCAATAAAGAAATTTATGATGAGCGTAAATCCCAGGTGGGCACGGGGGACCGGGCGGAAAAAATCCGCACTTACAACTTCCCGCAGAGCCGCGTGACGGACCACCGCACCGAAAAATCTTACCACAACTTAATGGAAATTATGGAAGGCAATATTGAGCCTATCCTGGAAGATTTACGTGCCTTGCGCGTGGAAGAAAAGTTAAAAAATCTGCAAATTTAAAAAGGGTTTTTATGCAAACAATTCCCAATGTGCGGGATTTAAAAAACATCCTGGTGTTGCGGGGGGAAGGTTCCTTGGGGGACGCGCTGATATCTTCCTGCTGTTACCGGGAGCTTAAAAAAGCCAATCCAAATCTTAAAATTACGGTGGCTTGTTTTGGTTCTGCCGTTGGGTATTTGCGCGCTATTAAATATATAGACGAGGTTTACCCGCTTCCCATCCGCCGTGTTTTGCGGCCCAACCAGCGTTGGCTATCCCTTATTTGGCACGCTTTGTGTTTGCGCCGCCGCCATTTTGATTTGGTGTTGGACTCCAGCGAAAAACCTTTTAAAAACTGGACTTTATTTAAACATATTATCGGCGGGGATAAAGTGCTGGATTGTTACACAAGCCCCGTGTCTTTAGGCAAAGTGCCCGGCCGCAGGAACGAGCACGAGCAAGTAATCCTGGAGCAGTTGGGGGTGGAAAATCCGTCCTGCCTGTATGAGTTGCCTTTTTCTCAGGAGCATTTATCTCGCCGGGAGGATTTTGCCAAACAGCATGCGCCCAATGGGTACGTGGTGTTAAATCCGTTTGGGTCGGTAGAGGCGCGCACGCTGGATAAAGCATCTTTTTTGCGCATCGCGCCGGACCTGGTTTTGCGCACTCAACTGCCCGTTGTGGTGCCTTGCATGCCCAGCCAAAAAGAGCGGGTGGAAGAATATTTGGCGGCCAGCGGCAAAGAGGGGCAGGCGTTTTTTATGTATCCCACGCGGGATGTATTTGACCTGTTTGCCTTAGTAGCCGGTGCCCAGCTGGTGGTTACGCCGGATACGGCGGTGGCGCATGTGGCCAGCGGTTTTGGCAAAAAATCCATCATTTTTTATAATACCTATTCTATTTATAATGACCCGGATAATCCTTCCGCGCGCATTATTAAAACCAATCCGGCTTCTGTTAATTTATTTCCGTACGATAAATTCCTTCAAGCATTGGAAGAACTGTTATGACTGTTGCCACCGTGCGTTCGGTTTTGCAGTCCGCCCAGGCGCTTTTGCAAGCGTCCGGAAGTGAGGACCCTGGCGCCAATGCGCAGTTTTTGCTGGCGCATGTGCTGGGGGTAAGCCGCACGTGGCTGGAGGCCTTTGGGCAGGAGCCGGTGCCGGAAGATAAACAGCGCATGTTTGACGCGTTG
>CALUXL010000038.1 GCA_944324735.1 uncultured Elusimicrobiales bacterium
AAAAAATACGTCCCGTACGAGATTCGAACTCGTGATCTCCGCCTTGAGAGGGCGGCGTCCTGGACCACTAGACGAACGGGACAACATATAAATTGTATCATATTTGCCTCCGCCAAAACAGCCAGGCTTTTTAGGGATATTTTCCAACAAAACGGCGTTTTTTATATAATTTTTACACAGCCGCTTACTGAGGGCTTTATTTCGGCGGGGAAGACCGCCACTACAAGAGGGAAATATGGAATTAGCACTTTGGCAGACAGTGTCTTTGTCTTTGCTTATTTTAGTTGTATTGTTCCTGCCGCTTACAGTACATAAAGTGGAAGAAAATTTGGAAGCTTTCTTGTTCTGCTGCGGCATTTTTGCCGTTACGGTAGCAAAAAGCTGGAGCGGGGGGCTCATCCTCACCGCGTTGGAAGACCCCATCAAAATCACCCTGGCCGTATTTTTTGCCGGGCTGTTGTTTAAATACTGCAACAAGCACCTGCAAAAAGCCGCCAAAAAGGCGGTGGGGTTCTTGGGGCTTAGAACCACTTTGTTTTTAATTGTGTTTTTGCTGGGTATGTTTTCCAGCTTTATTACGGCCATTATTGCGGCGCTGATCCTGTCGGAAGTAGTGATGATGCTGCCGTTAAACCGCGAAGGACGCACCCGCACCGTGGTGTTTGCCTGTTATTCCATTGGCATGGGGGCCGTGTTAACCGCCATTGGGGAACCGTTGGGTACGGTGGTATTATCCAAACTGGCCGGGGAACCGCACAATGCGGATTTTTGGTTCTTAATTGAACATTTGGGCTGGTATATTTTGGGCGGGGTGATGTTTGTATCCCTGCTGGCAAGTGCCATCCGCGCCGACACCATTAAAAACGCCCCCGGCGTAAAGGAAGACGCCTCCGCGGAGGACGAACACAGCATCAAAAGCATTGCCGTACGCGCGGGCAAAGTATATTTGTTTGTAATGGCCTTGGTGTTTTTGGGGGACGGCTTAAAACCGCTGGCCCAGCAAACCATTTCTAAATTATCGGCCGGGTGGCTGTATTGGATAAATATGCTATCTGCCGTGTTGGACAACGCCACCATGGCCGCTATTGAGGTAACGCCGGATATTACCACCCGTTCGCTTACGTTCCTGCTGATGAGCTTGATTATTTCCGGCGGGATGTTAATCCCGGGCAATATTCCCAACATTATCTGCGCTTCCAAGCTGGGTATTAAAAGCAAAGAATGGGCCAAACACGCCGTTGGCGTGGGGGCGGTGCTGTTAATTGCGTTCTTTGTTATTTTAAGCGCGGTTATGAAATAAAAAACCGCTCTTTTATTTACCGCCCGGGCCCTGCAAAGCCCGGGCTTTTTATTGGGGAAAACTTTTCTTTTATTTTTAAGGTTACATACGCCGTTTTTTTATATAATTTTAGATATAAAACAAACAGGGAGAGGGTTTAATGAAAATTCATTCTTTTAACGTACAGCCCAATCTGCCGGAAAATATTAAATTTCTGGAAGAATTGGCAAACGACATGTGGTTTACCTGGAACTGGCAGGCCATTTTGCTTTTTGTACAGGTAGATTCCAAATTATGGACGGCCTCCAAACGCAACCCCAAATGGTTTTTGGGCTGCGTACCTCAAAAACGCTTTGAAGAACTTAGCAACAACCCGGAATTTGTAGCCAACGTAAACCGGGTAAAAGACGCCTATTATAAATACAAAAATAATCCCAACACCTGGTACCAGCAACACCGCCACGAACAGGGCAACCTGCTGGCGGCGTATTTCTCTATGGAATATGGTATCGGCGAAGGGTTACCAATTTATTCCGGCGGTTTGGGTATGCTGGCCGGGGACCATATGAAATCCGCCAGCGACTTGGGCATGCCCATCATTGGCGTAGGCTTATTCTATAAACAAGGCTACGTGCGCCAGGTATTAAACCGCGAAGGCTGGCAAAACGAAGAATACCCCGATAACGACTGGGCCCACATGCCCGTGGAACGCGTTACCGACGCTAACGGTAAAGAAATTACCGTAGACATTGAACTGGGGCAGGAAACCGTAAAAGCCTGCATTTGGCGCGTACCCGTGGGCAGAACTTCCCTTTATTTGCTGGACACGAACTTGCAGGAAAACACCCCCGCCCAGCGCTTAATTACCGAAAAACTGTACGGCGGTGACCGCGAAAACCGCATCCGCCAGGAAGTAGTTTTGGGCATTGGCGGTGTGAAAGCCTTGGCCGCCATGGGCATTAAACCCACCGTTTATCACATTAACGAAGGGCACAGCGCGTTCCTGCTGTTCCAGCGCATTATTGAAATTATGCAGGAGCAGAAACTGAACTTTGCCCAAGCGCGGGAATTGGTATGGGCAAGCTCCGTATTCACCACCCACACCCCGGTTATTGCCGGTAACGAACATTTTGACCCGATGCTCGTGCGCAAGTATATGGAATCTTACGCAAACAAAATGGGCATCTCCTGGGAAGAATTCTTAAACTTAGGGAAAGAAACCCCCGCCTCCACCACTTATTGTATGACGGTGGTGGCCCTGCGCCTGACCGCTTTTGCCAACGGCGTGGCCAAGCTGCACGGCGTAGTAAGCCGCGAAATGTGGAAAAACCTGTGGCCCACTTTGCCGATGGACGAAGTGCCCATAACCAGCATTACCAACGGTATCCACAGCGCGTCTTGGATTTCCCACGAACTCAACGACCTTTACCGCAAATACCTGTTTGATAATGACCAAACCGGCGAGGTGGACCCGTCCGACGCGTCCAAATGGGCCAAGATAGACGACATCCCCAATGCGGAACTGTGGAAAGTGCACAACATCCGCAAAGAAAAACTGATTGATATGGCCCGCGGCCGCCTGCGCCGCCAGCTTACCCGCCAGGGTATGGACGTAATGACCGTAAATAAAGCCGGCAAAGTGCTTAAAAAAGACGTGCTGACCATCGGTTTTGCGCGCCGCTTTGCCACTTATAAACGTGCCACCCTGCTGTTTAAAGATTTAAACCGCTTGGATAAAATCGTCAACAACCCCAAACAGCCGGTACAGTTCATTTTTGCCGGTAAAGCCCACCCAGCCGATACGCAGGGTAAAGAATTTATCAAAACCATCATCAACATCTCCCAAAACGATCCCCGTTTTAAAGGCAAAATCGTATTTGTGGAAGATTACAACATGAACACCGCCCGCTATATGGTGCAGGGGGTGGACGTGTGGCTTAACAACCCGCGCCGCCCGATGGAAGCCAGCGGCACCAGCGGCATGAAAGCCGCTTTAAACGGTGCGATGACGCTGTCTATCTTAGACGGATGGTGGGATGAAGTAGGCCCGTGCGAATATGGCTGGTCCATCGGCGGGGCTGAAAAATACGCCTCGGACGCGGAACAAGACGCGGTGGAAGCGGAATCCCTCTACAACTTAATTGAGCAGGACATCGCCCCCGCTTACTATGCCAAAGGGGAAGACGGTATTTCTCTGCCGTGGCTGACGCTGATGAAAGAATCCGTCAAACACATTGCGCCGTTCTTTAACACCCACCGCATGGTAAAAGAATATTACGACCGCTTTTACGTGCCCGCCAACGATTATTTTGGCATTTTGTCCGCCCCCGGCAAAACGGAAGCCGTTGCCGCCTGGCGCAAGAAAATTGCCGAAAACTGGTACCGCGTAAACGTGGTGGATATTACCCCCAAATTGGAAAGCGCCATTTTGATGGGCGATAAAGTAAACTTTAAAGCCCGCGTATTCTTGGGTGATTTAGCGCCCGAAGACATACAAGTGGAACTTTACCTGGGCCAGCGCGGCACGCTGGGCGATATGGTAAAAGAAGACGCCGTGGACATGAACTGCACCGGCAAAGAAGGGGACGCCTATATTTATGAAGTGCAGGTTTCCCCCATCAACAGCGGCCGGCAGGATTATGCCCTGCGCATTTTACCCGCCAATAAAGACATTCCCCACGTGCTTACTCCGCTGCACATACGCTGGGAAGACTAATCTGTAAACAAACACACTAAAAAGGGCGGGGAAACCCGTCCTTTTTAGTTACATAGTAAAAGGTAAAAGTTATGTTAAACATTGTACTTGTAAACCCGGAAATACCGTTTAATACCGGCAATATTGGCCGCTCCTGCGTGGCCACCGGAACCATGTTGCATTTGGTGGGCAAGCTGGGGTTTAAAATAGAATCCAAAGAAATCCGCCGCTCCGGCCTGGACTATTGGCCCAACCTAAACTACCGCCGCTACGCGGACTGGGACGAATTTTTAAACATTAATCAACCCGATGTGCAGGATATGTTCTTTTTATCCACCAAGGGCCAAAAAGTATATTGGGACGCCAAGTTTTCCCCCAACAGCTACCTGGTGTTTGGGGCGGAATCCTGCGGGCTGCCCAAAGATTTTTACGAACGGTATAAAGACCGCCTATACACCATCCCCATGCCGGGGCCGGTGCGTTCGCTCAACTTGTCTTCTTCGGCAGCTATCACACTGTTTGAAGCCCTGCGCCAAACCCGCACAGACAAGTAACCCTTGCTAAACCTACTAAAAAGCCATAAAAAACCCCGCCTGCCCTAGGCAAGCGGGGTTTTTAATGAAAGGGTGTTTAGATTAGTCCCAACCAATAGCGTCACACAGGCGGGTGTCCCCCGTGCAGGTACGGTCGGCCACTTTCCCGCCGGAAAGTTTAATACCCAGCGTATAAGCGCCCGAAGTGCGCGCCGTGGTAAGCGTCAGGGTTTCCCCTCCGCCGCTGATGGCAACCGTGTTAAAATGTACTTTTTTGGTTTTGTCCGCCCCTTGGGCATAATTGCCGGAAAAACCGGTATAAGTGCCTTCGTGAG
>CALUXL010000039.1 GCA_944324735.1 uncultured Elusimicrobiales bacterium
TGGGGGTTACGGTATTGTGCGGGGTGTCGCCCGTTTTGGCCAGGATGTCGGCCTTCGGGTCGCTGTAAGCGCGCCATTTTTTAAGGATATAATCGGCCGCGTCGGCCAGGTCTTTTTTGTTGCCTTGCAGGCGGATAACGCTCATAGGCCATTTTACCGTGCCGGCTTTTACGCGCGGGAATTTGGCCATTTTAAACGTTTTTTCGATAGGGGCCTTTTCCATGGCAAAGGTGTAGCGCCCGCCCTGGAAATGGTCGTGCGTTAAGATGGAGCCGCCCACAATGGGCAAATCCGCATTGGAGCCGATAAAGTAGTGCGGGAATACTTCCACAAACGCCAAAAGGCGCTCAAAACTTTTTTTGGTTAGTTTCATCGGCTCGTGCTTGGCGGAGAGGAAAATGCAGTGCTCGTTGTAATACACATAAGGGGAGTACTGCAAAAACCAGGGCTGCCCATCTTGCAGTAAATCCAGGCCGATCAGGCGCAGGTTTTGGCGGGCCGGGTGGTTTAAACGGCCGGCGTAGCCTTCGTTTTCTTTACACAGCAGGCAGGACGGGTAAGACGCGGGCGCGGCTTTTAAAGCGGCGGCAATGTCTTTGGGGTCCTTTTCCGGCTTGGACATATTGATGGTAATATCCAGCGCTCCGTACGGGGTGCGGGCCTTCCAGTGTTTGTTTTTGGCTATGCGGGCGGTGCGGATATAGTCCAGCGCGCGCGCATCGTGATAAAATTTATCCGTTGCTTTTTTGGGGTTTTGGGCCCAGAGCTCAAAAAATTCGTTTTCCACCTCGGAGGGTTTGCGCGCAAACACGCCCATTAGTTTGGTGTCAAACAAATCCCGCTGGGTGATGGTGTCGGGCTCAAACACTTTGTTCTGGGCGGCCCAATCACAAATTTGGGATAAAATTTCACACGCAAAAGGCGGGGTGGCCCCGTTAAAGCCGGAGGGCGTATAATCGCTTAGTTTTAAAATATCCAGCAGTTGGTTGCGGGCCCAAACTTCGTCGGCCGGGGCCAGCAGTTTTTGGTCCATGGCGTAGGCCAGCAGTTGGTCAATCAGTAAATAAATGTTCATATACCCTCCTAAAATTTGCGGTGCTGTTCCCAGTTCCACGCGGTTTGAATGATTTTCGTTAAATCATATTTGGGTTTCCAGCCCAGCACTTGTTGGGCTTTGGCGCTGTCGGCCACCAGGACGGCGGGATCTCCCGCGCGGCGGGGGGCTACTTCCACCTTAAAGTCTATGCCGGTAATTTCTTTGGCTTTTTTAACAAGCTCCGCCACGCTGTAACCGCTGCCGCTGCCCAGGTTAAAGCGTTCGCTTACGTTGTCTTTAAACATTTTTTCCAGGGCCAGAATATGGGCGTCGGCCAGGTCGTTTACGTGTACGTAATCGCGCACGCAGGTGCCGTCTGGCGTGGGGTAGTCGTTACCAAACATTTTAATGGAGGGGCGTTTGCCGGCGGCCGCTTGCAGCACAATGGGGATCAGGTGCGTTTCCGGCGTGTGGGACTCACCAATCTCGCCCGAATCATCCGCCCCGCTGGCGTTAAAATAACGTAAGGCAGTGGCTTTTAGGCCGTAGGCGGTGTCAAAATCTTCCAGCATTTTTTCCACCATTAGTTTGGTGTTGCCGTAGGGGTTGATGGGGCTTTGGGGGTGGGTTTCGTCAATTTTTGGTTTGACGGGCTCCCCAAAGGTGGCGGCGGTGGAGGAAAACACAAAATATTTAATGTTGTTTTCCACCATGGCGTCTAACAAGTTAAGCACTTTGGCCACATTGTTGTGGTAGTATTTGGAAGGTTCCTTTACGCTTTCGCCCACTTCAATAAAAGCGGCAAAGTGCATAACGGCGTCTATCTGATGTTTTTTAAATACTTCGGCCAGGCGGGCTTTGTCGCCCAGGTCGCCCAGTTCAAAAGGGTATTTGGCTACCGCTTCGCGGTGCCCTTTGGAAAGGTTATCAAACACGACGGGGTTAAAACCCTTTTCGGCCAGTCTTTTTACGGTGTGGGAGCCAATATACCCCGCACCGCCTACCACTAAAATATTTTTCATAGTTGTTCTCCGTTACAGTAAAATGAGGGCGCGTTTAGTAAATTTTTTCCATTTGGCGCGCCGGGCCGCCAATTTTGGCAATGTAAAAATCCGCCTTGAGGCCGGTTTTTTGCGTATAGGTTTGGCCTACGGTGTCTATTAATTGTTTTACGGCGCTGTCTTTCACCAAGGCCACCGCACTGCCGCCAAAGCCGCCGCCCGTCATGCGGGCGCCCAATACGCCGGGAACCGTCCAGGCCGTTTCGGCAATAATGTCCAGTTCCGGGCAGCTTACTTCGTAATCGTCGCGCAGAGAAATGTGGGACTGGTTCATTAATTTTCCAAACATTTCCACATCGCCTTTGCGCAGGCACTGGGTGGCTTGCAGGGTGCGTTGGTTTTCGTACACGGCGTGTTTGGCGCGTTTTTGTTCAATGGGGTCTTTAATTAAATCTTTATTTTTTTCAAACTCTTCGGTGGAAAGTTCCCCCAGGGCTTTAATGGGCAGTTTGGTTTGCAGGGCTTTGAGGGCGTTTTCGCTCTCGCGGCGGCGGTCATTATAGCCGGAGTTTACCAAAGAATGTTTCTTGTTGCTGTTGATGATGACAATGGAAATGCCTTTTAAATTAAGCGGTACATATTCATATTGCAGGGTGTTGCAGTCCAGCAAAATGGCGTGGTCTTCTTTCCCCATGCCGCTGGCAAACTGGTCCATAATGCCGCAGTTCATGCCCACAAATTTGTTTTCGGCTTCCTGCGCCATTTTTACCAGTTCTATTTGCGGTATGTTTAGCTGAAAAGCCGTATTTAACGCAACGGCCGTGGCCAGCTCAATAGAAGCCGAGGAGGACAGCCCCGCCCCCGCCGGTATATTGCCCCAAAACAGCATTTCAAAACCCTGGTCTATCAGGTAGCCGCGGCTTTGCATAACATGCAGTACGCCCAGGGGGTAGTTGGCCCAGTCCTGCTTGGGATCAAAGGCTACGTGGTCCAAATCCGTTTCAATAATGCCTTGGCTTTCCATATTTAGGGAGTGCAGGCGCACGGTGCGGTCATCGCGCTTGCACAGCACGGCGTGCGTACCGAAGGACAGCGCACACGGAAATACGTGCCCGCCGTTATAGTCTGTATGTTCCCCAATTAAATTTACGCGCCCCGGCGCAAAAAAATACAGTTTGGTTTTTTTGAAAACTTCGTTAAATTTATTTCTTAGTGCAATCTGGTTCATTTGATTCATAGTTATCCCCTTTATTCAATAATCATTTTAAACTGCCAGTTGTATTGCCCCAGCGGCGCGATAACCGCCGCCTTTTTAATTTTATTTGCTACGTACAAATCGTCATACACGCCGGTGCAGGGTTCCAGCGCGATGTTGTAATCCCCGCGGTAACCGCCCTGGGTTTTCCAAACGCCCAGGTAGGGCACTTTGTCGGCATCGTAACGGTAAATGATTTTATCTCCGTTGTCGGTGTGTTCCACGCCGCACCAGCCGGCGGTGTTCTTTTGGGTGAAGTAAAATTTCTCACAATTGTTTGCGCTGGCGGGTTCGGTGGCGGCTAAATCTAAGGGTTGGCCGTTTACGTCGGTCGTCAGCGGGTAGGAGTGCAGGGTTCCCCACGGGCCCAGGCGTTTGGTGCCGTGTTCCACCGTAAGAACCTGTTTTAAATTGTCCGGTATCAGCAGGCGGGTTTTGGGCGTGCAGGCCAAAAGGCAGTGCGGCGTCCAGATAAATTTAAAACCGCCTTCTTCCAAATTGGTAACGGTGTAGTGGAAGGTGATTTCGTTATCTTTTAACGTGATGAAGCGCGAAAGCGTATACGGAAAGTTTTCGCTGCGTACGGAGGAAATAAGTTCGCTGCCGTTGGGGGCCACTTCCCATTTCCATTTCATGGCCCACACTTCGCCATGGTCCGGCACGGGTACGTTTTTATATTCTCCGTCCGGGTAGGGGCAGGCGTCTATGGAGGGGAAAACCTCGTCAAAGCCGCTGGAGTCAAATTGATTAAACGGCGCCCCGTAATGCGGAAGCGTCAGTTTTTCTTTTGGGCTTTGAAATAAAAATTCCCGCCCGGTTTGTTTTTTTACCAGGCTGGCCAGTTTGCAGGCGTAATCCGGCAGGAAAGTAAGGCGCAACCGGTCATTTTCCAAATAAAAGGCGTTTAGGCCTTTGTATGTGGTTTGTAGCATAATAATCCCCCAAGCCGCAGGTATTTTGCGTAAATAAAAACGCGGTTTCCCGCGCCTTTATTTTTTTACGGTGGTCAGGTTGAATACCAGCGGCAATAAATCTTTTAGTGCTTTGGTTACAACAGTGCGTTTTGTACCGTCCAGCATGGCCATGTAAATGGGTGCGTTGGGTTTCATAAATTCCGTCAGCACTTGGCGGCAGGCCCCGCAAGGGGAATTTATTTTAGCACCGGGCAGTTTTTCGGTTACCAAGGCTAAGGCAACCACTTCCCTTTCGCCCGCGCCCACAGCCGCAAAAACGGCGTTGCGTTCCGCGCAGACGGTTAAACCAAACGAAGCATTTTCAATATTGGTTCCCGTATAAATACGGCCGCTGCGGGTTAAAACGGCAGCCCCTACTTTAAATTTAGAGTAGGGGGAATACGAATTTTCCCGTGCTGCTTGCGCAGCATTTAAAAGGGCGGTTTGAATCTCTTTTTTCGTCGGTTTCTTCATACTCTTATTTTATAATAACAGCCGGAAAAGTCAATCCCCGCCGGGCGGAATATTTTTTATAATAAAATTATGAATAAATATTTTTGGGTTTTAATAATTATTTTTTCGGCCGGTTGGTTTTTGTTTGGGGGAAAAACAGAAATTAAAAATTTGGGTAATTCCGGCCAAACGGTGGTGGCGTTTGGAGACAGCCTAAGCGCCGGTTACGGCGCGGGGAAAGACAACTCTTACCCTGCCGTGCTGGGGCGTATGATTAGCCGCCCGGTGGTAAATTTGGGTTTATCCGGCGATACGGCCGCCAACGCGCCCGCCCGCCTGCCGCAGGTGCTGCAGGCCAACCCCTATATGGTGCTGATAGAATTTGGCGGCAACGATTATATGCGAAGCGTGCCCTTTGAACAAACGGAACAGGCCATCCGCCAAATCGTGGATGAGGTACAATCTGCCGGCGCCATTGCCGTCCTGGTAGATACGGGCGGTTACCCGGGCATGAGCCGCTACACCAAACTGTACAAACAAATCGCCAAAGAAAAGCAGGCCCTTTTTGTTCCCGGTATTTTGGACGGTATTTTCGGCAAAAGCAAATATAAGGCCGATCCCATCCACCCCAACGCCGCCGGTTATGAAATAGTGGCCCAAAAAGTGCATAAAGCCATTAAACCTTATTTATAAAACAATTTAATAAAAACAGCCCGCCGTAATAAACGGCGGGCTGTTTTTTGTTGGTTACAAATGTTTTATACGGTCTTTGTATAAAAGGGAAAGGCGGTCGTTCTCGGCATCGTTTCCGGGCAGGTTGCTGCTTTGATAAACGGGCGGGCGCAGGCCTTGCCGGGCCAGTATTTGCGCGGCGCTAAACAACACCGCGTGAAATACGGCGCAGGCTGCCACGGTGGAAAGCGGAGCTAGAGAAACGTTGTTAATTTCCAGGCAGGTTTCGTTGGCGGTGGCGTGGTTATCCAGAGCCAGGTCCGCCGCGTCAAAAAGCATAAGGCCGCTGGAGTGGCGTGAGCGGCTGTTTTTATGCGCGCTTTTGGCCGATACGCTAACCGTTTTTACGCCTTTTTCCTTGGCGTATAAAACGGCGTCAATCCCGGCCGGGTTTCGGCCGGAGTTGGAGAACACAAATAAAATGTCTCCTTTTTGCAAATGATGTTTAGCCAAAATTTTGGGGGAGTACCCTTCCTGTCTTTCCAGGCGGGTTCCTTGTGCGGCACCGTGCATAAATTGCAGTTCCGGCGCCAAAATAACGTTTACTGCCGCAAAACAGCCCGAGCGGTGGAACGGCTCCAGCGCGGGGCTTAAGCTGTGCCCGCAGCCGAATGTGTGTATAATATGCCCCTGTTGCAGGGCTTGCGCCGTCCATTGGGCGGCGGTTTGTATGGCGGGGGCTTCGGGCCCGTCCAGCTGGGCCAGTAAATTTTCGATGGCGTTAAAATAAGGGTGTTTAAAAGAGTTCATGGGTTTATGGTAGCATATTGGGCGGGGTGCGTATTTGGTAAAATAAAAAAATGAGCGTTAAACTTTTCCGTTTTATTTTCTGCGCCGTTATGGCATTGTTTTTATGCGCTTGCGCCGGGCAAAACCAAAAAGGCCGGCAAGTGCTTAGCGCGGTGGACGGGGGCAAATTAAACCCCGGCGCGGCGTTTGTGGCTTCCCACAAATTATATATACGTTATAATTTTGAGCAAAAGAGCTTTTATTTGCAGGCAAATTTAAAAGACCTGCAAGATAACTCCCGCCTGCCTATGCTGGATTTAAGCGTCCAGTCCACTGACGGCAAAAAAGAACCCGCCCCGCTGGAAAAAGTGGCCCTGGCCGGGGGGGACTGGCAAATTTTACTGCGTGAAACGCTCCTTTCCTTACTGCCCAAACACCCTTTGGAAGGACGCGTAATTTTTATTCAAAATTATGAAACCATGCTTTACCGCCGCAAAGACGGCACCGCCGATTTGGTGGAACTAAACCAGGCCCCAGCGGAAGTGAAAATAGTGGGGAGGGTGTCTTCGGCTCAGTTTAGGGCCATGCTGTACGAGCGTTTAAAACAGGCCGTTATTGCCACCAATGCCCCGTATACCAAATACTTGTTAAGCCTGCGGGGGGTGCCGCTTTCGCCCTTTTTGTATGTGGATGTGGAGAAGGACCAAATCATCCAGTTAAAACTGCCCGATTATTACCAAGTGGAAAAAGAAATGACGGGGCTTGGGTTTTCTCTCTCGTTTATTTATTCTTTCTTTGTAAAAAGCCACTTGTTTGGGGTGATAAAAGCGCCGTTTACGTCCACGCATAGGCTGGTGTCTTTGGGTACGTCCACGGTGTATACCATGCTGCCCCCGCAGGTAAAAGATTTGGAAACGGTCCCACCCCTGTACACGGGCGAAGAGGAAATGGACTTGGCTGACTTTAACAAATGGTTAGACAAGCATATCAGCCGCCAAAACTACAAAGCCTCCGTTACGCTGTTAATTGACGGGGAAGAGTTTTTTCCGCATTTTATTTTGGCCATGCAGCGTGCGCAGGAATCCATTTTTGTGCGCACCTATATTTTTGCGGCGGACCCTTACGGCCTAAAAATTGCCGATATGCTGCGCGCCCGCTCTAACGACGGGATAGACGT
>CALUXL010000040.1 GCA_944324735.1 uncultured Elusimicrobiales bacterium
GGCCTTGGCCGAAGTTTGCCGTGCCGTTACAATACCCGTGATAGGCAATGGCGGCGTATTATGCGCGCAGGATGCCAAACAGTTTTTGCAGGCTGGCTGTGCGGGGGTAATGATTGGGCGCGGCGCAGTGGGGAACCCGCTTATTTTTAATGATATCGCCTGTGAATTACAAGGCCTTGCGCCTCAACCCCATACGCCGGCCCAGCGCTTGCGTACTTATTTGGCTTTGATTGAGGAAAACGTAGCCCACTATGGGGAGCGTATAGGCATTAACCGTAGTCGCAAAACCGCCGGTTATTGGATTAAGGACTTTCCCAACGCGGCCGAAGTGCGCGGCAAATTTGTGCGTTTGGATCTTTTATCCCAGGTGCAGGCTCTGTTTCAAGAAGTACTGTCTTCCCTTTAGGCTTCGTATTGTAAAAACCTGCAAAAAACCCTGATGATTTTGCTATAATATATAAGAAACCACGAGTCATTAAGACAGCGGCCACCACTCCGCTGCGCATTAATTACAAAAGGTAGAAACAAACATGACAAAAACTTTTTTGCCTTCCGTAAAGGAAGTTGAAACCACCCGCAAATGGCATCATATTGACGCCAGCGGCCAGACCTTAGGCAGATTGGCTACCCAAATTGCCGTTTTGCTTATGGGCAAACACAAAAGAACGTATACCCCCAGCATGGACTGCGGCGACTTTGTTGTAGTAACCAATGCTGCTAAAGTAGCTTTTACCGGTAACAAGCTGGAACAGAAAGTATATTTCACCCACTCCGGTTATGCCAAAGGCGGCAAAGAAACCCCGCTTAAAAGACAGATGGAAAAAGATCCTACCCGCGTGATTGAGCTGGCGGTAAAAAGAATGTTGGACGTGAACAGACTGCGCGCCCCCAGAATGAAACGCTTGCGCTTGTTCGCCGGCGAGGAACATGATTTTGGCCATCGTTTTGGCAAATAAGAGGGAAACTATTTATGAACAATACCAAAGAACTTAAAACCGGAAGAAGAAAAACCTCCGTCGCCCAGGTTGAACTCTTAAAAGGCAAGGGCGAAATTACCATCAATGCCAGAACTTTGGAAGATTATTTTGGCGGTTGCGAACGCTACAAAGCGGCTGTAAAAGCTCCGCTGGTGCTGACCAACTTGGATAAAGAATATGATGTAAAAGCCAAAGTAAACGGCGGCGGTGTTGCCGCTCAGGCCGGTGCCGTGCGCCACGCCATTGCCCGCTCCTTGGCTAACATCAGCGAAGATATTAAGAAAACCGTAAAGAAAGCCGGTTTCTTGACCCGCGACCCCAGAATGGTGGAACGCAAAAAACCGGGTCAGCCGGGTGCCCGCAAACGCTTCCAGTTCTCCAAACGTTAATCGTTTGTCAGAGCAAAGTTTTGCAGCAACACAAAACCCCTCCTTTTGGAGGGGTTTTTTATGGCTTTCTGGGCGGGCAAAACCAGGCGGGTACAAGGCGCACTTGGCGGCAGACTGGTCAAAAGTAACAACTCTGCCTGAGTTTGGAACCGCTAAAAACTAAAAACAACGGTGCTATTAAAGCCCGGGGTAGCGGTTTTGGGGGAGAAGAAAACGGAGGGAGGTTTTTTCTCCCCCTGTCTGTGCCGGCGGGCAGAAAAATTATAAAAAACGCGAAGGGCCCAGGTATTATTTGGGCCTAATGACCCTGGTTTTACTACTGGCGTTTTGGTATTCTAATTTTATGAAGAAGATAATTATATTAATAGCTTGTGTGTTATTTTTTGCTGTGCCGTCCATGGCGCAGGGGTACCCGCAATGGGTGTATGAAGTTTGGCGTGTAGAGCAGGAATTATTCCCCGCCGGCCCCAACCAAGATTGGTTTGCTGTACGCCGCGCCAAAGAAGAGAAATATATTTCCCTTTGTTACGAAGACATTATGCAGCCCACCAGCCCCTTTGTGCAAAAAGCCAAAGAAATCTATGGGGACAAAGAAGCCGAACATCAACTAACCGCCTTGTATGCTTTAATAAAAGGCCGCCGGGAATGGCTGCAATTGGAAGCCCAAAACGGTAAATTGTTTGCCCCTTATGCCATAGCGGCGGGGAACCCGATGGATTTATCGGCCATGAGCGAGGATACCTTCCTGCGTTTGCGCGCTTTACTGCGGTTGGATTTTGACCACAAAAGCCAATTTGCCGATAAAGTGGAACGCAAAGGGAACACGGTGTATGTTTGGTTTAGAGATTGGACCAGTGAGGACAGAGTAGTCCGTTTAGGCTTTGAAGTGCAAGAAAAGATATTGGATATTTGCCTGAACGATTGTGAACACGACCCTTTTAATTAAACCGCTTTAAACAAAAAACCCCCGCTTATTAAAAGCGGGGGTTTTGTATTTTATTAGGGATCCTATTGTTTTTGTTAGCTTTTTTATTATATTTATTATTAAGGAGATAAATATATGAAAAAAGATAACTCAATATTAGCAGTATTCCTTTTAAGTCTTTTTTTGTTTTCCGCTCTAGCGGTAAGTGCTGGCCCTGTGGGTAAAGAAGCTAACCCCGCGAAAGAGCCTTTGGCTTTACAGAGTTTGTTTCCTGTAGAGTTCAAAAATGTCTTGCGTGACAAAGACGGCGTGGTTGCCCGCGCAGAGGACGAAAAAGGGCAGTTGTGGGCGTTTTTGCCCTCGTTTGAAAATCCTACCAGCTTAACGGGTTTTTCTATTCAACCAGGGCGCAGTGTAAAAAAGATGTATATAAGTTGGGCTCAAATATTGGGTAATATAGAAGCGGTACTGTGTATGCAAGAAAATGGAGAAGAGAAGTGTTATGGGGTTAGCAAAGAGGATGTAAATCAAGCTATGCAAAAAACCTATTTCAGCAAGAAAGGGCTTATGCCCCCGGCACTTATTCGTAATTTTGCCAAAGAACAAAAGGCGCTCAGTAAAGCACAAAAACAAGAGCAGGCTTATATGCGGTGTCTTGGCGAAGAATCGGTAGAAAAATGTGACGCACAATACCCCTCTTTTTCTGTAGAAGACAAGGACTACATAAAGTACCGGGTGTGGTGTTCCCCTTGGAGTTTGATGGAAGACGTCTCTCGCTGTGAAAGTCATTTGTCCGTTGTGCTTAAAAAATATCCGGACAATGTATACTACCCCAGTATGGCAAAATGTGTGAAAGGTATCAAAAAAGGTACTGAAAAAGAGTATTGTATGCCGCAGTGGTTTTATTAAGTAATTTGTGTGACATAAATAAAACCCCCGCTTTTAATAAGCGGGGGTTTTGTATTTATAAGACAAGCTTATTTGGCTTCTTTTTCATCCGCCTTTTTGCTTTCATGCAAAACGGCAGGTTTTACTTTGGGGCTTTGGGCAACCAGGTCTTTAATGGGTTTAATTACCTGGGCCTGTTTTTTCATCGTGCAGGGGCCGCCAATACAGCCGCCTTTGCAGCTCATTACTTCCAACAGTTGGAAGTCCCCAATCCCTTTGGCGTAAGCCTGAAGCATTAACATGGATTTTTTGTCCAACCCGTTAATAGCCATCTTTTTAATTACACGGCCGGGCAGGGCGCTTTCCACCGCTTGGGCCACACCGCCGGTTACGCCGTAGTAACGGCCTTCGGCAGAGATGTTGGGATCCAGCGGGGTGTCTTCGCATTCGGCCGGGTTAATACCTTTGGCTTCCAGCATGGCGCCCAGTTCTTCATAGGTCATTACGTAATCGATGTTTTGGTTTTCAGCCGCTTCCACACGTTTGGATACGCACGGCCCCACAAACACGGTGGTGAAACCGTTTTTCTTTTCAATTTCAGCCGTGTAGGCCATCGGGGTTAACGTGTCGGACACAAAGGGTTTCAAAGCGGGCAGATGTTTTTTGACCGCTTGTATCCAGGCGGAGCAGCAGGAAGTGGTCATAAACTTATCCCCGCGTTCCAGGCGTTCCACCAGTTCCGCCGCTTCGTGGGCGGTGGTAACATCGGCCCCCAGGGCCACTTCGGTTACTTTGGTGAATCCGGCTTTTTTGATGGCGGTCATCAGTTGCGGGAGGGTGCAGTCAAACTGGCCCACAATGGAGGGGGCAATCATCGCGCACACTTTTTTGCCGCTTTTCATGGTGCTTAAAATATCAATCAGCTGGCTGCGTTCCATGATGGCGCCGAAGGGGCAGGCGTCCATACAATGCCCGCAGGAGATGCATTTGTCAAAATCAATTTCCGCAAAACCGTTTTCCCCTTTGTGTATGGCGTTTACCGGGCAGGATTGTTCGCACGGAACGGGCACATAGGTAATGGCGTTATACGGGCAGGCTTCTTTGCACTGGCCGCAGTTTTTGCATTTGTCAGGGTCAATTTTGGAGCGGCCGTTTTCAAACGAAATGGCCCCAAATTTGCAGGCCTGGTGGCACGGGCGGGCCAAACAGCCTTGGCACGCTTCGGTTACGATGTGGCGGGCTTTTACGCAGCCTTTGCAGGCGATGTCCATAACCGTTAACGGGGTGGACGGAATGTCTTTGCGCAAAAGAGCCTGTTTGGCGTATTCGTTTAAAGAGGTGGCTTCGTCGTCCTGCTCCACACTGCCGCCCAAAGCGGCCAGCGTGCGCGCACGGAATACGGCCCGTTCTTTATAAATACAGCAGCGCACGGCCGATTTAGAATCCGGCGGGATTACTTTAAAAGGAATGCGAAACGCACTGGTTTCCAGTTCGCCCCGGTCAAAGGCCTCAATTACTTCACGCAAGGCCCGGCGTTTAAAAAATACGGCTTTATTGTCTGTTGTGTTCATAATTGTTTCGTAAAAATAAGCTGTTTTTTATATTTTAGCATATTTGGGGGCGGGGCTACTGCAGCTCCAGCACGGCGGTAAGAGGGTTATGGTCGGACGCGTGGGATATTTGCGCCCGTGCCTGCAATACATTTAACCCGCGCGTGAACAAAAAATCCAGCTTTTTGCCAAAAAACCGGGCCCGTTCATCCGGCAAGAATTGGATTTCCTGCAAGTGCAGGGCTTGGGCCGTTTGGCGCATGGCGTTTAGGCGTTTCTGGCTCCACACATTAAAATCACCCGCCACCAAGGCCGGCCCGTTAAAGCCGTTAAGCAGTTCGGCCGCCGCCGCCATGTGCCGGCTGAAAGATTTTAAACCCGTAAAATTAATGGCGTGCAAATTAACCACGAGCAAGGGCCCCTGTACGGTGGGGTAGAGGGTGGATAGGGTCATTTTAGGGGTTTGTACAAAAGGTTCAAACACATTGGCGCGGAAATCCGCCCGAATCACCGGCGCGCGGCAGCCGGTGGCTATACCAACGGGCGCGCGGCGCAGGAAAGACAAAAAGCTGATGGCGCCCGTCCACTCCAGCCCCTCGGAAGAGAAACAACTTTCCTTTTCCGGCAGGAACATCATTTCCTGCGTTAAAAATAAATCGCTCTGCCGGCAGTATTGGGCAAACTCTTCCTTCCACCGGCGCGCTGTGCATTTGTGCAGGTTCCACACGCAGACGGAAAAACGCTTGGGCAAACAGGGCATTTGCGCCCGGCCTTTGGAAACAAGGATATGGTCTTTCCCCGGCTTTTTATAAAACATATTTAATAATACGGTGTTAACAGTTTAAACGCATTGTTGCGTATGGCAGCCCAAAACGGATACGGCTTGTGCGGGTTTAACACCTCGGCCTGGGCGGCCTGCTTTTTGGCATGTATAATTTTTAATACGTGGGAGGCGGTTTCCTTACCCAGGCATTCAATGTTACACTCAAAATTTAGTTTAAAGCTGCGCACGTCCCAATTGGCGGAACCGGTGAAAGTCCAGGCTTCGTCCACCACCAGCAGTTTGCTGTGGTCAAACGGGGGAGGGGTAAGGTATATTTTGACGCCTTTTTTAATCAGGCGTGCAAAATTGGCCCGCATGGCCCAGTCCATACCAAAAATATTGCTTTTGGAGGGGAGGATAATTTCCACATGTACCCCGCGCATGCTGGCCAGTTCCAGCGCGTTTAATACGTCGCGCTCCGGCAGGAAGTACGGGGTAACAATGTGTATGGACTTTTGCGCACAAACGAGCGCCCCCATCACCAGGGTTTGTATTTTGCCGTAGTCGCTGTCGGGGCCGTCCGGTATAATGCGGGCGGGGGTGTGGCCGGGCAACGGGGTGCCTTTGGGGGGAATATGGGGAATAAAATGCTTCTTGCCGGAAAATATCCAGTCCTCCTCAAATACGCGCTGCATTTGCTGTACCACCGGCCCCTGTACTTTAAAGGTGGTGTCTTGGATAGGGTCCTGCGGGTGCTGGGCCACCAGGTTGCCCTGGGCAATATTCATGCCGCCAAAGAAGGCTTCCTGCCCGTCTATAATCATAATTTTGCGGTGGTTGCGCAGGTTAACAAAAGGTAAGGTAACCGGGCTTTTGGACGGCAAAAATACGCTAAACTCAATTCCTTTTAACTTTTTGACGGCTTGGGCCAGGTTGGGCTTGGAATAATTTAAGCCCACGCCGTCCACCAGGATTTTAACTTTGGCCCCGTTTTTAACGGCTTTTTGGGCGGCGGATAATATCATTTGGCCGGCTTTGTCATTATTAAAAATATAGCTGGAGATTAGAACCTCTTTTTGGGCGCTTTCAATTAAGCGGCACATTTCCGGGTAGGCGTTGTCTCCGTTAATATAGGGGGTGATGCGGTTGCCGATGGCAAAATGCTGGGGGTGCACTTTGTGCCCCAGGCGAAGAAGTTGCAGAAAAGAAGCCGGCACGTGGCGTTTTTCTTCATCGGAGATTTGGGTGGACGCCGTAAGCATATTAGGCCCGCTGTTGCGAAGGGACAGCGCCTTTCGGTGTATGCGGTTAATGCCCAGTATTACATACAACACCGTTCCAAGCAAAGGCGTAAGCCAGATAAGCCCAATCCAGCCGATAGAGCTGTGGACTTCTTCTTTATGCAATAAAATGTGTATGGTAACGCTGATTTGCAAAATGATGTACAGCGCACCGGCTACACCCATGGAAAGAGTATCTGTCATTTTTTGTTTTGCTCCTCTTGTTGTTTTTTGCGGCGCTCCAATGCGGGTCCTTTTATTAAACGGGGGCCAAATAAAAATTGTTCCGTAGTGCCGCCTTCCACCAGGGCGCGCTGCCATTTGGCGGCTTCCCGGCGTTTTTGTTCTTCTTGCTCTTGCAGGGCTTTTTGGCGGGCAGCTTCTTCTTGCTGGCGTTTCTTTTCCTGTTCTTGGGTGTAGGCTTTGTTTGCGTCGGACATCTTTTTTAAATACGCATTGTAAGAAGCGTCATCAAAAAAAGTATGGGTTAAAAGGTCGTCCTCAAACACATAATAAGTGTAAAGCGGTTTTTTGGGGTTTTGCTGTAATTGAAAAACGGCCTGGGTGGTGTTGTTTTTTAAATCGCTTACGTTTAAAAAAGTGGCTTGGGGGTAAGCCGCTTCAAAGGCGGTACGGGTAACGGTCATATCCAGCTGATATTTTTGCTGTAAATTTAATACTTCCGGCACGGTGGCGGCCGCCGCTAAAAAGGGGGAAGTTCCCCCGGCGGAAAATAACAGTTTGCGGAATGAGTCCTCATCCCCGTAACGCAGGAAAACGTATTTTTTACCGTTTTTTGCCGTTAAGGTTTTTTGTATGCTGGGCACGCTGGAAGCCATGGTGAGAACCTGGGAAAGCGTTTTGTTTTTAAATTCTTTTTCCAGCTGCCGGGCGGAGTTTTGCCAAATGGATACGGTAGGTTCTTGGGCGGAAGAAAAATCACTGCCGTTCATTTCTATTACAATGATGTCTTCCTCCCCCGCCCAGGCGCTTAGCCCCGGTATGCACATAAGCAAACAAACCGCCCAGGTTTTCAGGTTCATTCTTCAAACTCCCAGGTGCTTAGGTAGCGTTCCCCGCTGTCAGGGAATATGGCCACAATGTTTTTGTTGTCGTTTTGTTCCCGGGCGGCCACCTGCAGGGCAGCCCATAAAGCCGCGCCGGAACTAATACCGGCTAAAATGCCTTCCGCCTTGGCCAGGGCGCGGGCGGTTTGCCCGGCATCCTGCGCAGTAACGGGGAGGATTTCATCAATTAATTGGGTATCCAAAATGACAGGCACAAACCCGGCCCCAATGCCTTGCAGTTTGTGGGGGCCGGCTTTCCCGCCGGAAAGGACGGGGCTGTCCGTCGGTTCCACCGCAATGGCTTGCAAATGGGGGCAGTGTTTTTTTAGTTCCCGGGCCGTACCGGTTAAGGTGCCGCCGGTACCCACCCCGCAAACCAAAGCGTCCACTTTCCCGTCTAGAGCGGTTAGAATTTCCTGCGCGGTTTGGCGGTGGGCCTGCGCGTTGGCGGGGTTTTCAAACTGGGAGGGCATAAAAGCCCCCGGTGTTTGGGCCAGAATTTCTTTGGCTTTTTGTATGGCGCCCGTCATGCCGCTGGCGGCCGGGGTAAGCACAATATGGGCCCCCAGGGCTTTTAACATTTTTACCCGTTCCGGGCTCATGTTTTCCGGCATGGTAAGGGTAATGCCATAGCCTTTTACCGCTGCCAAAAAAGCCAGGGCAATACCCATGTTTCCGCTGGTGGGTTCCACAATATGTCCGCCGGGTTTTAATAAGCCTTGTTCTTCGGCCGCGGTAAGCATACTGCGGGCGGCGCGGTCCTTAATACTATAAGGGTTGAACATTTCCAGCTTGGCGTATAATTTACCGGGGCCCGGGTTGAGTTTTTCAATACGTACAAGCGGCGTATTTCCAATTAATTCAGACAAATTGTTTGCAACCAGCATAAAACCTCCTGCTTTACCGTTTAATAAAGCGGTTTATACCATCCAGCGAGTGCAAGCGCTTGCGGCAGTTCTGCCTTTGCTTTACACTAAAAACCGGCGGATTACTTTGGCCGGGCTGCCGGCTACCACCGTGCCGGGGGCCACGTCGCGCGTTACCACGGCGCCGGCGGCTACTACGGCATTATCGCCCACCCATACCCCGGGCAGGATAATGCATCCACCGCCCAGCCATACGTTTTTGCCAATGCGTACTTTTTTGGCCGATTCCAACCCCTCCAGCCTTTTTTGCGGCAGGAGCGGATGCGTGCCCGTATAGATTTGCACACTGGGGCCGATGAGGGTGTTATCGCCAATTTCTACTTGGGCGCAGTCCAAAATGGTGCAGTTAAAGTTGATGAAAACATTTTTACCGGTATAGATTTGGGTGCCGTAATCGCAGTAAAATGGGTATTCAATATGTAAATCTTCCGCGGCGTTGGGCAGCAACTCTTTTTGCAGTTGGGCGCGCAGGTCTCCCTCTTGGGGAGAGGTAAAATTGAGTTTTTTAATCAGTTCCCGGGCTTTGTTTCTTTCTTGCACAAGTTCCGGGTCGGCCGCGTTATAGGGGCGGCTTTCTAACATATTTTGTTTTTCGCTCATAACTGTATTGTATCAATTCCGACAGGAAAAACCAGTAATTAAAAATTTATTTACCGAGCGGTAAACAAAATGCCCAAAAACTTGCTATAATCTTAGGGTACGTTATTTTAATGCGAGAGGATGATATATGCAAAATGTAACAAAAAGTTTATTGGGGGTTTTGCTTTTGGCGGGTGTATTAACCACGGCCGCCTGCAACGATAAAAGCGCTGCCGGCCAAAAGGCACCCGTAACCGTAACCGCGGTAAAAGTATTAAAGACCGATTTGCCTTGGAACATTGAATACCCGGCCCAGGTGGCGGGTTCTTTACAGGTAAATATCCGTGCCCAGGTGGGGGGGATATTGGAATCTCGCCTGTTTAATGAAGGCGAATATGTAAAAGAAGGCACGCAGCTCTTTCAGATTGATGATAAAGAATACAAAGCGGCTTTGGCCAAAGCCAAAGGTGCGCTGGCCCAAGCCCAGGCGCAGGAACGCAGCACCCGCCGGGAATACAACCGTATGAAAACCTTGCGGGCCGATAATGCCGTAAGCCAGAAAAATTATGATGATGCCCTTTCCGCCTATGAAGCGGCCCAGGCAGATGTACAGGTGGCCGAGGCTGAAGTGCGCAACGCGGAAATTAATTTGGGGTATACCAAAGTAAAAGCGCCCATTTCCGGTATTACCGGGCGGGAAGCGCAGTCCGTAGGTAGTTTGATTTCTCCTTCCGGGGATAGCGGCTTTCTGACCACGATGGTGCAAATTGACCCCTTATGGGTAAACTTTTCCATGCCGGGCCGCCAGTTTGAAAAATTAGCCAGCGGTTATGTATCCGGCCAGATTGTATTGGGGAATGAAGATTCCGCCAAAGCCATTGACCCGGACGTCTACCGTGAAGTAGCCCCGGAAAAAGCCCCCATTTATGTGGAAGTTGTTTTGGCAAATGGCAAAGTGTATCCGCAGAAGGGTAAAATTATTTTCTTTGACAGCTCCGAAAATACCCAAACTTCCAGCTTGGCCATGAAAGCCCAGTTTGCTAACCCCAACAACAGCCGTTTGTTAATGCCGGGCCAGTTTGTACGCGTGCGCCTGGTGGGGGCTACGTATAAAGATGCGGTATTGGTGCCTTCCTCGGCCGTGTTAAACACGCCCAACGGCATGATTACTTATGTAGTGGATGAAAACAACGCTGTTTTGGCCCGCCCCGTGCACGGTGAATTGCAGGATAATATGTATATTATTACCGACGGCTTAAAAGGCGGTGAAACCATTGTTTCCAGCGGGCTTATTAAGATGAAACCCGGCATGCAGGTAACGGTAAATATGCAGGAGTTTGCGTTGCCGGAATCTTTGGCCCAAAAAGAAAAAAAGCAGGCCTTAACGCAGGACAAACACACCACGGCTGAGATGGAGGCCCAGATTGCGGAGTCCATTTCTTCCACGGCCAGCGCTAAGGAACCCGCCCAAAAAGAAGAAAAGAAGGATAAATAAGGGGAAGCTATGTTCTCTAAATTCTTTATTAACCGGCCGATTTTTTCTACGGTCATTTCGCTTCTTATCGTGTTGTTTGGTGCGGTGGCAATTACCATGCTGCCCATCGAACAATACCCGGATTTAACCCCGCCCACCATTCAGGTATCGGCCACTTATCCCGGCGCCAGCCCGGAAGTAATTGCCGAAACGGTGGCCGCCCCGATTGAGCAGCAGGTAAACGGGGTGGAGGACATGCTGTATATGAACTCCACTTCCGCCTCCAACGGGGACATGAACCTCATTGTTACCTTTAAAGTAGGTACCGACCCGGACCAAGCCATGATTAACGTTAACAACCGGGTGCAGGGTGCCACGGCTTCCTTGCCGGAAGAGGTGCGCCGCTATGGGGTAACGGTGGATAAAAAGTCCTCTTCCATTTTGCAGTTTATTGCTTTTTATTCTCCCAATGGCTTGTCCGACACTACCACCATCGGTAACTACGCCTTAATTAACATTGTGGACGATTTAAAACGTATTGAAGGCGTGGGCGACGCGATGGTAATGGCCGCGAACGACTACTCCATCCGTATTTGGATTAAGCCGGATGTGCTTTCTCAGCGTGGCCTGTCGGTTACGGATTTAATTGCCGCCGTTCAGGCGCAGAACGTACAGCGCGCAGCGGGTAAAATTGGTCAGCCGCCGCTGCCGCAGTCGGTAGACCGGATGTACTCCATCATTGCTCCCGGCCGTTTTACCAAGCCGGAAGAATTTGGTGAGATTATCCTTCGCGCCAATCCGGACGGAACTTCCCTTCGTTTAAAAGACGTAGCCCGCATTGAGCTGGGCAGCCAAAACTATGAATTTAACGGTAACTTTAACGGCAAACCCGCCGTGCCGGTGGGGGTGTATTTGTCCCCCGGTGCCAACGCGGTGGCCACGGCCGAAGCGGTCAACAACCGCTTAAAAGAACTGGCGGCCAACTTCCCGCCGGATTTGGATATTGATTATAAAGTAGCTTACGACACCACGCTGTTTGTAAAAGCCTCTATTAAAGAAGTAATACACACCTTAATTGAAGCCATGATTTTGGTGTTCCTGGTAGTGTATTTGTTCTTGAAAGACTGGCGTGCCACTTTAATTCCCTGCTTGGCGGTGCCGGTATCCGTCATTGGTGCATTTGCGGGGATGTTGATGTTTGGTTTCTCTATTAATACGCTTACGCTGTTTGGGTTGGTGCTGGCCATCGGTATCGTGGTTGACGACGCCATCGTGGTAATTGAAAACGTGGAACGTATCATGCGTACCGAACATCTGCCCGTAAAAGAAGCTACCATCAAAGCCATGGACGAAGTATCCGGCCCGGTGGTGGCCATTGTGCTGGTGTTGTGTTCCGTATTCGTGCCGGTAGCCTTTATGGGTGGTTTAACCGGTGTTATGTACCAGCAGTTTGCTATTACGATTGCTGTGTCCGTGGTTATTTCCGGCTTGGTGGCTCTTACGCTTACGCCGGCTTTGTGCGCGCTCTTGTTGCGCCACCGCGAAGAACCTACCCACGGTTTCTTTTATCAGTTTGACCGTTTTTTTGAAAAGCTCACCTCTAAATATACCGGTATCGTGTCTTTCTTTATCCGCCGCATACCGGTAGCGTTAATTTGTATTGCGCTGTTGTTTGCCGGTGCGTTTGGGTTGTTTAAAATTGTGCCCGGCAGCTTGCTGCCCGCTGAAGACCAAGGTATGATTATGGTGGCCACTCAGCTGGACCCGGCCTCCTCCCTTACCAGCAGCCAAGTGGTGGCCGATGAGTTGGAACAGTTGATTCAAGCCCAGCCGTCCGTGGCCGATGAGCTTACCTTCTCCGGCTTTGATATGTTAAGCAGCACGCAAAAAAGCAGTGGTATTGCCTCTTTCGTGCGTTTGAAACCTTGGGATGAACGCAAAACCAAAGAGCTTTCTTCTTTTGGTTTGGTGGGCACCATTTATGCGCTGTCTCAAACCAAAATTCCGCAGGCGATTGTAATGCCTTTTAACCCGCCCGCCATTACGGGTATGAGCACCACCGGCGGTTTGGAAGGCTATATCCAAAACCGCGGTACGGGCGGCAGTAAAGAACTGGAAGCCCAAACCAACGCGTTTTTGGAAGCGGTAAGAAAATTGCCGCAAATTGCCAGCGTAAGCACCACCTTCTCTTCTGCGGTGCCGCAGTATCAAATGACGGTGGACGAAATTAAAGCGCAAAGTATGGGTGTGTCTTTAACCGAGCTTTACACCACCATCCAAGGTACTTTTGGTACCGCTTATGTGAACGACTTTACCTATTCCGGCCGCAGCTTTAAAGTAATGATGCAGGCGGAAGGGGAATACCGTGCCCGCCCGGAACAAATTGCCGGTATTTATGTGCGTTCCAACACAGGTTCCATGGTGCCGCTTTCTGCCCTGGTAACGCTTACGCCTACTTTAGGGCCGGATATGGTGGAACGTTTTAACGTGTTCCCCGCGGCAAAAATTATTGCCACGCCGGCGGCCGGTTACAGCTCCGGGGATGCTATTGAAGCCTTGGAAAAAACCGCGAAAGACGTGCTGGACCCCAGCTTTACATTAGCCTGGACGGGTACCACCTACCAGGAAAAGCTATCCGGCTCTTCTTCCGCTTCTGCCTTGCTGTTGGGTATGCTGGTGGTATTCTTAATTTTGGCCGCCCAGTATGAAAAATGGAGCCTGCCTATTGCCGTATTGCTGGCGGTTCCGTTTGCCATTTTCGGTGCGTTGGCCGGTACTTTTGCGCGCGGCTTATCCAACGATATTTACTTCCAAATCGCCTTAGTGGCCTTGGTGGGTTTGGCCGCCAAGAACGCTATTTTGATTGTGGAATTTGCGGTGCTTCTTAAAGAGCAGGGGATGGACGCCGCCAAAGCGGCCGTACACGCCGCCCAGCTGCGCTTCCGCCCGATTATTATGACCTCTTTAGCCTTTATTTTAGGCTGCGTGCCGCTGGCTATTAGCTCCGGCGCGGGTGCGGCCAGCCGCCACGCCATTGGTACGGCTGTGGTGTTTGGTATGTTGGCCGCTACGTTGATTGCTCCGTTGTTTATTCCGTTGTTCTTTGTGTTGTTAGGCGGTAAAAGTGCCGCCAGAACGGAAGCCGGGGCCGAACTGGATTTGGAACACAAACCGGCGCAGGAAGAAACCGCCGGCCAGGAGGAAAAGAATGAAATTTAAACAAATAAGCCTGCTGTTGGCGGGTGCTTTGTTGGCTGGCGGGTGCATGATGGGCCCCAATTACAAAAAGCCGGAAACACAGCTGCCTGCCGCTTCGCAGGAGGACTTAAGCATTTTTACTTCCGCCAAATGGTGGGAAGTGTTTGAAGACCCTGTGTTAAATAAAATGGAAGAGGAGGCCTTAACCTATAACAAAGATTTACAGGTTGCCATTGCCCGGGTGGATGAAGCCCGTGCCAATGTGGGGATTACCCGGGCCGATCAGTTGCCCTCTTTAAGTGCTGCGGGGGAAACGGGCCGCGCCGGTAATGCAAACGGTTCCGGCCAAACCCAAAGCACGGCCAATGCCGTGGTGTCTTTTGAGTTGGATTTATGGGGCAAATACCGCCGCTTAAGTGAGGCGGCCCGCGCTCAGCTTTTATCCAGCGAGGCCAACCGCGATACCGTCCGCCTGGCTTTAACGGCGGATGTGGCGCGCAACTACTTCTCTTTGCGTGCGCTGGATGAGCAGTTTGCCATTGCCACCCGCACGCTGGACGCGCGCAAAGAAAGCGTACGCATTTATGAAAGCCGCTATAAAAGCGGTTACTGCACGGAAGTGGATTTAAAACGCGTGCAGGCCAGTATGTCCTCGGTAGAGGCGCAACAGCGGGAATTAAAACTTAAAATCGCGCAAACGGAAACGGCTCTTTCCGTTCTTTTGGGCAGAAGCCCGCGCGCCATTGCCGAGGAAGGCGTGGAAAGAGGCAAAAAACTTTCCGCCATTACCTTGGTGCCTAACGTGCCGGAAGGTTTGCCGTCTGATTTATTAACCCGCCGGCCGGATGTGCGCCAGGCGGAAGGGCAGTTAATTTCCGCCAATGCCAATATTGGTGCGGCGCGCGCGGCGTATTTCCCGTCCATTCCGCTTACGGCGTCTGCCGGGTATGCCAGCAGTGCATTGAGTGATTTGTTTGCCGGGGGTTCCTCGGGCGTGTGGAATTTGACGGGCCAGGTGCTGGCGCCTATTTTTGAAGGCGGAAAAATCCGCTCTCAAAATAAAGCGGCCGAAGCCAAATACCGCCAAATGTTGGCCACGTATGAAAAGACCGTTCAGGGTGCTTTTAAAGAAGCGTTGGATGCTCTTTCCGCCAACCGCATCAACCGCGAAGTGTTTGATTCCTACAAACAGCAAACCCAAGCCATGCAGCGCAGCTATGACTTAACCAAAAAGCAGGAAGCGGCCGGCCTGATAGGCGTAACGGACTTGCTGGATGTGGAAAGCAATTTGCTCTCGGCTGAGATGAGTCTTTCCACCGCCCGCTTAAACGAGTTAAACGCCGTAGTTACTTTGTGCCAGGCGTTAGGCGGCGGCTGGACGGAGAAGGACGGATTTACTCAAACGCAGCCGTCTGCCTCTAAATAAACGCATTTGTTGTTTGTTTCACCCGGGCCCGGGTATCCCTGGCCCGGGTATTTTTATACAATAAAAGATATGTTTAAAACAAAAAACTTAAAGAAAGTTTTTTTAATAATCGCCCTGCTGATTGTGGTGGGGCTGGCTGGTTTTGGCTTGCTGCGCGTACACCAGCGCAGTTTGCTGGTGGAAGGGATCGAGAAAGATGACGCGGCTTTAATTGCCAAGGCCTTTTCTTGGGGGTTCCCGAAAGACGCGGTTGCAAAGCCCGGCGTGCCGGTACTGGCGGAGGCCGTTTTGCAAGGCCATGCCCGCGCGGCGCGCGCGTTGGTGGAGCAAGGGGTTAATTTGCAGGCTAAATTAACGGAAAAAGTTCCTTCCGGCAGTGAGAAAGACGCCCCGGTCATCCCGGCCGGCACGGGCCCTTTGGGGGTGGCGGCTTTTGTTTGTTACCAGCCCGGCACGCCGGAAACGGCGCGGCTTTTGCTTGAAAACGGCGCCAGCCCCGATGAACGGGCGGATAATGCCTCGGTGGCGGAAATTGTGTCCGATGTGGCCGCGCGCTACCCCAAGCAGGAGTATTGCTGGGAGATGTTGGAATCTTTGCTGGAAGCGGGTTTAAATGTAAACTCCACGGAAGGGGAAGACCAATTTATGGACGCCATGAGCGGCGCCCCCGTATGGGTGCGTTTGGTTTCGGCGCATATCCCGGCGGAAAAGGTCCAAACGCTTATCTCCTGCCCGGATGTGGATTTAAACGCCCAAAGCAAAGCTGGCATTACCGCTTTGATGCAAGCCGTTATTTTTAACCGGGCCGATATTGCGGAAATACTGCTTAAGGCCGGGGCGGACCCCAATGTAAAAGCCCAACAAGGCTTTAGCGCGTTGGAAATCAGTAAACAGTTAAAACACCCGAAAATAGAAAAGCTGTTGCGCGCGCACGGCGCCCGTTAAAGAGTTTAAAACCCCGCTTTGGTGGGGTTTTTGTTTGCTGGGAAGCACAATACGAATTTGATAAAATATAAGTAATGAGTAAAAACGTTCTTTGCCCGCTGGACGGGCGTTACGCCGCAAAAGTTAGCCCACTGACCCAGTATATGGGGGAGGAGGCCCTGGCCGCGGCCCGCGTGCAAACAGAATGTGCGTGGTTAAAGGTGCTATTTGGGTTGCGTTTGCCGGGCCTGGCGGAACCCTCTGCCAAAGCACAAAACACGCTGGACGTTTTACCGCACTTGCAGGCGGAAGATCTAGCCGCCCTGCACGCGTATGAATTTTCCGGCCGCGGTGGCCGCCCGGCCACTAACCACGATGTAAAAGCCGTGGAATATTTTATTCAGGAAAAACTTTCCTCTTCTTCTCTTAAACAATATATTCCTTGGGTGCATTTTGCCCTTACCAGCGAGGACGTAAACAGCGTTTCTTACGCACTTTTGCTGGCGGACGGGCTGGAAAAAGTTTTGCTGC
>CALUXL010000041.1 GCA_944324735.1 uncultured Elusimicrobiales bacterium
GGCAGTGATAAGCGCTGGATTTTGTATAAATAGTTTGTAATTGGTTGTTGCAGCCGCCGGGGTGTGATAGCTCCGGCGGTTTTTTATTTGGCGGGGATTTTGTTTGGCTTGAAAAAGTATATTAAAAACCCCCGGTTGGTAACCGGGGGCTTGGGTTTAGAACTTGTAGCCAAAGGTAATGCCTACCATGTCGCTTTTTCCGTCTGTGTATTGCACGGGCAAGTTTTGCAACTGTTTGGAGTGGCCGCTTAAATCTTTGGCAAAGATATGAGCGTAGGCCAAGTCCAGGCTCCAGGTATCGGTTTTATAACCTACACCCACGCTGGCAATATGGCGGTCATCCACCGGCACCAGGGTATCCATTTCGTGCGGGTTGATGGGAGATTTATCAAATACATAACCGGCGCGTACCGCCCAGTTGGCGTTTAATAAATATTCCGTACCAAAATTTAAACGGTATACATCTTTATACTTCTTTTGGTTGCGGATGACAGGGCTGGTTTCGCTGTCTTTGTATTGAATTAAAATTTGGTCATACGCACTCCAGAACGTGCCCACAATGCCGGCTTCCAAGGTCCACTGTTCGGTGGGGCGGAAAGAGAGCCCGGCGGAAATGCTGTCCGGCAAAGCAATAGAGCCTTCTGCATTGGCATCGTGTATATTCACCGCGGGGAAGGTTTTGCCGTTGGCGTCAATGCGTCCGTTCAAATTTTGTTTTACTTTGGTGCGGTACATGGCGCCTAAGGACCATTTTTCCGCCCATTCAGGCCGGTATATAAAGGAGAAGTTCCCCCCCCAGCTAATGCCGGAACCGCTGATTTCAAAATTGCCGTTATAGGCCGGGTTCCCAGCCAAGTTAAAATAAGAGGACTGAGAAAACCCAATTACCATCGCTTCCAAGCCCATGGCTACGGAAAGTTCATCATTTGCTTTTACGGCAATGGTGGGAGTAAAGGAGAAGGTCTCCAGCTTTACTTTATAGGCCAAGTTGCTGCCTACCCAGGTCTCCACCGGGGAATTATATTCCCCCCCTAAACCATAGCGGGAAAAACCTCCCAAGCCCAGGGATACTTGGTCGCTCCATTTTTTGGTGATAAAAAAGTTCGGTAAGTACCAAACATCGTTTTTTAACGTGCGGGACTGTCCGGCCACCGTGGTTTTGGCGTCAGCTGTTACCATGGTTAAACCCACTTGGGCTTGCGTTCCTTCCAGTTCCGTAATTAAGGCCGGGTTTATAGCTAAAGACGCGGCTTCCGCCGTGTTGGCCATCGTGGCTCCGCCCATAGCGGTGCCGCGGGCGCTGTATTCATACAGCGCGAACCCCGCCCCGTAAGACGCGGCGGACACTGACAATAACATCCCTGTCAGTAAGCATGCGGTTAATTTTTTCATAGTGTATAAATGGACATAAAAAACCCGCCGTGCACAGTGCGGCGGCGGGTTTTAGAAGTTATTTCTTCAATTCGTTTATTTTATCTTTAGCAAAAGTGCCCCAATAGCTTTTGGTATAGTTTTCAAGCAGCAGCTTGTACGTTTCCAAGGCTTTGTCTTTCTGGCCGGCTAACTCTTGCGATAAGGCAAGCGTAAAATACGCCTGAGGCAAGGCATAGCTGGTGGGGTTTTGGGCAATAAAATGATCCATTAAATCAATAGAATCTTGATATTTTTTCATGGCTTGGTAGCAAGCCCCTAAAGATAAATCCGCCACTACGGCCACTTCTTTGTTTTTGGCGTTGGCGTGTAATTCTTTATAAATATCAGCCGCCTGGGCGTAGTTTTCTTGGGAGTACAACAAATCCGCTTTTAACAGCTGGGCGTATTGGGCCGCGTCGGACCCGGGATACTTTTGGTTTAACAAATCCAGCTGAGTAAATGCCTGTTCCTGCCCGGCGGTAAGCAAGGCAATTTGGGCCGTATAATAATCCGCCCAAGAGGCTTCCTGCACGCGTTTGGTATGCGCCTGATAGGCCCCGCCTAATACGGCCGCCACTACCAGTACGCCTAAACCCGTAAGTACCGCTTGCTTGCGGCGTTTGCAAAAGGAGCCCAATTTAATAAGGCCCGAAGTTAAAAAATCTTGATTTTCTTGTTTGTTGTTAGCCATATATTTCATTATAGTAAATGTGAATTTTAAAAAAAACAGTTTCCGGCTTTTATTTTAAGTCTTCTTCGGTCAGCTGGCGGCACTCAATGCCGTTTTTCTCAAGAAAAACAATGCCTTCCTGGCTGCGGTCATACATATTTAAATAATATACGCGTTTAATCCCCGCGCTTACAATTACTTTTGCGCAATGCACACAGGGAGACCACGTAACATATACCGATGCCCCCGCCGTGGCAATGCCGTTTTTGGCGGCAAAGGCAATGGCGTTTTGTTCCGCATGCAGTTCATTGGCGATGGACCATTTCCCGTGCAAGTCGTAAAAATCCCGGCTGGCCACAAAATCCTGATATGTGGGATATTTGTTGGCGTATTCGTTTTTGTATACTTTTACAAAATGTTCTTCACAGTGCTGCTGGCCGGTGGGGGTGCCGTTAAAACCAATGCTTATAACGCGGTTGTCTTTTACCAATACCGCGCCTACGTTTAAACGGCAGCAGGTGGATTGTTCTGCCACCAGTTCCGCCATTTTGATAAACAGTCTGTGTTTGTTTTTCATAGTGGGGTTATTTTACCATTTTTTAAATACAAAAAATACCGCCGCTACCAGGCATAAAAAACCGGCCAGGTGGTTCCATTTAAAACTTTCCTTAAAGTACAGGATAGAAAACCCCGTAAACACCGTTAAGGTAATAATTTCCTGCATTACTTTTAGTTGGGTTACTGTAAAATAGTTGCTTCCTATTCTGTTTGCAGGAACCTGCAGGCAGTATTCAAAAAAAGCGATAGACCAGCTGACCAAAATTACCAGCCATAAGGCTTTATTTTTATATTTCAAATGGCCGTACCAGGCCACCGTCATAAACAAGTTAGATGCCATAAGCAAGGCAATTGTTTTCCACATATTTTATATTATAATAAATATCATGATGACAAAAAAAGTTTGGATTATTGTTATTTTCCTTTTGGCTGTGGGGATATACGGGTATTGGAACGGGTGGTTATTTCAAAATAAATCCGCTTTAACCATTATGCCCACCCCGCCGGCTGTGTTTACACCGCCGGAGCCTGACCCTGCTTCTCAGCAGCCTCCCCTTCCTATTATAAAGCAAAGTTCATCCACGGATTACAAATGGTTGGTAACTAACCAAAACGGCAGGCTGCGCGACAAACTGCTCAACATCCCCATTGCAGGAACGCCGGAATCTACACCGGTAAAGGCCAAGCCCTTGCGTGCGCAATATTCCCAAATGCTCCTTTATACTTATCAGCCGCCTTTAATAAAAAACGCGCTTACGGCTTCTTACAAGTGTATGGTATTTCCTAAAAGTAAAAATTGCCGCGGACGTGCGCTTCATAAAACCGTGCGCGCGGATTATGTGGTGGATAAAAACCGCATTAACCGTATTATTTATGATGTTCCCTCCCGCGAGCAAATATCGGACACTATTATTTGGCTGGACCTTTTTAACAAACCCCGCGTGCAATATATGTATACGCAAAATTATCTGCCCAGTAAGGATTGCTGCTCCAGCGTGCGTTGGAGTTTTGATCGTGAAGGCAATATTGAAACAATAGAGCTAACGGACGAGAAAAACCGCTTTGGCACTGTTAAATATGACACGGACGGCAGCATCCTGCACGATACCACCCCGCCCGGCGGCCCCGTACCCAAACAATATAAAAACCGCCCCCGCACCTATTGTGATATCCAACCCACGGATACGGAAATATGCGCTTATAAATAATGTAATAAAAATAGCGTTTACTGTGTTGTTAATAGGCAGGATAATTAAAAAGTGTAGAATTTATTGGCTGAATTTATAGCCTAATTTATATAATGTATGATGATGAAAATACTTAAAATTTGCACGGTATTTTGTACGGCGTGCGCATTTGGCGCGCCGAATAATGCTTGGGCGGAAATAATTACCCCCCAGGCCCGCACACAGCCGCAGGAAGAGCAAGCGCAGCAGCCTTCTCCCGCGCGGCGCGGCGCGGGCGGCAAGCATGTAGCCGGGTTAGATGAAAAGCTAACGCTGGAGCGCTGCATAGAGATTGCTTTGGAAAACAACCCTTCCATTATCTCTGCCCGCTTGGCCGTAGCCACCGCGGACGTGAATGTAAGCCTTTCCAAAAGCCGCTTTTTGCCCACGGCCACGGCGGGTGCCCAGCAAGGGTATGATGTAACCAAAGTGCCCGGCTCTTCCCGCACGGATCACGGCACCACTACCTCTTATATAGAGGCCTCTTTATCCATTAGCGGCATTACGGATTTGGCGCGTGATGTAAAAGTTTCCAAACTGGCCTTGGAACAAGCCAAACTTTCTTTGGAAAAAACCGAACAAAGCATTTACAAAGATATCAAAAGCAAATTTTACGCTTTGCTTTCCGCCCAGCGTGCCGTGGCCATACGCACCCAGGCGCGGGATTTGTATAAAGACCAGTACGAACGCACCAAAGCTTATTACGATAACGGCCTGCGCCCGAAAGTGGACGTAACCACCGCGGAAGTGAATTTAAATAATGAAGAACTTAGCCTCATCCGCGCCAAAAACCTGGTGGCCACCTCTTCGGCCCAGTTGGCCAACGCCATGGGCGTGCCGGCCGGCCATACGCTTACGCTGGATGAAAATATAGATGAGAGCGAATTTGTAATTACGCTGGATGAAGCCGTCAAAACCGCCTATGCCCGGCGGCCGGATGTGCTTTCTTCCCAAACGGGTTTAAAAATTAGCCGCATTAAATTAAGCCAGGCAAAAGCGGCCTTTTGGCCTACGTTTTCTTTCTCGGCCAGTTTTGGCAAAAGCGGGGACGAGTTTTACCTGGACAATGAAAACACCAAACTTTTGGCCGCGGTGGAACTTCCCCTGTTTAACGCCTTTCAAACCTATAACGGGGTGAAACAGGCCAAGCTGTCTTTGCAGGACGCCGTAAACAGCGACCGCAGCTTAATGAACGACGTTTTCCTGGAAGTACAAAGCGCCTATATCAAACTGCAGGAAGCCGGCGAAAGCGTGCCGATAGCCAAATTAAACGTACAAAAAGCCAAAGAAAATTTGGACTTGGCCCAAGGCCGCTATAACGAAGGCATAGGCGATATTATTGAACTGAAAGATGCAGAAGTTTCTTACACGGATGCGGAACTTAGTTACCTTACCGCCCGTTACGATTATGCCACCGCCGTGGCAGAGCTTAAACAAGCGATGGGGATGAAATAGTTATGAAAAAAATTGCAGGTATTTTTAAATTTCCGGCGGCATGCTGGAAGTGGTTTAAACGGCTTGGTCTGTTTAAAAAAATTTTATTGTTGGCCGTATTGGCCGGTGCCCTGTGGTACGGGTGGACGTTGGTTTTCCCCGCCAAACAGCCTCCCCGTTTTCAAACGGCCCGTGTGAAAAAAGGCGATATTGCCGATATTGTGGAAGCCTCCGGCCCGCTGGCGCCTATTACCACCACTCAGGTAGGGGCGTTGGTATCGGGTGAGATTTTAAAAATCTATGTGGACTACAATACCCCCGTTAAGAAAGGGGATTTAATGGCTTTGATTGACCCCACCCAAATTCAGGCCGATTACGACCAGGCCGAGGCCAGCTTGTCCTCTGCCAAAGAAAGTTTGGAATCTGCCAAAATGGCCTACAATTTAGCCACTTTAAACCGGGACAGATACCGCGATTTGTTTGCCAAGGATTATGTTTCCAAATCCAGCCTGGAAGAGTATGAGCTGGCTTATGTAAATGCAAAAAGCTCGTTAAACTCGGCGGAGTCTTCCGTTATCCAGGCGCAGGCCCGGTTGGACAGCGCCAAAAAAGATTTGGACAATACCCGCATTGTAGCCCCGTATGACGGCATTGTGTTAACCAAAATCGTCAGTGAAGGGCAATCCTTAACTTCCGGTTATTCCACGCCTGAAATGTTCACTTTGGCGCAGGATTTAACCAAAATGCAAATTGAGGCCAAAGTGTCCGAAGCGGACGTGGTAAAAATTAAAGAAGGCCAAACGGCCGAATTTACTTTAGACGGTTACCCGGACCAAAAGTTTGAAGGCACCGTGCGCCAGGTTCGCACCAATTATTCTTCTTCGTCGTCTTCTTCCTCGTCCTCCAGCAGTTCTTCTTCTTCCACCACCTATACGGTGGTGATAGACGTGGATAACACAAGCGGCAAATTTATGCCCGGTATGACGGCCACCATTACCATCAAAGCCCAGGACAAGAAAGACGTGTTGCTGGTTCCGAACGAAGCCTTGCGCTTTGCCCCCTCTTCCAACGAGCAAAAATATGAAACCACCGGCCTGTGGGTGTTGGATAACCCAGAAGCCGAACCCCGCCGCGTAGGCGTGCGGGTGGGTATTATTGGCACCACGCAAACGGAAATTACCGAAGGTGAAGTAAAAGAAGGGGACCGCGTAATCGTGCGTGAAAGCGGCTCGGCCGCGTTGACCATGGTCAACGGCAACCGCCCGCCCCGCCCCGGAAGGAGACGCTAATGCCGTTAATTGATACCCAACATTTATTTAAAATTTATAAATTGGGTGATGTGGAAGTACGCGCATTAAACGATGTAAGCGTAAGTGTGGAACGCGGTGAATTTGTGGCCGTGATGGGGCCCAGCGGGTCGGGCAAGTCCACATTTATGAATATTTTGGGTTGTTTGGATAAACCCACCAGCGGCAAATATATCTTAGACGGTATTGACGTAACCGCTACGGATTTATCCAAACTGGCCGGGGTAAGAAACCGCAAAATTGGTTTCGTGTTCCAGGGGTTTAACTTAATTAAACGCACCACCGCGGTGGAAAATGTGGAACTGCCCATGATTTATAACCACACTCCCATGCACCTTCGGCGTGAAAAAGCCATGGAAGCTTTAAAAGCCGTCGGGCTTGAAAAACGCGCCTTTCACCTGCCCAACCAGCTTTCGGGCGGTCAGCAGCAGCGTGTGGCCATTGCCCGCTCCTTAGTGTGCGACGCGCCCATCATCTTTGCCGACGAGCCCACCGGCAACCTGGATACTAAAATGAGTATTGAGGTAATGGAACTGTTTACCCGCTTAAACAAAGAAATGGGCAAAACCATTATTTTAATTACGCACGAGCCGGACATTGCCGAATATGCCAGCCGTTTAATTAAATTTAAAGACGGCCAAAAAATAAGCGATGAGAGAAAATAATTATGTTAGATACTTTTTATTCTATTTTTCGCCTTTCTTTAAAAGCCATCGCCGCCAATAAAATGCGCGCCGCGCTGACCAGCTTGGGTATTGTTATCGGCGTAGCGGCCGTAATTACCATGTTGGCGGTAGGCAGCGGCACGCAAAAAAGCATGGCGGAGCGTTTTTCCCGCTTTGGCACCAATATTTTGTATTTGCGCCAACCGTGGGATTTGGACGAAAGCATTTCTTCCCCCAAAGACGTAACCATGACGGACGTTTTAGCCATACGCAAACTGCCGGGGGTGGAAGCGGCGGCCCCGTATATTAACTCCGGCTTTGAAGTAAAATACGGCTATACATCCACCTCTTTGGATGTTTTGGCTACCGATACCGACATCTTTAAAACCTATGACTGGGAACTGGAAAGCGGCCGCTACTTTAACGAAAAAGAAGTGGATTCCTATGCCCAGGTAATGGTTCTGGGTGCCACGGCCGCCCAAACCATATTTAACGATATGGACCCGCTGGACCGTACCGTGGTGTTGGATGACATCCCTTTTAAAGTAGTAGGTTTAATGAAGAAAAACGGCCAGGGCGGTATGGGTTTTGATATGGACGAGGGAGCGCTTATCCCCTATACAACCGGCAAAGTAAAAATGAACGCCGGCTGGAACAGCTCGGACCGCCGCGCCCTGGACCGGGTCATCATCCGCGTAAAAGATTTTAACACCATTGAAGACACCAAACTGGATATTATGAACACCGTGCGCAACACGCACCGCATACACCCGCTGGCGGCCGATGACTTCCAGCTGGACGATTTTGCCTCCTTTGTGGAAGAAGCCAAAAGCGCCAGCAAAACCATGGGTATACTCTTGGGTGTGATTGGGGCCGTATCTTTGCTGGTGGGCGGTATTGGGGTAATGAATATTATGTTGGTATCCGTTACCGAACGCACGCGCGAAATTGGCATCCGTATGGCCATTGGCGCCACCAGTGCTGATATCCGCCTGCAATTTTTGGCCGAGGCGGTAACCCTTTCCTGCATTGGCGGTTTAATAGGGGTGGTATTAGGCGTAGGTATTAGTTTGTTTGTAGCGGCTCATTCCACATCTATCCCGGTGCAGTTAAGTTTATTTTCCATTGTGTTATCGGTCGGGTTTTCGGCCGCTACAGGGGTATTTTTTGGGTTTTACCCGGCGTATAAAGCCTCTAAACTTACGCCGATTGATGCCCTGCGTTACGAATAAGCAAAACCTTATCTTTTTGCAAAGGCCATAACATACGGTTATGGCCTTTTTTATTTGGGGTAGCACAGGCTAGATATCCCCCACAACTAGTTGCACACCCAAAAGGCTCTGTTATAAAGGCTTTAAGGAACCTTTAAAAGCTATTGGGTGGGGTTTCCCCCTTGTTGTGTGTTTTGCGTTTTATGACAGGCGTGTAAAGTTTTATTTTAAGACGCGTTTAAAACGGCGGTAAAGCAAAGCGGCCGTAAAAAACCTCCCGATTACACGGGAGGTTTTTTATAGTTTACTCATTAGCAGGTTCGCTGGAATTATTGTTGGGGTTGGGCGAGGCATCTTTTTCTCTTTTTACCTTCTTTTCCAACCGCAGTAAGAATGAGGTAGCCAGCACGCTCATTAACAGCGGAATAGCAATTAAGGCCACCGCCATAGCGGCTCTTTCCCCAAGTAAGCCGGCGTTTATACTCCACTGGCCGATGTTAGCCAGCCACAGCGGCCCAAACGCGCAGGAAATGGCAGAAGCAATAATTAAAGACACCATACGGGCCTGTGTTTTGGGGTTTCTGGCGGCCGCCCCAAAGAGCAGGGTAAACAGGGCGGATATACCCACCTCAGCGGCGGTTAACGCCCCGCTAAAGATATAGGCATTGCTTTGGGCAAACGGCAGGGACAGGGCAATCCCCCCCAGCCCCACTAAAGCGCACAAGCTCATTTTATAGTTGGGGAATTTTTTTAATACCCACGGCGCTATCATTCTGCCCGTTAAAAATGCGGCGGCAAACTGCATCATGGTTAAAAAGTAACGGGTCCCGTCGGAAATATCCATCGTGGGCAGTAAGAACATCAGCCCGTTGTGGATGGTTACCTCAATTACGTTCATCAAAAACGCAGCAGACACCAAATATTTGGCAGCCGGTTCTTCTTTAAACAAAGAAATGTAGGAACTGTTTTTAATTTTATTCCAAATACCTTTGGCTTTTGCCTCCGCGGCCGGTACGGCGGCAGTTTGCTCTTGTACATTGGCGGCGGGGGCGGCTTCGGCCTCGTCCCCTTCTTTCATATTGGGCAGGTTCGCCAGCAAAAACACGCCGGCGCCCAAGGCCATGAACGGAATGGGTATGACAAAGGCATAGCTCCAGTCTTTATGCAACAGGGCGGCGGATATCCACGGGAAAAGATAGGTCATAATAATACCTATGGAGCGAAATACCTGCATTTTAATATTACTCTTTTCCAGGATATTTAAGCGCTGTTGGTGGTCTAAAGCCTGCATTTTAGGCGTTACACGCGTTAAGTGTTCCAACACCGTCCCCACAGAGCTTTGGATTAAAATCATCCCCAAGCTGGCCGTGGCAATGGCCGCCAAAATGCGTTGAAAGTGTGCCTGCGTGTCTACTTCCGGCGTGAAGGATCCGTCCAACCCGCAGAATAACATTCCCCCCACAAGCCCGGTTAAGTTTAACGCCAGCCCCAGTCCCAAGGTGCGTTTGGCACCCATTTTGTTGTGCAGGGCGGTGCAGAGCATGGCACCCAGGAAGTAAGGCAAATAGGTGGCCACGGTAACCCAGCTGTTGTCGTCCATATTCAGGCCCAGGCTCATGCCCAGGTCCGTCATAATGGGGGAGGCTACTTCCAACCCCATCAGGAACGCCGTGCTGTATAATGTGTAACTGCTGGCTTTGTACCCTTGCGGGAAGAGTTTTTTAATGCCCGTAGCGGCCTTTTGGGCGGCTTTGGCTAAGGAAAAGAACGGTAACCCGCCATACAAATATCCGCCGGTATTATCTTTGGCCGTAGGACTTAAAAATTTCCATCCGGCCGGCTGTAAGGCAAATGCAGGTGCGGCGGCGGGCAGGATATTTTTAATAGGGGTGTAAATTTCCGCCTGCGGCAGTTTAAACCAGCTGGGCGTGTTTAAGCTTCTTTCCCCCCATTTGCCAAAGGAAAGAGGTTTCATTTTGGCCGGTTCCGCTACGTAAAACGGCGCCCGGGTGATGGGCTTGGCCGTCAGTTGGGCCGGGTTCCATTTAAACGTGCGCGCCGTTTGGGTGCCGCGGGCCAAGGTTTGCACCCATTCCGTTTGTGCGGCCGCGTTTAACGGGGCTACACCGCGGGCGGCCATTAAGGCTTCGGGGCTGCCCATGTTTAAAAGAAGGCTTAAATTGAGGGCAAAGGCACGGTCCCTAAGCAGTTTTAAAAAGTGGGAACCGGTACCAAAAGTCCATTTGTCCACTTTGGCGTCAAAAGCGGCTTGGCGCGCGTAGCGGGCGTTGGCGGCGGCCTGTTCGGCCTTGTAAACATCGGTTTGTTTCCAGGCGGCGTCCAGGCGGGCTTTTTGTTCAGCCTTGGCAATTAAATCTTGGTCGATTTGTCTGGCCCGGGCCTGTTTTTCCTGCGCGGTGCGCAGGGCGGCTTGTTTGCGGGCTTGCGCCATTTCCCGCGCTTGTACTTCGGCCGCGGTTAACGGTTTTTTGGCCGCGTTTAAGCGGATAGCTTTTGCTTTGGCAAAAGCCGCTTCTTTATTAAATTTTACGGGGGCAAAATCGCCCGGTTGGGGGTGGTAGGTCCCTTGGGTGGCGGAAGGTTTAGCGGCCTGAGCCGGTTTTAAGGTTTTGACCACCGGTTTAGGCAGAACGCTTTGCGGGTTTAACACGTTGCGCACGCTGCTAAGCATTACCTGCCCGGCACTGCTTACACCATACTTCTGCAAGCGCCCTAAACGTACCACGCGGCTTAAGTTCTTGCCAAATCCTAACCCATTGGCTGCCTGCCCAGCACGCGCTAATTTAAGGATGCGTACCCCCGTCTTCATCCCCTGTACACCTAACTTAACCGCGCTGACCAAAAGCTTCGTACCAAATACCAACACCAAAGCCAAGTCCACGCCTTGCCCGATCTTCTGCGCGGTCTGCGCCTTCCCATAACGGCTGACTTCCTGAGCCGTAGGACGTATTCTCGTCTCAAATC
>CALUXL010000042.1 GCA_944324735.1 uncultured Elusimicrobiales bacterium
ATACTTCCACCTCTTTCACCCCAAACCCGGCCCACAAAGCCCGCACCACAATCTCCACCTCAAAAGCGTAGCGCCGGCACCAGCATTTAACCACTTCCAGCACGTCCACGGGGTAACATCTAAGCCCGCTTTGCATATCGCTAACGGCCTTGCCCGTTTGCAAGTGCACCCAAAAACCCGCAAATTTGCGCCCAAACTTGGAAGAGGCCGGCACATGGGGCCCCTCAAAGCGGCGCGCGCCTATAATAATGCTTTGCGGGGCTTGGCGGGCGGCCGTAGCTAAAAGGGTTAAATCCTGCGGGTTGTGTTGGCCATCCGCGTCCAAGGTTAGCAGGTGGGTAAAGCCGTTTTGGCGGGCCCAGGCGGCGGCCGCTAACAAGGCGGCCCCTTTGCCGCGGTTAACCGGAAGGGTGATTACATGCGCCTCAAGCCCGCGCAAAGAAAGGGGGCCTTCGTCTCTGCTGCCGTCATCCACCACCAGCACCGGCCAGCCGCAGTGCAGGCAGTTCTGCACCACTTGCCGCACGGTTTTACCGTGGTTATAGAGGGGGATAACGGCCAGAAATTTCATAATTTACCTTCACGCCATTTTTGGCAGAAGGCCTCAAAAAAGGCGGGTTTTGCCAATAATAAGTTTTGGTCTTTGTCCAAAATTAACTGCACGGTGCAGCCGCGCGCGTGGACTGAGCCGTCCGCGTCCAGCACGGTAAAATCATAATCCAGGCGGGCGGCCTCGGTATAAAACAGGCGGGCTTTAATTTCATATTCACAGCCGTACTGAAGGGGGGATAAATAGTCAATTTGCATACGGCGAACGGGAATAATAAAACCCTGGCGGTAAAAATCCTGATAGCCAATGCCGTAACTATCCCCCAACGCCACGCGGGCGTCTTCAAAAAAAGAAGCATAATGCCCGTGCCACATAATGTTCATGGGGTCAATTTCGTTAAAACGCACCACGCGCAAAACGGATTTTTCCAGCGGGGCGGGGTCCTGCTCGCCGCGTTTAAAATATTCAATGCGCTTCATGAAGCTCTACCTCAAAAATAATCTGCCCGCACTTTTGCCCGTCCGGCACAGTTAACTGGGCGCAAAAGGCGTTTTGCGGCTTGGGGGTTATTTCCACCCCCAGGCGGGTGTTGGGGGCCACCGGGCGGCTGAATTTGGCTTTAGAAACCTTTTTTAGCCGGTAAACGCCCCCTTGCAAACGGGCCAGTGCGTCCAGCGCAAACTGAACCTGCACCACGGCCGGCAAAATGGGCTTTTGCGGGAAATGGCCCTCAAACGCGGGGAAGTCCTCCCCAATCCAATACAGGCATTGGTCGCCTTCCTGGCGTTCAAAACAGCGGGATATGGCATCGGTTAAAAAATTCATGGGTTATTTCCTGCCCGCTCGGCCTTAAATAAAAGGCGGGTTTGCGGGTCTTTATATTCTATGCGCGGGGCCGGGACGGTTAGCAGTTCACTATGGGCCATGCGGGTAAACGCCTGGGCAAAAGCCCCCGGCAAGCGCGGCATTTTGTAATATATTTCCGCCTTGCCGGTGGGCGTTACCTGAAAATCAAGCAGTTTAATGCCCATGTCCCCCAGTACAATTACGCGGGTTTTTTGGTTGCCCATTAGGCATACAGCGGTAAAATATACGTCCGCCGGGCTGACGCTTCCGCGCATTTGCACCACTGCGCTGGGCTTAAAGGGCTGGGGGGGCTCTTTTTTATACACCGCCCCGCCGGCACACGCCGCTAAAAAACTAAGCGATAAAGCAATTAGAAAAGGTTTCACTCATCCTCCAAGAGCGGCGGAAGCAAAAACAAGGCCGACAGGGCCGCCCCCGCAATCCCCAAACAGGCCGAAAGGCCCATAATAAACAGCACGGCATGATCGGCCAAAGCCAGCACGCCAAAACCAATAAAGGTGGAAAGCGCCGCCGCCGTTAACGCGGCCTGCGGGTAGAGCGTGCTTTTGCCGGCCCGGTGTTTGATTACCTCAAACAGGCCGTAATCCACCCCCAGCCCCGTTAACAAAGGCAAAAAGGCTAAAATAAACAAATTTACTTTTACCCCGGCCAGCCAAAACACCAAAAAAGTAAAAGAAAACGCACCCGCTACCGGAACAAAAGTAAGCAGGGTATCGCGTTTGTTTCTAAAAAACCAAAATATAAATCCGCCCGCCATAAGCAGGGTGGCTAAAAGTATTTTTACGGCTTCGGTGCGTACGCCGGAGGTTAAGTCCTTACGTAAGGCCTCGGCCGATACAAAAACCGTTTTTATACCCGGCAGCTGCAACTGGCTAAAGACCGGGCTGTCCGGCACCATGTTTACCACCGCATATTGGCCGTCTATTTGAGTAAAGGGGTTATAGAAGGGGGAAAAGTCAAACTCGTCCGGGTCCTGCACCAGGCTGGTTAAATATTCAAAAGGTTTAAAAGCACCCGGTTTTAAGCCCCAATACAAAGCGTTTTGACGTACCAGTTCACGGGTTTTTTCTCCGTTTTTGGCCCAAAATTTGCGCCAGCGGTTCAGGTTTTCCACCTGCGCTTTTTGCGAGGGGAACACCTGGCTGACCGCCAAGGGAATACCGGTTTGGCGGGCTACGGCTTCGTTATTTTCTAGGGCATTGTCCTCACTGGTGCCAAACACAAACAGTAGCCCCGTGCCCGCGCTTTGCTGGGCAAAGGCTTCATCAAATACCTGTTTGTCTTTGACAAAAGAAACGGAAACCGAGTTCAAGGCCTCTAAATCCCCGCTGATTTGCAGCATAAGCGCCCCGGCCATTCCGCCCCATAACAGTAAACAAAGTATAATGGCGGCCGCCGTTTTGCTAAGTTGCGGCACCTTCCAAAACGTAAAAGCCGATGCGGGGGGCAAATGCTTCCAAAATACGGGGAACACAAACACCGCCAAAAGAAGCGCAAACGTAAGCCCCGCAATGGAAAAAACAGCTATCTGTTTAAACAGAGAAATGGAAGAAAACAGTAGTGCCGCAAAACACGCTACGGAAGTGGCATAACTGTAAAATAAATGAGGCAGCAGTTTACGCGCCGTTTTTAATACCGGTTTGGTGCCGCCGCACAAGGCAAAATACATATAGATGGAATAATCCACCGCCAGCCCCGCCACCAC
>CALUXL010000043.1 GCA_944324735.1 uncultured Elusimicrobiales bacterium
ATTGGCTTGTACATCTTCTTCTTTCAAAGAAGGCATGACCACAGCCGGGGCAGCCGACGGGGCTACCGCCGCAGGAGCCGGGGTTACCGCCGCAGGCTGGGCAGCCGGGGCCGCCGCTTGCGCAGCAGGCGCCGCTACAGTGGCGGAACCTTCACTGCCGGCATTGGCCAGGGCGTATTTGATGATGGAGCGGATCGTCGGGTAGTCTTTCAACTGTACACCTTCCTGGCGTTCAATGTGATAGGTTTCGCGCATGATGGCAAACAGTTCAGCTTGTTTTACCGTATCAATACCCAGGTCGGCTTCCATATCCAAGTCCAGGTCCAGCATGTCTTGCGGGTAACCGGTCTTTTCGGAAATGATGTTTAAAATATTGGCTTGAACATCCGCTTCATTTAAGGACGGCATAGCCACAGCGGGTTTGGCAGCAGCCGGCTGAGCGGCAGGGGCCGCCACAGGCGCGGGCTGGGCCACAGGGGCCGCCGCTTGTGCAGCAGGCGCCGCTACAGAAGCAGAACCTTCGCTGCCGGCATTGGCCAAGGCGTATTTAATGATGGAGCGGATGGTCGGGTAGTCTTTAAGCTGTACACCTTCTTGGCGTTCAATATGATAGGTTTCGCGCATGATGGCAAACAGTTCGGCTTGTTTTACCGTATCAATACCCAAGTCGGCTTCCATATCCAAGTCCAGGTCCAGCATGTCTTGCGGGTAGCCGGTCTTTTCGGAAATGATGTTTAAGATATTGGCTTGTACATCTTCTTCTTTCAAAGAAGGCATGACCACAGCCGGGGCAGCCGACGGGGCTACCGCCGCAGGAGCCGGGGTTACCGCCGCAGGCTGGGCAGCCGGGGCCGCCGCTTGAGCGGCAGGCGCGGTGTGGTGGATAGCGTTTACTTTGTCCACAAACGCTTGGGAACCTTCCATTACCAAGGAGGGTTTCACACCGTGTTTATAGTTGTCTTTTACGCGCAGGGTGTTCTGCACCACTTCCAGCACGGGAGCTTGCTGGCCGGAAATTTCTTTCAGCCAGGCCTCGTGGCGGGCCGCGTCAACGATGCGGGGTTCTTTTACGTCCCACACTTTTTCTAATAAGGTCATACCAATTTGGGAACCAAAACCGGCCGCCAGTCTAAGCGCGTATTTAAAGTTATAGTGGCCGCCTTTGCTAAGCGTAATGCCTTCCAGTTCCGGGTCCGCTTCTTTAAAGTTGGCAATGGGCGGCACCAAACCGGTGTTTAAGCAGTGTACGGCAATGGCGTCTTCCAACCCGGCACCCATGGAGTGGCCGGTAAAGCCTTTCGTATTGCTGACGATGACACTGCTGACGTCTTTACCAAAGGTGGATTTAAGCGCATACGCTTCCGCACTGGCAGAACCGCCGCGGGCCGGGGTGTACGTTTCGTGAGAGATAAACACCAGCTGTTTGGCAATTTCGCTGCGGGAAACGCCGCTCTTGCGTTCGGCTTCGGTTACCAAGTCGTTCATTACTTGGGCTACGTGGCCTACGTCCAGGCGGGTTACGTGGAAACCGCTGTTGCGGATTTCCGTAGACAATACTTTAGCCAGCGGTTTCATACCGCGTTTGGCTACTTCCTGCGCATCTTCCACAATCAAAGATACCGCACCCATACCCACAATCATACCATTGCGGCGGCGGTCAAACGGAAGGGCGGCTTTGGTTACGTCGGCTTCCGTGGTGGCGGCGCCGGAGGCTAAGAAGGCCGTTAATATCCATTCGGATACATTATCATTGGTGATATCATCGGCACTGATGACGATGACTCTCTTTGCGCGGCCCAGTTTAATCCAGTCCTGCGCCATGGCAATCGCCTGGGCGGTAGAGGCACAGGCCGCACTCATGGCCGTGGCCGGCCCGCGGGCGCGGATCCACTGACAGAAGTGAGAGTGGGCAATGATAATGGTTTTTAAGATAAATTCAGACGTGAAGGCCTGGGGTTCCACTTCTTTGTCTTTAAAGTTTTCGTTATACCAGGCTTCAATTTCCGCTTTTAAGGCCGGGTCTGCAATTTGGGCGATGAACTTATCGCAGAAAGCGCGTACTTCTTTGGCGGTTTTGTTGTTAAGCAAACCGGCCACGCGTTTAGACAAGTCACCCATCATGCTGTTGGCCACGGGGAAGGCGGAGGTAAAGATGACACCGGTGTCATCAATCATATCCGCAGGCAGGCCCCAGCGGTCCGGCAGGTAACCACCCGTGGAGGTGGGTTTATAATAAAGCACCAACGGGATACCCGCGTCTTTCAACGCCAAGATACCGGCGGCAATGGCCAGCTGGAAGGAGCGGTCCATCGAGCGCACCCATTTGGCCGGCAGGCCGAATTCTTTTTCCGCGTCAAAGGCACCGCCCTTGGCCGCCAGTTTAATGGCCTGGCTGGGAGAGGTTAAGCGTTCAAAGCGGTGGTTGCCGTCTTTGGATTTGATAACAAATTCTACGTGTTTATCAATTTGTTTCTGCTGAATGTCCGCGGAGACGGGTTCAATTAAGTTACGGCCGGAAAGGATTTCGTCCAATACGCCGTCGCGGAAGATGCGGTCCCAGCTGCCGGGGCCGCCGGCGGCAATACCGCTGATAACAATGTCTTTATCGCCGCAGTTTTTGCCTTGCGCCTGGGCAGGGGCCGCCTGGCAAGAGCAGGAAGCACCCATCTCTTTTTCCACCGGGGTAGCATTACCGGTTACCCAGTTTACAAAGGCCGGGTTATAGGTAGAGTGGTTGCCGTACATATCGGTTCCGTTCCAGTTCAAAGCAATACCGGAAGAAATCAAGTTGGCAAACAGGTCGTTAAATTCGCAAATGCCGCCTTTTTTGGGGTGGTTGGAAGCCAACACTTTAATGTCTTTCTTGTCAGACAAGGTGCTGGAAGCCAAAGCGGAAAGCACACGTTTGGGGCCGCATTCTACAAACAAACGCACGCCGGAATCATACGTGGTTTTAAGCTGTTTAATCCATTCCACGGAGTGAGAAATCTGCGTGACCATGAGGTCTTTGATTTTTTCCGGGTCGCTGGGGTAAAATTCCGCCGTAACGTTGGTGGTAATAGGCATGGTGGGCGCGTGGAAAGTAAGCGTATCCAAGAACGCGCGGTACTGCGGCATGGCCGGGCGCACAATGGCGGAGTGGAAAGCGTGAGACACCGGGATCTGCACCGCCTGAATGCCCATATCGGTAAACATCTTGATGGCGTCATCAATGGATTTGCTGGCGCCGGCAATGACCGTTTGGGTGGGGCAGTTTTTGTTGGCAACCGCTACATAACCGTTAATGCGGGCCAATTCCGGCTCTACACGTTCCACAGGGGCGGCGATGGAAGCCATCTTGCCGTTGTCTTCCACTTTAATTTCAGACATTACCTTCCCGCGGGTGCACACGGCTTTTAAACCGTTTTCAAAATCAAAAATACCGGCGGCTACCGCAGCGGCATATTCACCCAAGCTGTGCCCCATTACCACGTCCGGCTTAATGCCAAAGGAAGACAATAAGCGCATCATGGCAATATCGGCCGTTAATACGGCGGGCTGGGTCATTTCGGTTTTCTTAATGGCGGCTTCACGCACGGCAATTTGTTCTTTGGTTTCGCCGGGCTTGCTCCACAAAGTTTCCGTTAAGGTCTGGCCGATGATATCGGTAAGCAGGCGGTCGGCCTCGTCAAAGGTATCCTGTACTACTTTGTATTTGGAAGCCAAGTCTTTCATCATGTCCACATATTGGGAACCTTGGCCCGGGAACATAAAGCAGACTTTGGGTTTAATTTCCGTAGGCGTGAAAGGATAAATGCCTTTCATTCTTAAATACAAGGATTCCTGTTCCCATACGTCTTGCGTACCGGCAATTTTTTTGAAAAATTCAATTTTTTCTTTTAATTTTTCAGGGGTTTCCACGTTGATGGTAACGGCAAATTTTTGCGGTTTGGTTACGTGGTTTTTATAGGAAATGCTGGGTAAGTAGGCCGGGTCATACTGAATGGCAACCACGGCTTTGTCCAAAACGTCAAAAAGTTCCTGCTTCGTAGCGGCAGAGAAGGTTAAAACGTCACCTTGGATTTTCTCCCCCGGAACGTGAAGCGTATAGGAATTACTGCTGGTCATGTTTACATTCTCCTGTTTAGTAGGGGTTACGGCAGAGGCACAAACTTTGGTTTCTTCTTTTTTAAGCAAAGCGTCGTTCATTTCTTCCATAGCTACGTGGAAGTTCGTCCCGCCGAAACCAAAGGCGGATACGTTTGCACGGCGCACTTTGTTGCTGGCCCAGTCTTCCGTTTTGGTAATTACACGGAAGGGGCAGGTGGCCCAATCCACAATGGGGTTGGGGGTTTCAAAATTGATGGAAGGCGGCAATACCTTATTATATAAGGCCAAAGACGTCTTAATTAAAGAGGCAATACCGGCCGCCGCTTTGGCGTGCCCAATCTGGCTCTTTACACTGCCTAAACCAATGCTGCCGGGTTTGGCATACGGGGCAAAAATTTCGTTCAAGGCGTTAAGCTCGGTAGCGTCGCCCACGCGGGTACCGGTACCGTGCGCTTCCAAGAGGCCTACTTCACCGGGAGTGTAATCCAATTGTTCAAAGGCTTTTTCCACCGCCAGTTTTTGCCCTTTGGGGTTGGGGGCGGTAATGCCTTTGCCTTTCCCGTCGGAAGAGGCACCCACCGCGCGGATGACGGCGTAAATTCTGTCCCCGTCTTTTACCGCGTCGGACAAGCGTTTTAAAATTACCATACCGGCGCCTTCCGCCATCACAAACCCGTTGGCGCGGGCATCAAACGGATAAGAACCCGTTTCAGACAAGGCACCAATTTTGCAGAATTTAATGTAAGCGGAAGGGGACATCATCTGGTCCACACCGCCCGCGATGGCCATATCAAAATTGCCTACGCGCAGGCCGTTTACAGCCTGGTCAATGGCGGCTAAAGAGGTGGCGCAAGCCGCGTCCACCGCAAAGTTGGTACCATGCAAATCAAACACGTTGGCTACGCGGCCGGGAATTACGTTGGCCAGTTCACCGGGCATGGAATCTTCGGTAATCGGGATAAAGCGTTCGCGCACGCCGGCGTCCATTTCGTCAATCATTTTTTGGGCATCAGCCGGGGCTAAATGTTTGAACGTTTCCGTGTTCTTTAAAATTTCATACAAGAACGGGCGGTTTAAACGAGTGTTGGACATCTCGTTCTTCATACCACCCATCGAGTTGCCGATAATTACGGCCGTGCGGTTATGGTCAAATTCTTTTTTGTCATAACCGGCATCTTCCAAAGCCATGCGGGTGGTTTCTACGGCTAAGTGTTGCACCGTATCCATCTGTTTGGCTACTTGCGGAGGAATGCGATACTTAATGGAATTGAATTTGAAAGTTTCAGGGATGAAACCGCCGATTTTGGAATACGTCTTGTCTTCGGCTTTGTGGTCAGGACTGTAGAACAGGTTATAGTCCCAGTAAGACTTGGGGATTTCGGTAATGCAGTTTTTTCCTTCTTTAATATTATTCCAGAACTCGTCTTTATTTAAAGCTCCGGGCATGATGGCACCTATGCCCACTATGGCAATAGGTTCAATGTTTTTATTTTTCATTTGGTCTCCTATTCAATGGTTCCCACAATATACTATATAGGTATATGATATTAAATTTTGGGGTTCCAAAACAAATTTAGGACAACCTTTTTATAAAAAACGCTTGCAAAATCTAAGGCGATATGTTAGATTTTTAGCCATCCATTTTTTAAAAGAACTTTTACTTTTGCTTCCTTTAAACCAAAAGCCCCGCAAATTAAGCGGGGCTTTTTTGAAAGCGGTCTGCAAAATTAAGCATTCTTTTCTTCGTCCACTTTAATATTTTCTAATTCTTCAATTAAGCTTAATAAAGTGGGCTGCAGCTTGGTAATGTATTCCTGTTCAAAGGTAGCCAAGCGCTGTTCCAAGCGGTTCATTTGTTTGGCCATTTCCGCCATGTTTTTATCATCAGACGTTTTCATCTCTTCCAAACGGTAATGCAAATCTTTCACTTTTTCTTTTAAATCAGCCATTTCCAAAGCGGAAGTGTTTTGCAAAGAACCTAAAATAGAAGCACGGGAAGAAAAGGCGGAAGGTTTTGAAACCGTCATCATGGTTAAATCTTCCACTGGGGAATCAAAATCCGTTTCTCCGGCCACGGCCGCACGATATTTTGCCGTAAACCAAAACAGCAAAACAAAGCACACCACAAACCCGGCAGATAATAAAATTAATGTATGTTCCATAGGTAATATATCATACCATATTTTAAAGGGCGTTTACTATTTGCGTATCACTACAAAACAAGCCCCAAAAATAATAACGTACAGCAACAAAGTGCCCGCGGTGCGCAGGTACCCGCCAAAACCGGGCCCCCACAAGTATACGCACGCGCCCAGTAACAAGAAAGCAATAACGCCTACTGCACTAAATTTTAATTTCATTTTTTACCGTCCTGCCTATTTAATAACGGTGCCCGTTTGCCCCGTTTGGTAAAACACAATGCGTATTTCCACGCCTTTGGCTTTGGCCAGG
>CALUXL010000044.1 GCA_944324735.1 uncultured Elusimicrobiales bacterium
CGGCAATTCTTTAGGGATGACTGGCGGAAGTTCCTACAACCTCTCCGGTTCCATGCCGGAAGGTTCCACCTTATTGGCCAGTACTAAATTTCAAGATGTGGATTCTTCTTTTGGGGGCTCCCGCAGTGGCCGTGCCGGGCGGGGAATGAACTCTGCCGAAGGCAGAAGCTTAGAGCAAGTGCGCAAACGTTCGGCGGAAATTGCCCAAAATGCCCACCGTTCCGCGAACGAAGCCGGACGCGCTTTTATGGCCAGTTCCAAAAATTCTGGCGGTATACAGCTGGATGAAGGCGGGGAACTGTCTGGCGGAGAAGTAATGTCTGACGATTTTGAACAGGCTACAATTAATGCCCGTAATAATTTGGACCAATCCACCGATGATTTGATGGAACAGGAACTGCAGCGTAAGCAGGACCGCACCCGTTTGAAACGTGCTATGGTTACTTTGGTCATGTTAACTATTCCCGCTATGTTTGCCATTAGTGCATTAATGGAAACCTGCAGAAAAGGCGTTTTCTGGGCGGGGGTTGCTGCTGCGGCAGTGGGCGTAGCTATGGGTATAGCCATTTCCTTGTTTATGGTTGATGCGGGTAAATACATGAATAAATGGGGTGGCAGCGGCTTAACCACTGCATGTATGATTGTTGGCCCGACTTTGCTTGCATTGATTGGTATTTCTTTTATTAAACAAGTGGGTACTCAGCTTAATAAATTTACTAATTGGCTTAATAAATTGTTTGGTGGACCTGTGGTGGGTGCCACTGCGGCGGTTGGAAGTATTGGCGGTGCCGGAAGCCAGGTTGTTACCACCAGTAAAGGTATTAAAGGGTATGGTAATGAAGACGGCGATATTACCAATACAAATATGGATGGAAACTAAGGGTGCGTTATGGCAAGAGCAGATATGAAATTAAGAAGGTTTATTGGTTTGGCGTTATTGCTGGTAATTGTGCTTACGTGTTTTGGCATATGGCTATACTTTGATGCACAATATAAAGACGCCACGCGTGAGTTAGACCAATACCGTGCCCAAAAGGCGGAACAACAAGCCCGCCAGGAACAATTTTTTAAGTTTCAGCGGCAGTTTGGTTCCCGCCCGTAAAAGTAAGAGGTGTATATGGTAGACCAACTCCCACCGGACATTTCTTCCCACTCTCAAGCACCGGCTCCTAAAGAGCCGGTGCAGCCGCAACAGCCTTTGCGGCCGGGGATTGTTTTGCCCAATATGGTCTATCCGGCACAGGAGCCCAAAAAGGGGGCCCGAAAATTCTTATCCAAAAAATATTGGGTGTTGGCGCTATTACTTTTAGTTTTTGGGGGCGGGGTAGGCGGTTTTGTTCCGGTGAGCCATATACCGGTGCTTTCTTCGTTGGCCCGTGCGATGGGGTACAGTGAAGAGCAAATGCAGGAAATGTCCTTTTTAAAGACCTTATTCTTTTGGGCGGATGATGAACGCGGCCCGGCGGCCCGGCTGGCGGCGCGTTCTTACTCGGTGTTTTCCAATCGGCCCGGGCGGTTTGATGCTATTAACCGCGGGGCTTCCGCTTATGGGGCCACCGGGGAAGGTTCTTCTACTTTAATTGATGTAGGCGCGTTAAATGCATCGCTTCGCCGTCAAGGCAAAGCGGGCGTTGCGGTAGCGGGCGCCGCGCAGGAAACGGGGGAGGATTCCTATAAGAAAAATGTTCGTTTTAATAAACCCATTACCGGCCTTAGTGAGGCTGCACGGGCTTCTTCCAAAGCCGGGGCGGAAGTTTACTACGGGGTGGATGCTAATTTAGCGGCCAGGGTTTCAAAAGATGGGTTTGACTCTTCTTCCGGTTTAAATAAAATAAACAGTAATATTGTGGGTTCCCGGGAGACCGACTGGAAACAGGATCTTTTAAATAAAGCCGTTTTGGAGCAAACTTCCGGCTTGGATAAAAAGCTGGGGGGAACCAACTCTTCTATGATGATGCTTCAAAATGCGGGCCGTTCTTTGACGGATTTTCGTTATATTTGGCTTACCAGTCAGGCGTCTAACCGGGCCCGTCAAGTTCCGCTTAAAAAAACATTGGCTGCGGCCGGTTTTTTTGCAGAGGAAATGCCTCAAAAAATTTTTAGTGCAACGGGTGGTATTGCCATGGCCGGGTTGGAAGAAGATGCCGTTGTGGCGGATATTGAACTGGCCGAGAAACAACAACAGCGCCAGCAGGAATGTGATGAAAGTTCCCGCGTGCTGGGGCCGCGGATTAATGATACTACACGCAGTGTGGTTTCCCAAATTAATGCTTTGCAGGGCACTTTCCCGGCGTTCCCGGGGGATTGTACCAACAGTTCCAAAGTAAACGCATGGCGCACCACGTTAGCCCAGGTGCGTAATGCTTGCTCTCAGGTAAAAAGAGATTATGATACGTTGGGGGAAAAATGCCTGCTGGAGTTAAAATACAACCGTTCCGGTCAGTGCACTACCAATAATTTAGACGATAAATTAAACGAATATGAGCGCATGTGCGCAGAATATTTGCAGGACAAATCCCAAACCCAGGAAGGGGAAGAGTTGGATATGTCCATCTATAACCCGGAGCAATTTTCCAACGAGCAAGTAACCGAGACGGTACATGGTACGTTTAATGTGCCGGTATGGGGCGGCTCGTCGGGCAGTTCAACGCCTAATGACTTCTTCCCGGAGACGGATTTGTCCAATTCCCAGGGGTGGAGTTTTGCCGAGTAAATTGGGCCTTGATTATTTTATTTTCAGTTGCTAAGATAGTAATATAAGCTGTTGGAAGTGCCCCTGTTTCCAGGGGAAGAAGTAAAACAATTTGTAAATGTAAAGGTTGTGTAATTGGGGATTTAAATATAGATCCGGCAATTCCAGCCTGGTTTATATTTATAGGAAAATTTAGTTTTTATAGGAGGCACTTATGCCAGAGGAAAAAAAGGAAAGTTTTACCTTTAGCGATAAGATCAGAAACAGTAAGTCCCCTGCTTCTGCGTCTTTTGCTAATCGTATTTCCTCCAAGATAGGGAGCAATGGCCGCCCCAAAAAGACGCTTTTTGAGCGTACCAAACGGGATGCGCCGTTCTTTATTGCGGCGTTGGCGGCTTTGTTGCTGTTGCCGTTTTTGTATAAATACAGCGGCCAGGTAAACGAAGAGCCCGTCATCGCTCCTTCCAGCGAGGATACTGTTTTTGACCCGGAACGCTATGGCTTTGATACCGCTGTAACGGATCCGGACGGTCAAATTGCGCAACTGTCTGCGCGTGACCCATTAAGCCTTATCAAAGGCTGGGGTAGCGATACCGAGGAACCCTCGGACGTTTCTTATGATTACGACCGCAGCGGTTTGGAAGACAACAGCTCTTCTTATACTTCTTCTCCCACTACGGAGACCACAACCAATATATATAGAAGAACTGCCGCCCCTGCCACGCGTGCGGCAGTGCGTCGTTCTACCACCAAAATTAAAGAAATGGGCCGTGCCGCCATGGCTTCTGCCGGCGGTGGGTTGAATATTACTCCCTGGGGTGGCAGCTTAAAAGGTGCCGCCTCTAAAGTAAGTGCCCCCAGACAGGTAACCCCGCCTAAACCGGTGTCTTTGCAGCCTTTACAAGCGGCAGGACGCCCGCAGCGTGGTTATTTTGGTATGGGCGCGGGGGAACAGGCCCGTCGGTCTGCCCAAGCTTTAACCAAAGGCAATGCCATGCAGGCTTTGCGTGACGCGCAGTACGCGCCGATTAATCCCGGCCGCGTAGGCGGTTTATCCAGCGGAGAATCCCGCGGGCCCGGCGGCCATAGCGATTTGAAACACGGCTTGGTCTATAACGGTATTAAGCCTTGGTGGTGGGATTTGATGAAAACCCGCTCTCAAATGGAATGGGAAAAACGCTTTAACCGCAAGTGGGACTGGATTGGCTGGGCAGATAAATTGGCCCAAAACATTTTGGGTGGCTTAATTAACTGCTTGCTGACCGGTGAGGATG
>CALUXL010000045.1 GCA_944324735.1 uncultured Elusimicrobiales bacterium
TTCTCACCCTTGTAAAAGCTGTATTCACTCCCAATCGCATAGTCCCCTTTCAACGTAGTCGCAAACTTGACCCAGTCCCCTACGCTTAAAAACGAAAAATCATTCCCAAATAAACCTACGTCCGGCATCTGGCGGCTGATCTTTACCAACTCCGCCGTTAATGCTCTTTCGCCGTTCATCGCAAGCAGGCCACGGCTTACGCTCATTATTACCGCAGGGCCCATAATCCCGTTATAACCTTGCGCTAATAAGTTGCTTAACGCTTCCGCGTCCGCATTAATCTTGCCGTCGCTGTCTTCGCCCAATACGCTTAACGCCAAGGCTTGCTCAATGACCCCTTGGCACGCTTTGGCTTGTTCTTTTACGTCACCATCGCGCCCTAAGCGCGCTTTGATGCCGCTAATAAAACCTACGCTGCCGCAGCTCTTCGCTCCCGCGTTTACCGCCGTGCGTAAAATTTTGGCGGCGACTTGTTTATTGGCTTGGCTTACCCCCCCTACTGCGGCAAAAGTGGGTAAAGTTTCGGCTATCAGTTTAGCCCCAGCAACGGGTTTGTTTTTGGCATAGATAACCGCGGCCGAGGAAAGCGTGTTTAAATAAGCCAAGGTTTGCTTTTGGGCTTCTTTTTGCCAGGCTTGATAATCGGGCGAGTTTTTAAACTGGTTCCAGGCGGCTTTTATTTTGGGTTCGTCTTGCCAGTCTTTTACGGCTTCTTGGATAGAGGCCGCCTGCTCGGGCATATTAAAAAGCGCCTGCTGTTTAATTTCGTTTAATACTTCCAGGTAAACCGTTTTGTAAATTTGGTATTTGTCTTCCCCGGGTTCGGCAAGCAGGTTAGCCGCCTGGCGTATTTCCCCCACGGTAATAACGCGTTTTTGTTTGGCCTGTAAATCGGCCCGTTCCAATGCGTTTTGCACGCGTGAGCGTTGGGCCCAAGCGTCTTTTTGAGCATACGCCAAAGAAGGTGATACCGCCCCCACTACCAAAGCCCAACTAAGTAAAACGGCTATTATTTTTTGCATTTTCTGTTTACCCTATCTTAATTAAATTATTCATAAAAAAACCCGCTACGCTTATTTTTAAACGGAGCGGGGTTTAATAAATTAAAATCAAACGCACTATTTTACCAAACCACCGCATTTTTCCATACGCACGTACATGCTAAATTTAATTAGCATGTTAAAGGACATACGTTTATGGGACAAGGTGGTTTGTTTCATACTTTAATATAATAAAATTTATGTTTTTACTCCACAAGGGAAAAAAGGCCTATCTGCTAGGTGGGCCCTTATGGTTTTTATAAAAACAACTTTTAAATTATATAAATTTTATTTAAATGTGCAAAGAAAATTTTATAATTTGATAGAAATAAAAAATAATGTAATAAAAAACCGAAATACAGGGTTATAAAGTATGGCCAATGAAAGAAACACGTTAACGGATGATGAATTGGTAGAGGATTTTGTTCGGGGGAATGAAGAGGCGTTTGAAGAGTTGGTCCTTCGGTATAAAAACTCATTATACCAATATATATTGGTAATGACGGGGGACGAAGGCTCTGCCGGGGATCTGTTTCAAGAAGTATTTTTGAGCGTATACAAAAACGCTTCAAAATACCAGGCCCAGGGCAAGTTTAAAGCGTGGTTGTTCCGTTTAGCCAGGAACCGGGTGCTGAATTATTTTAGAGACAGAGACCCGTTGTTTTCCTTGGATCAGACGGATGAAGAAGGCAATGAACCACTGCACGAGATTCTCCCCTCCGGGGAAGAATTGCCCTTGGAAACCTTGGAACGCGCCGAACTGGCCCGGGAAATACGCCAGGCCACGCTGGCCTTGCCGCCCAAACAGCGGGAAATTGTTTACTTGCGCCAGTATATGTCTTTTAAAGATATAGCCCAAACACTGGGTTTACCGCTGGGGACGGTGTTGGTAACCAGCCACCGGGCCATCAAGAAGTTGCAAAGTATTTTGCTTAAGAATAATAGAGAGGTTGTATATGAAACCGTGCGATAAGGTAATGTTATATGCTTATGGAGAACTGCCTGAAGAGGAAAGAATTTCTTTCCGCCGGCATTTAGAGCAGTGCGCCCATTGCCGCGCGGAGGTAAAATTTGTGCAAGCCCAGCAGGCTGCCCTGCATGCGCCGGCCGCACCGGCGGAGTTGGTGGACGCTGTTTTTGCAAAAACCACCCGCCGTGCCCCGGCCATAAGCTGGTTTGCAAAACTTAAACCGCTGTGGAGTGGCGTGTGTATAGCCATATTGGCGGCGGGGCTGTTTACCGGCTGGTGGATGTTGGAACACCGCCCGGGATATGACAGCCAGGAAATTATTGCCTATATGGCGGATAATTTGGATGAAGAATACCAAACTTTTGCGTCGGACCTGGCGCAAATGGAAGCTGAATTCTAAGGAGGAGTACATGAAAAAATGGATGGTTATGATGCTTGCGCTTAGCTTGTTTGCGCCGGCATTTGCGGGGGACGATTCTGTGAAAGGGGATACCCCCTCTCCCAAACAGCGCCGGGAAATGAAAGCCGGCCCGGATAAAGCCAAACGCGAAGAAATGCGCAAAATCCGCAAAGAACGCGAGGAGCAATTCAAAAAAACCAGCGAACAGGTAGAAAAGCTGGTAAAAGAATATAAAAAAGCCAAACCCGGCAGCAAAAAGGCTGAAAAAGCCAAAGCTGAACTGGCGGAACTGGTGGGCCAAATCCGCGAAGACCAGTTTGAGTTTAAACAGAAAATGTTGAACAACTTTAAAGAACGTTTAAACAAGATGGAAAAAGAACTGGCCGAAGCCCAGGACCCGAAAGCCAAAGCCGCTTGGGTGGACGAAAAAACCCAGGCCGTACTGGATGAGGACGGCGATTTGAAAATCTTGTTTCAAGATAAATTGATGCCTACCCCTCCCGCCGGCAAAAAAGGCCCTGGTAAAAAACATGATCGTAAACATCACCGCCCGGCTGGCCCGAAAGGAGCCCCGGCTCCGGGCCCGGAAGGAGAAATTTTGCCTCCTCCCCCTCCGCCGTTAGAAGACTAATTATAAAAACCCCGCCACAGGCGGGGTTTTTGTATATATAGACGCCCCCGGACAGCCCCGGGGGTTATTTATGTGTATGCCTAAAATGTTTTTTGCTTGTTGTGCTAATTTGGATATTCTGGCAGCTTATTTAAATAGGGCTTGCTTTGTTTTTTTTTTTTTGATAAATTGAGAGAAATAAAAGTTTTTATTTTTTTGGAGGGATAGAATGAAAAGCTTTCCTATGGGGCATTTAGGCGGCTTTACGCTTATTGAATTATTAGTGGTGGTGTTAATTATAGGTATTTTGGCTGCCGTGGCGTTGCCGCAATATCAGGTGGCGGTAGCCAAAAGCCGCTTTGGTGCCCTTATGCCTACAACAAAGACGTTGGCAGACGCAGCAGAAGTTGTTTATTTGGCTAACGGAAATTTTTGGGGAGATATTTCCCAAATGGATGTGGATATTCCAGCCGGCTGTACTCTAGGCGGAACTGTCAGCGTGGCTGTTTGTCCCAATAATGTGGTTTTTGATGTTTTTGACAGCGCTACCCCAAATATTACCGGTATAAATAAACAAGTTAATTTGGGTTATGTTATTTGGTTAAAAAATTCTGCCCATCCCGGTGAGCGCCGCTGCTTGGCTTTAAGTACGGATAAAGTGGCTAACAATGTATGCAAAAGCATGGGCGGAACGGTTGTTGCAGGGGAAAGCTATGATTATTTTACCAGACTAATAGGTTCCCCCACCGTGTATGCCTTAGAATAAAATATTATATGTAGCGCCTAATCTGCGTTTTGTTAACAGACCGAGGCGTTTTGATATTTAAAACCCCGGCTTAGCGCCGGGGTTATGTTTTGTAAAAGAGGCTTATTAGTTAAGCACATCTTTCCAGGCTTGTTTTTCCGCTTCAATTTTGGCTTTGGTGTCGTCTACTTTTTGTTGCAGGGCAGCTTTGCCTAAATCGGTAGCCGTGCTGGCGGCAGAGCTGTTGGCCGCTTTTTTGGCCGCTTCATAAGATTCTTTGGCCTGTTGCAGTTTCTGGCGGGTTTCGGCAGATTTCTGCAAGGCTTCATCCAGCGTTAACATTTGGTTGGCGGAAGAGGCCGTGGAAGAGGCCCCGGTGGAGGCACAGCCCGTAACACACAGGGCGGCCAGTACGCTTAAGCACAATAATTTTTTCATCTTTATCTCCTATCTTTTTAATTTGATATATTTTATAAATTTTTCGGTTTTGGCGGATTATTTTTCTTGCGTAATAAGGGGCATATCCTCATTTAACGTCCCCGCCAGGCTGCGCGCGTGTTTGATTTGCATTTCCTCCAGCTTAACGGCTGATTTAATAATGCCTACATTGCCGGTAAGGGAGGTCATGGCATCATCGTACGATTTGCGCGTGGCTTGCAGTTTGGTGTTTATGTCTTCCATACGGCTTACAAAGCGGCTTACGCGCTGGTGCATTTCCGCCCCAAGCGCCAGTATTTTATCCATATTTTTGTTGGTGCGCTCCATGCGCCACAGGTTTTCCACCACCTGCATAACGGCAAACAGGTTGGAAGCCGTGACCACGGAAACCCCTTTCTGGCGGGCGTATTCGTTTAGTTCCGGGTCTGCCTGCAGGGCGGCAAAGTATGCATATTCAATGGGTACAAACATAAACACAAAGTCCAGCCCTCTTTCTTTAAGCAGGTTTTGATATTCTTTGGCGGCCAGCTCATCAATATGGGCGCGCACGTCTTTTACGTGGGCTTTTAAAAAGCGGTCTTTTTCGGCCTCGTCGGTAGCTACGGCCCAGTTTTTATAGTTGACCAGAGACATTTTGGAATCAATCACCACCGTTCTGCCTTGGGGGAGGCGGATTAAAAAGTCCGGGTAGTTGCGGGAGTTATCTTCCCCGCGCAGAAAGGCTTGTTTTTCGTAGTCTTTCCCTTCGCACAGGCCGGCGGAGGTGAGGACGTTTTCCAAAATCATTTCCCCCCAGTTGCCCTGCATTTTGGGGTTTTTGAGGGCTTCGGTTAAGTCTTTGGCTTCTTTGGCCAGGGCGTCGTTCATTTGGCGGGTTTGTTCCAGCGCGTGTTTTAAATCCCCGTGGCGGGAGGTACTTTCATTGCGTAAGTCCCCAATTTGTTTGGTAAATTCGTCCAGCTTTTGTTTTAAAGGGGCGTAAAGGTCCGTGTTTTTGTTGATGAGTTCGGTGCGTTGCTCTTTTAATGCGTCGGCCGCCATGGTTTTGATGGCGTTTTTGGTTTCCCCTTGGATTTTTTCAAAAAATTCTTTTTGTTTGTTGATGGAATCTTGCAGGGCGGCGGCGCGGGCGTTCAAATCGGCCTTGGCCAGTTCACTCTGGCGCAGGGCGGCCCGCTGAGAGTTTAATTCCTCCTCCAGGCGGGCGGATTTGGCTTTTTCCTCGTCATACAGCCCGGCTTTTACGGCGTTTTGGGCGGTTTGGGCGCTGGGTTTGGCACCCAGTTTGTAACCCACAAAAAATGCGGCTGCCGTAACGGCCAGCGCGGCTAAAATATAAAAAGCAATTTGCATAGGAACTCCTTGTTTATGTATCTTGGTAAAGACGGCGGTTTTGGTCGCCGCGGGTAACTAAATCCGTTTATTTATTATATCTTATTCCAAACCCCGCCTGTGCGGGCCGGCAGATGGAAAGCGGGTGGCGGGTTACATGTTTACAGGGTATAAAATATGAGAATTTTTTTATGTTTCCGTACATTGTTTTTAATTTTCGCATTAGGGATATGCGCCGCGGTGGGGTATGCCCAGGCTTACCAGGCGGGGTCCTCCCAGCATGAGCAGCGTTTGGCGCACCGCCGCTACACGCGCGCCCAGGAAGGCCACTCTTTATGGACGGGCTATACCCAGTGGTTAAAAGAAACGCAAACTAAGCTAAATATGCAGGCCGGGGTGGATATTTCTTATACCTTTCAGCGCGTGGCCCCCAGCGGCAAGCAAACCGCCGTGCAGGGGGTGTATTACCCCTTTATACAGTGGAATATTCTGCCCAGTGGAAACTGGGGCGAAGGCGTTATTAACGCCAACTATACCCTGGTGCATTATTGGGGGCTGGAAGCGGCCCCACTGCAGGAGCGTATTGGTGCCGCTTCCGGGATAAACGACGGTGCCACCGGGGCGGAAACATTTTCCCAACTCACATATACGCACACATTGCCCGGGCGTTTTAATTGGATGTCTGTTACTGTTGGGCAGTTTTCCATTGGTAATTTTGATTCCACTTCCTACTTGGGCAACCAGCAAACTTCCCTCATGAACGCCTCTTTTGCGCAAAATTTATCTTCCATCTATCCTTCCGCCAGTGTGGGGGCGTACGCCCAGGCCTCTTACGCGGGGTGGAGTTTGGCCGCCGGCTACCAAGACGCCGCCAACCTTTCCGGCCAAAACCTCCGCTTAAACCAAGCTTTTAACGGCAAATATACCTTTTTTACCGCTTTAAACTATACCTTAAAGAACGGCGGGTTTTATAATTTGCTGTATTATCATCAACCGGGTGTACAGGGCCAGCCTTCCGCGGCCGGCGGGGTGAGCCTAAGCCTGCAGCAGCCGCTGGCCCAAAAAGCGCTGGTTTTTGCGCGGGCCAATTATTCCGGCGGGGACGCGGCGCTAATTTCCCATTCTTTTGCCGCGGGTGCAGGCTGGAAGGACCCTTTGGGCCGCAACGAGCAAGACGTTATTTTGCTGGGCGCCGCCTGGAACCGCTTAAATAAGGACGCCTGGAATATCCCCCCCGCCCGGGAGCAGGAAACCGTTTTTGAACTGCAATGGGTATGGAATATCACCCCCTGGATAAGCCTTACGCCGGATGTGCAACTCTACCCCAAAACGGCGCAAAAAGGCCGCCGTTTTGCTTCGGCGGCCGGTTTGCGTACAACCATTATGCTGTAAGGGTTAAATTTGCGGCGGGTTCTTTTTGTGTTCGTATTTTTGAAATTCCTGCACAATCCCCCCGGTCAGCAGGGCCGTTAATATGGCAAACAAAATAAGCCCCATAAATACGGTAATGGCCGTGATAACCTTGCCGGATAAAGTAACGGGTACCAAGTCCCCATAGCCAAGCGTGGTGAAGGTTTGTACGGACCACCACATAGCGTCTAACATATTGGCAAAGTTTTGCGGCTGCGCCATGTGTTCCACGCGGTAAATCATAAAAGAGCTCCAAATCCACAGCATTAGTAAAAAAGCCCCGCAGATAAGCAGTTCGTTCTTCTTTTTTTCCACCACGGCGTTCATTAGCTGTATGGCGTTGGTGTAGCGCATTAGCATAAAGATGCGAAACACCCTCAGCATACGCACCATACCGCTGCCTAAAATGTAAAAAGGGGACACTGCCAGCAGGTCAATTAACATAAGCGGCGTAAGCATGTATTTAATGCGCCCGGCAATGGGGCGGGCGTATTGCGGGTCCTGCGTACAAGTGATGACGCGAAGGGCATACTCCAACGCAAAAACCAGGCTGATGAATAAATCGGTATGATAGGTAATGCGCTTAATATAGGGTGGAACATCTTTTACGCTTTCCAAAACGTCTATCGGTACGCTAAGTAAAATTAAGATAATAATAAAAGTATTTAAAGCGGTGGTTAGTTTACTGTCATTATTAAACTGCAGGGTATTATAAATAAATTTTTTTGCATGGGGAAACATAGTGCGCCCTCCTCGTTTTGCATGGTAGCAAACATCACTTGTGCGGGGCAAGGCGTTTTTGTAATTAGGGCGGAAAAAAGTTATACAATACTTGTATGCAAAACATTAAACAAGCGGCGGATATTATTAAAAACGCCCACCGTGCGGTGGCGTTTACGGGGGCGGGGATCAGTGTGGAAAGCGGCATCCCCCCCTTTACGGGCAAAGGCGGGTTGTGGACGCAGTATGACCCCAAATTTATAGAAATTAATTTCTTTTATTCCCACCCAAAAGAATCCTGGCAGGAAATGAAAAAAATATTCTTTTCCAGCATGGGTGAAGCCAAACCCAACAAAGCACATTTGGTGTTGGCTGAGCTGGAAAAACAAGGCTTTTTACAAGGCGTTATTACGCAAAATATAGACGGCC
>CALUXL010000046.1 GCA_944324735.1 uncultured Elusimicrobiales bacterium
GCTTTGTCTTCTTTAAAGCCTTCATTTTCCGCATATACAAAAGGGATGCCCGCCTGAATGGCCGTTTGGCAGGCCGGCAAGCTCATAAAAGAAATGACAAATTCTACCCCTTCTTTTTTAAGCAGGCTTTCCAGCGTTTTGGGCTTAGCCACGGCGGCATATTCCACCACCGGTACCTGCGTTTTGGCTTTCACTTTGCCTTTTACGGCAAATACAGCGGCTTCATGCCCCTGCTGGGTTAAAGTTTCGGCCAATTTAACCGCTAAACGAGAGGCCGTAAAATTTTTGTTCCCCCCTGCAAATACTGCTATCTTCATGTATAAATCCTCCTACGTAAACCCTTTTATCTATTATTTTGTATTTTACATAAAAACGCCCGTCAAATAAAATAAAAATTATTACACCTTTCCAAACACGGGCAGACAGAGCTTAATTTGCAAGAAAAAGAAACCATTAACACCCCCTTTTTAAGCAATCCTTTTTGCAAATTTTTAGAATTAAAATGCGCGGCAAGCAACACTGCATAATATAGCCAAAAGAATAAATGGGTTTGTGCTAAAGTATACCCCGTTTGGCCGCTTGAAGGCCCGGTTTTATGGCGCTTCTTAAAAAAATTGGCGGTAAAAACAAAGCGGAATCTTGCGCTTAAAAACACCCAACTCAAACAGGAACCCCTGCCTAAAAAGCCATAAAAAACCGCCCTTTCGGGCGGTAAATAATTAGAAAACTTGCGGGGACTGGATTTGAACCAGTGATCTCAAGGTTATGGGCCTTGCGAGATACCAGGCTTCTCTACCCCGCAATATTATTATACCACATTTGCCCACAAAAAACAATGCCGCAGGCTGATAAACAACCTGCGGCACAAATACAAACCGGCCCGATTATTTATACATGGGATAGAAATAAATGCCCATATATACCGGGTTATCCACAAAGCCTTTTACCGTGTCACGCATGGCCCAAAGGCCGGTGGGGTGAACGGTATAAATTTGCATGGCGTCTTCGTACATCAAATTATGCGCCTGTTTATACAGTTTGCAGCGTTTAGCAGGGTCCGTTTGGGTAACGGCTTCTTCAATCAGCTTGTCCACTTTGGGGTTGCTGTAACCCTGCGCCAGCGCATAGCGCCCGTTGCTGTGCAGGAACGGGAAATAAAAGTTATGCGCGTCGGCATAATCGGCCACCCAGCCGCGCGTCCACAACGGCATTTGGCGGTTGGCGGTTTTTTCCAGGAAAGCGGCCCAGGTAACACCGCGCAAATCAATCTTAAATTTGGGGTTGATACTTTCCACATTGCGTTTTAAAATTTCGCTCGCAATTTGGCGCATTTCCCCGCTGGTGTTGTAGGTCATGGTAAATTTAAAACCTTTTTCCCACACTTGGCCGCCCCAGGCTTTTTTAAAGTATTCGCGGGCTTTGTCCATATCAAAAGAGTAGCGTTTAAAGCTGTCGTCATACTCCATTAAGCCCTGCGGGGCGGGGCCGATGGCGCGCTCGCCGCGGCCTTCCATAGATTGTTTCAAAAACGCGTCATAATCAAACGCATAGGCAAATGCTTTGCGCAGGTTTTTATCTTCAAAAAAGTTGGAAGGAATGCCGTTGCCGTCCAACTTGCCGGAGCCTACATCCGGGTTGGCCTGCATGTTGATGTTAAGGGTGAAAAAGATGGCCGGGTCCGTGCGCAGGCGGGGCAGGTTGTCATACACCGTTACGCCGGGGCGGTTTTTCAGCTGGGCAATAAACTTGGGCGAAATTTCCGCCACGTCCACATCGCCCGCTTCCAGCATTAAGCGCACAGTGCTGGGTTCTTCCACCGTCATCATATGAATATTTTTAAGTTTGGCCGGGCCTGCCCAGTACTCTTCGTTAGCGGCCAATTGCAAGCGGCGGCCCGCAATGTTCCAGCGTACTAATTTAAACGGACCGGTGCCGTTCATGGCGTTAAATAAAGGAGAGTCTTCCTTCGAAAAATCATTAAACTTTTTCCACGTTTCGGCCGTGCCGTCCCACGCACCGCGTTCCACCGCCCATTTTTTGTTTATAATATAACCCCAACGGGCCAAAATGGTTAAAAACGGAGCGAACGGACGTTTTAAAGTTATTACCACATTATCCCCGTCCACACGCACGGCTTTGGCGGCTTCTTCGTAAGTAACGGTATATTCCCCGTTTTCACCACGGGTGGAGGAAACGCCTAAAATAGGCTCCAAAAGCAGGCTGGAAGGGCCGCCCGACACGTCCGACAATAAAAAGCGCAAAAGGGAATAGCGCACATCTTCCGGCGTGAGGGTTTCGCCATTGTGAAACTTAACCCCTTTGCGGATGGGGAAAGTATACGTTAACCCATCGGCGGACAAAAGCCCGTTTTTAACCGAGGGGACCTCGGTAGACAAAGAAGGCTCTAACTCCGTCATGGAAGAACCTTTAAATTTCAAAAGCGTATCATACACGTTTAACATCATGCCCTGGGTAACCCCGTCATAAGAATAGACGGGATCCAAAGATTCCATCTCCCCTTTATGGGCTACCAGCAAAGAGGTATTATCCTCTTTCGGGGCACAGGCAAGCGCCAGCAGTGCGGCGCAAAATACGGCAAACAACCCTTTTTTCATTTTCTCCTCACAATATAAGATACGCCCTTTTTGTTTTTAAGCCACACGCGGGCAAATTCCTGCGCGTCATAAGGGCGAATCACCTCTCCGGCAGTTGTGGCGGCCGGATCCGCCGTTAAAATTTTTCTGTCTTCGTACCCGGTTATTACCACCAAATGCCCGGGCGTTGCGGCAATGGCCGGGTGGGAAAGTTCCCCCTTTTTATAACCGATACTGGCCAAAACCAAACTGTCTTTATTTACAAATTCCGGCAGTTCCTTTAAAGAAGCAAACCGGCGCACAAAACTTCCCATTCCATACAACCCGGCACAAGCCGTATTAAAAATCCAGTTACCATAAATGCCGGCGGAAGGGTCAAACACTTCTTTCATTACGCGCATTACATCCGTCTGGGCGCCAAAATAATTAAGCGCCATGGTAAGCGCGGCTGGGCTGCAAATGCGGCGGCGATCTTTATGTTTCACGCACATTTGGGAAACCGGCTCCACCCGGGCGTTAAAACTACCCTGCGGCAAGCCGGGCAACGGTTCCTGACAGTGGGCATTGGTAACGCTGGAAGCCAGCAAAGTTACTTCCATATCCCCATACAAGTTTAACCGGTAGCGGAATGCTTCCGCCTCCGGCTCCAGCACCAGGCAATCCGTTTCCACATGGCCAAAGGCGTCCTGCTGGGCAGGAAAACTGCTTTGAAAATCCTTTGAAAACAAACCCAGTTTATAAAAACGGCTCCATTTTTTGCCGCGGCGCACTTGCGCTTCCAGCAGCAAAAGCCCGTCCGTTTGCGTATGGTAATTGACGGACAGAACCAACGTGTTAAAAGCAAAAGGTGGGATTATTTCGTCCGACAGGGCGGTTTTTACGCCGTCCACCATTTTTACGTCTTTGGTTTCCGACGGATTGTGCCGCAAATTAAAAACAGGAAGTATGGGCTTGCTTATGGTCATGCGTGCACCTAAAAAAAATCGGGGCACCCGGGCTCGAACCGGGAACCTCTCGGTCCCAAACCGAGCACTCTACCATTGAGCCATGCCCCGAAGTATGTTTATATCCTACCAGTTTTTAAATGCGCTTGCCAAGTAGTGCCCAAAAAGAAAAGCCGCCCTATGAAGGGCGGTTTTAAAAATCTGGTTCCGGGACTAGGACTCGAACCTAGAATTAATGCTCCAGAGGCATCCGTGTTACCATTACACCATCCCGGATCAACAAATATATTTTAGCACATTTAAATGCAAAGAGTAAAATTTTCTTTTTGCAGAGGGAAACTTTTCCCCCCAAGGCAAATATTAATTTGTTATAATAATTATATAAATTTAGCGCCTATAGCTCAATCGGTTAGAGCAACCGACTCATAATCGGTGGGTTCCAGGTTCAAGTCCTGGTGGGCGCAGTCTTTTCTGAAGACAATGTAGTAAAAAATGTAGTAAATAAAAAAATCCTCGGTTTAAAACCGGGGATTTTTATTTTGTCTTTTTAAAAATATACACCCACCATTAAACCCATGCGCTTGCGTCCGCCATATAGGCCAACCGTGGTGTTTTTAAGAAGTCCGGTTAAATCGTCCAGGCGCCTGTCCACAAACAAGTAACCTTCCAAATCCGTATCCAGGCCTAGTCCGGCGCCGTAGCGGTTAAAATACACCAAGCGCGCGCCAAGGCCGCCTTTTAACTCTTGCCCAATAAGCCCCTGCACCGCGGGCCGAAAGGTAAACCCTGCCCGTTTTACGGTGATTTCTGCCGGCCCTTCCGTGGGTTGCACCACCTCAGCGCGGCCTTCCGGCGGCACATACTTCACTTCCGTTTTTACGGTGCCATCCGGTTGCCGTACAGTCGCCGTCAATTTGTTGTCTTTGACCACCACGCGCGCAGCCTGGCTATCCGGCAGCGTGCCGGACTGGGCCGCCAGCTTATCTATCTGCCGGCCCCGCCACCAATTTGAAAACAAAAGCCCCGCTATTACTAGCAGGGCTATTAAGCTAATTAACTTTTTCACACTCAATACCCAGGGCTTTTTCGGCGCGGCTTAGTACAGCCTTTTTGATAGCTTCATACCCAATTTGGGATAAGGCCAAAATAGCCAGGCCAATGAGCACCGCCATAAGCGGGTTATGCGCGGTAACATCGGCACCGTACACGGCCAAGAAACCACAGCCGATAGAAGCCACAAACACCACTACCGACCATACCCACCCGGGAACGGTTAAAAACTTTTCAAGCAAGTTTTTCAGCCATTCAATAAGCCCCACCACCGCCACGGCGGCCAGGCACAGCAATATATATAGGTTCATTTCCATTCTCCTGTTTCCATAATTTCGGCCAGCTCGCGCGCGCGGAGGCCCACCTGCACCGCCCATTTACTGTCCAGCATTTCTTTGGCGGCGGTTTGATAGTTGCCCGCTTCGGCGGCGGCCAAAAACTTTTTAAATTTTAAAAGGCCAATCAGCCCCAAATTGAAACACATATCCACCAGCACATATTGGCGGGGCTCGGTTAGTTTTAAGTACCAAATGAAAGAGTTTTTAACGTTCTTTTCGGCCCGTTCAATGTCCTTTTTTAGCAGCAGTTCGGCCGTTTCCTGGTCTATGCCGTTGGCGTCTAAATTATGCCCATAACCGATGGTTAAATGCCCGGTGGGGCACTGGTATGGCCGCGGGGAAAAGCCCTCGTGTTTTTTAATTCTTTCAGCTATGTTTTTATAATCCATTTAGTCCCTCCGGTTGTAATGCAGTTCGCTGATACGCTTATGGGCGTTGGCACAACTATCTTCCACCCGAGCCATGC
>CALUXL010000047.1 GCA_944324735.1 uncultured Elusimicrobiales bacterium
AAACGAAAATTCAGGCGAGAAACCCTTTAGAATATGAGGAAAATGAAGAATTTAAAGAAGAAAAAGAAACTAAAGACAAAAAAAACATTTTAAAGAAAGCAAAAAAAGTATTGGTTATCCGCACTACACAAGGCGATTTAAACAAAAAACCGTATACCGGTTTAAAACTGCAGGAAGTTACCAACCCCGCCGTTTGGGTGGAACATTATAACTACAATAAACCGGCTTGTTTCAAGAAAGAAAACAACATTGTGGCCGTGGGCAAACTGGTTAAAGAAAGCGGTTTTGACAACTTGCTTAAAACCTGGGCCCGCCTGGCGCCGGCGCATACTTCCTGGCATTTAACCATCGTGGGGGCCGGCACGGGCAAAACCGCGCTTAAAAAGTTTATTGCCAAAAACGGGCTGGAAGCCAGCACCGAAATTGTGGCGGACGATGGCGACGTGTACAGCCTCCTTCGCAATGCGGATATTTTTGCCTACCCGGCCTTAAACCCGCAAAATGTGGATATTTTGTTAGATGCCATGGCCAGCAAATTGCCCTGTGTGGCGTGTGAGTCCGCCCCGGTGGTGGAGCTGGTAGCCAACGGCATTAACGGACTCATTGTAAACGCCGGGGAAGAGGAACCTTTTACCATTGCTCTTGATGATTTAATGGTAAACTGGGGCAAACGCGTGGGGATAGCGGTGGAAGCTTCTAAATTAAAAGACCGCTATTCGTTTGATGATTTTGTACGCGCATTTGCGGCGTTACTGGCTTAATTTTTCCCCGCGCCGTGGCGCGGGGGTTTTTGTTAACTGGGGGCGGAGGAGCACGTTATGAAAATTACCTGTGTAATTGGGCATTTGGGCCCGGGCGGAGCAGAACGCGTAATTACTTACCTGTGCGGCGGTTTGGCCGCACGGGGGCACCAGGTTACGCTGCTGACTCTTTCCAACTCCGTGCCTGATTTTTACGAGCTGCCCCAAGGGGTGGAGCGGGCGCGGCTGGATTTACCGGCGTTTAACCAATCGGGTTTTTTAGGCAGTTTTAGGCGTTTGTTGGTAATGATTAAAACCCTGCGCCGTTTGCGGCCGGACGTGCTGATTAGCTTTATGACGCTAAGCGTGTTAGGTGCCGCGCTGGTGTTAAGAATCCCGTATATTTTTTCGGACCATTTAGACATACGCACCCCGCCTTTTGGCAAAAAATGGCGCCTGTTGCGCGGCGTGCTTTTGCGTTTTGCCAGCGGGGTGACGGTCTTGTCCGAGCGGGACCGTAAATACCTAGCGTTATACTACCCCAAATGGAAAACTTCTTTAATTTATAACCCAGCTCTGCCCGCAGCGGGGGGGGATTTGCCCTGCCCGGACTTTCTACCCCAAGGCCCCCGTTATGTGCTGGCGGTGGGGCGTTTGGTAAAGCAAAAAGGGTTTGACTATTTGCTGGAAGCCTGGCGGCGCGTGTGCGAGGATAACCCCAACTGGCGTTTGTGCATTGTGGGGGTGGGCCCGTTGGAAGCGGAACTGAAAGATTTGGCCGAAGTGTTGGACGTGCAACACAGCGTAAAATTCCTCCCGCCCCAAAAGAACTTAGCGCCTTTGTACCGCTATTGTGATATTTTTGCCATGTCTTCTCGCACGGAAGGATTCCCCATGGTGCTGCTGGAGGCTATGGCCGCGGGAATGCCGGTGGTCAGCTTTGCGTGTACCGGGCCGGATGTGATTGTGCGCGACGGGGAAGACGGCCTTTTGGTAAAACCCGGTTATACGGAGCGTTTTGCCCACAGCCTGGCCCGTTTAATGCAGGATGAAAACCTCCGCCAGCGCCTGGCCCATAATGCACCCGCCGTGTGCGAGCGCTTTTCGCTGGACACATATATTCAATCTTACGAGGACTTATGTACAGCCGCCCTAAAATAAGCATTATTATCCCCGTATATAACGTGGAAAAATATTTGGAAACCTGTTTAAACAGCGTAGCCGCGCAAACCTTTAAAGAGGCCGAGGTGATTATGGTGGACGACGGCTCTACCGACCAAAGCCCCCGTATCTTAGAAAAATTCAAACAGCGTTATTCCCATTTTATTTATTTGCAGTTGCCGCACCAAGGTATTTCGGCGGCGCGGCAAAAAGGCCTCGCCCACGCGGAGGGGGAAAATGTGCTTTTCCTGGACGCGGATGATTTTATTCCTTCTTCGTATTGTGAACGCTTGTACAATACCATGCAGGCCCGCGGGGCGGATATGGCTGTGGGCCCAGTGGTGCGCTATTATACGGACAGCCGCCAGGCCGTGCCGGAAGATATGGCTTTGTTTTACCGCGGCCCGTTAACGGGGGAGGATAAAACCCAAATGTTTAGCAATTTCCCCGCCGCCATGGGCTTATGCGGCAAGTTAATCAGCCGCCGCTTGCTGGAAAAAACGGCCCTTGCCTGGGAAGAGTTTACCGCCGCAGAAGATGTTTTGCCTTCCATACAGCTCACCGTGGCGGCGCAAAAAATAGTGCCCGTCAAAGAGGCGGTGTATTTTTACCGCCAGGCGAGGGAAGGCTCCCAAACCACCAGTGCGCCCCATCGTTTTACCGGGTTATTTAACGGTCTCCTGGCGGCGCGGCAGTTTTTAATGCAGCAAGGCCAGTACGCGTTATACGCGCCGGGTTTTGAATACGTGCGCCTGGTGTGTCTGCTTAGTTTTATGGAAACGTACGGCTTAACGCAGGAGGAGGAAAAACTGCTTGCCCAAAACCGCCAGAGCCTGATGTTGCCCGGGCGTTTGTTTAAAAAACGTCCGCTTCGGTTCCGGGCGCGGGTAAAAATGCTTAAATGGTGTTTGCGCACGGGGGCGTCTTACGCCTGGTGTATGCGGCAGGTGCGCAAAAGCAGGCGCTGGCTGTTTAAAGGCAAATAATTGTTTTATACCCCGGTTTTAAGGCCCGGGGTTTTTATTGGTGGGAAGCGGTTAAACGGTTTTGACGGGCGGCATTAATAAATAATTGCCAGTCCCCACTGTATTTGGTTATAGCGTACAAAGCACCCAAAAACACCACCCCGCCCGTAAGCAGAGTAAAAAACGGGCTTTTGAAACCGCACAAGCAGGTGCAGGCAGCCGCCGGAACCAGGGCCAGCAGATTTAAAGCAATCAGACGGGCCATATCCAGCAAGGCCCGGCCGTAAGAAATATGGGCAAAATGTTTATCAAATAGTTTTTTGTTAATGGCAAAGCCAATCAAGCAGCAAACAGCCTGCACATACGGGTAAGCAAATGCGCCCCATTGTTTGATGCCCCATATAACGGCCCCCGTAAAAATGAGGTTAGACACCAGTAAATAGGGGAAGGCCTCTTTTAACTTCCGCTCTGCCGCAAACAGATTGTTTTGCATGGTGATGGGGATAAAAAACAGCATCATAATAAGCAAAGGCTGCAGGAAAGCCGCCGCATTGCGCGCAGCCGTGAGGGTAAAGTTGCCTCTTTCAAAAAACAGGCGTATAATGTCCACCGCGTAAAAAAAGCTAAATACGGCCAGCGGGGTAAGTATAAAAAGCAGCAGGTGGTTGGTACGCAGGAAATGCACGTTGAGGGCCTGTAAGTCTTTGCGGGCGGAGTCTTCGCTCAGTTCAATTTTATTTACCGCGCAGACGCGCCAGGTTAAAATTTCGGTGGGGGAGTCCGCCAGTTGCTTGGCATAGTTTAGCGCGCTTACCAGCCCGCTGCCAAGCCCGCTTATTAAATAGGCGGGTATCCAGGTGTTGATAAGGCTAATGAGCTCCAGCGCCTGGCTGGTAAACAAATTTTTTTTAAGCCGCGCGTGGAACCCCTCTACCCCCGGGGTAAACTGCCAGGCGCACTGTGTTTTTAATACGTATAAAAAAACCAGGCACTGCAATATATTGGCCGCCAAAAAACCGTATACCATACAAATAATACCCCACTGCCGCCCGCCGCTTATTAAAAGTATCAGCGGCAGCAGCGCATTGGCCGGGGCTAGCCAGGCGGAGCCGAAAAGTTTTTTCATTTCCAAAATATTGCATAAAAAAGACGCCCACAGCTGAAACGCAAACAAAGCGCATACCGCGCCTATCATATGTAAATTTTGGCTTAACTGCACTTGGGGAAAGCGCGATATGGCCCCCGCCAGCTGTTGCGGCGCCCATATCCCTGCCCCAATGCACATTACCCCCAACACTACATAAAACAACAGAACGGCATTAAGCAGGCGCATGCCGGCTTGGGGGGAATTTTTTTCCGCGCAAATGGCTTCCGGTATAAAAACGGCGGTATTGATATGCTGCAAAAAATTAATGCCCATGCCGCATATCATAATGAGGTAAAAGTAGATGTCAGTTTGTGTGTGGGCGCCAAAATAAAGCGCAATTAGTATCCCGTTGATGAACGAGCACGCCTTCCAAACAGCGGTGGATCCCACCGCCCAGGCGGCCCCTTTGCGGTACGAAACGGGCTTAAAAAGGTTTTCCATATTTGATATTATAATAATTTAGGAGA
>CALUXL010000048.1 GCA_944324735.1 uncultured Elusimicrobiales bacterium
CCGCCAAACCGCTAATGAAAACAACCTGTCTGTTTATTTGTATGAAGCCGCCGCCACCGCGCCCGAGCGCAAAAACCTGGCCGATGTGCGGCGCGGGGAATATGAAAGCCTGCCCCAAAAACTGCAAAACTTCCCGCCGGATTTTGGCCCCCGCACCTGGGACGAACACACCCGGCAAACCGGCGCCTGCATTATTGGTGCGCGGCCGGTGCTGATTGCTTTTAACATTAATTTAAACACGAAGGACCCTGCCCCCGCCAAACAAATAGCCGCCGCCGTGCGGGAAAAAACCGGCCGCTTAAAAGCCGTAAAAGCCATCGGTTGGTATATGGATAATTTTGGCTGTGCGCAGGTTTCCTGCAATTTAATTAATTACGAAATTACCGGCCCCGCACAAGTGTTTGAAGCCTGCAAACAAGAAGCCCAACGCCTGGGGCTAAAAGCTACCGGGTGCGAGCTGGTGGGACTCATCCCCCGCCGCGCGTTGGAAGAAGCAGGCCGCTTTTACACCCAGGGGCAAACGCTCCCCCCGCAAAACCTGGTGGAGCTTGCTATCCAAAAATTAAACTTAAATGATGTAAAGCCTTTTCTGCCCCAAAAGCAAATTTTGGAAGAAAAACTGCACGCTTGCCTGCAAACCCGCTAACGCTTAACCATGCAGGCAGGCGGCCAGTTGTTTATAAGCGGAAAGGGAAATACGCTCTGCACGGGTTTGCGGCACAATGCCGGAAGCCGCTAACGCGGCGGAAACTTTTTCTTTATCAAACCCGCACAAAAGAAGAGAATTATAAATGGTTTTGCGGCGGTGTAAAAAAGCCGCCTGCACCAGCTTTTTAAACCGGGGCCAATCTTGCGGCTCAATAAAAGGCTGGGGTAATTTTTCAAAAATAAGCACGGCGCTTTCCACCTTAGGCGGCGGATTAAAACTGCCTTTGCCTACATTGCAAAGCAAAGAAATTTTTGCCCGCGCCTGGCTTAAAACGGAAAGCGGGCCGTAAAACTCTCCCCCCTCTTTAGCCTGTATGCGGTTAGCCTGTTCTTTTTGAAACATAAAAACAGCGGCTGAAAAATAAGGAAAAGAAAGAGCCTTATCCAAAATATCCGCCGCGGCCGCATACGGCAAATTACCCACAAACAAAGTTTCCTGGGCGGGCAGAGACTTGGGCGGGAGGAGGGAAAAATCCCCCTCTAAAATTTCCACCCCGGCCTGCGGGGGCAGGTTTTGTTTTAAAAAAGAAATCATTTCGGGGTCAATTTCCGCCGCTTTAAAATGGGTAAAACCCGCTTTAATTAAGGCAAAGGTAAGGGCTCCTTTCCCGGGGCCAATTTCCACCATGGCTTTGGTTTGCAAACGCCGGGCGGACTGAATAATTTGTTCAATCACCCTTTCATTTACCAAAAAATGCTGGCCGTAACGCTGGCGCATATGACGCATAAACTAATCCTCTTTTAAAACATTTAAATTCTTTTTGGCCGTTTTGTTTTTGGGGTTTAACTGTAAAGCCTGGGTATAAAATTTTTTGGCTTCCCCGTCATTCCCGGCAATAACGGCCGCCGTGCCTAAACCCATAAGGGGCAAATCATCCTGCGGGGTTAAGCGGCGGGCTTCGTTAAAACTTTGGGCGGCTTGGGCGGCGTCCCCCGCTACCAAATAGGCAAGGCCTGTCAGAAGGGCGGTTTCCTCCTGCCCAAGCGGCGTGTCCCCCGCCGCCAATTCGTCCAATGCCCCATGCACCAAAGCCAACCAGGACTTGCCCGTCACCCACAGCCCCATATCGTTACCCACAATGCGCGGGTCATACGCGGCGCGCGGGGCGGTGGTATTATTTTGCGTTAAAGCCGTGGGCGAGGCGTAATCCATCGTGCGCCCCTGCAAAGAAAGCGTAACATTATATTTGCCTTCCCCTTGTTTAACAGCCTGTTCCAACCCCTCTATAAATTCTTTAATTTGCGCTTCCCGCTGGGCTTGCGTGGCCGCCCCCAAAACAAAACTACGCCTAAAAGCCATGGGCCTGGCATCCTGCGCCGTGGGCAGAGAAGTGGAAGAGCGGAGTTTTTGATAGGCCCGCTCAAACGAGCTGGACGCGGACTCCTGCTTTTCCTGCGGCTTTACCAAGGGGGCATATTCCAGGGCCACGTCCACATTAATGTCTTTAGCGGCGGGAACGCGGGATAAATTCTTGCGGAAGTTTTCGATTTCTTTATTAAAATCCTGCGCGCTGCGCCCGCTTGAGCGGTATACCGCGTTAAGGGCCAGCCCGTCTTGCTTAAAGCGGATGATGGAGAACGCGCCGTCTAACACTTCCCGCGCTTTGGCAGGTTCTTTTTGCTGGTAATATAATTTGGCCAATAGTAGGCGGGCCACAAAATCGCCCGGTTTGGTGCGCACGGCTTTTTTATAGTATTTTAAAGCGGCGGAATCATCACCTGTTTTTTCATAAAGAGCGCCTAAAGAAAGCATGGCGTCTTCATATCCCCAAAATAAAGACAAGGCTTTTTTAAAGCTGGCTTCGGCCTGCTTGTCCCGGCCCATACGTTCATACAAAGCCCCTAACTGATAATGATACAACGGCTCCTGCGGGGCAAGCTCCACCGCGCGGCGGTAATGTTCAAGGGCTTTATCCCACTCTTTTTGGGCGGCAAAGGTGGAAGCCAGGTTCATGTTGGTGTCGGCCTTGTCGGGCTCTAAGTCGTAGGATTTTTGGAAATAGTTTTGCGCTTTCTCCAGGTCCCCCTTCCAACCGTAGGCAATGCCCAAAAGCTGGTAGGCAAGGGCGTTTTTGGAGTCTAAATGCAGGGCCTCACGGTATTCGCTCATGGCTTCATCCACCTTACCGCTCCAGTACAGGGCGGCGCCTAAAAGCAAAAAGCCCATGGGGTCTTTCGGGTTTTTAATAACGGCTTTGGCAAAGGAGTTTTGCGCGTCTTTGTAACGGGCCAGGCCCATTTCACCCAAACCGCGCATAATGTCGGAGCGGGATTGATCCTTCATCATCTGGTCCCACACGGTGTTGGAATAATCGGTACGGATGGTTTTTTTACCAAAAGAAAACGGAAAACCAGCCCCCCAGCTAAGCGTAGCCAGGCTGACCAGCACCCCCACACATACCCACTTTTGCCCTGTTTTAAACATAAATATATGATAGATAAAAACCTATTTATACGGCAACAACGTATTGTGTAAGTTTATGATGTAACGCTGTATAACCAGAAGAATAAAGATTTGTACAACACTAAAAAAATCAAGGAGGCCCACTTTCCCCATTACCCGGCAAAAAGTAAAAGCCTTTTAATACTGCCAGCTTATTTTATACATAAAAAAACAGAGCCCGCTTACGCGGGCCCTGTTTTAAAAATACAACTGTTATTCGTTTACTACGCCTTGTCCAGCAACACCCTGTTTGGTATCACCGGTATAACCACGTCTGTCTACGTCCATCTTTTGATAGCCGGTCTGCGGTTTAAAGTTTAAACCGTTGCGGCAGAGCAAGTTCAAGTAAGCCAATACATCATTGACGGACATTCTGGACTGGTTGGAGGAGACCTGACAGCTACCTGCA
>CALUXL010000049.1 GCA_944324735.1 uncultured Elusimicrobiales bacterium
GTGGGCGACAACGTGGGCGACTGCGCCGGTATGGCAGCCGATATTTTTGAATCCTACGAAGTAACCATCGTCTCCGGCTTAATTTTGGGTATTTCTTTATGGAGAATTACCGGCCACCACGAATGGATTGTCTACCCGCTTTTAGTACGCGGTATTGGGGTGTTGTGCTCCATTATTGGTACCTATGCGGTAAAAGACTCCAAACGCACCGCGGGTAACGCCATGAAAGCCATTTTTAAAGGCTATACCATTTCGGCCGTTATTTCCGTGGCTATTTTTGGCGTACTGGCCTATTATTATATGACCGAAGTTCCCGGCGGCTGGTGGAGACCTTTTGCCGCCACCACCATCGGTATTATTTTGGCCATTACCATTGACCGCCTGACCGAATATTTTACCGGCACGGACAAAAAACCCGTGCAGGAAATTAAAAAATCCACGGCCACCGGTTCCGCCACCACTATCCTCTCCGGTATTGCGGTGGGTTTTGAATCGGCCGTGTGGAGCACCTTGGTCATTGCGGGCGCTATCTTCCTGTCTGTAATGATTTTTGGCACCATTGACGGCTTGGCCGCGGCGGAGAAGTTCACCTTCATCCTCTACGGCGTAGCCATGACGGGTATTGGTATGTTAACCCTTACCGGCAACAACGTGGCTATGGACTCCTTCGGCCCGATTGCCGATAACGCCAACGGTATTGGCGAAATGGCCTGGCACGGCAAAGACGACGAAGAAACCAAAAAAGCCCGCCAGATCATGGCCGACTTGGACGGCGTGGGCAACACCACCAAAGCCATCACAAAAGGGGTGGCCATCGGCTCGGCCGTTATTGCGGCGGTAGCTTTGTTTGCCTCTTATATGGTGGACGTAAGCAACGTGCAAAAACTGCTTAACGACGCTTGGGCCGCCGCTGGGGAAGACAAAGCCCTTACGCTTTTGTCCCAGGTAGGTATTGTGGTTTCTGACCCGACTGTATTTGTGGGTATGCTTATTGGCGGGGCGCTTCCGTGGCTGTTCTCTTCCTTTGCCATCAACGCGGTAAGCCGCGCGGCGGCACTGATTGTGGAAGAAGTACGCCGCCAGTTTAAAGGCGGTGTGCTGGAAGGCAAAGCCAAACCCGATTACACCAACGCCGTAAACATTTCCACCGTGGCCGCGCAGAAAGAGCTGATTGTGCTGGCCGTACTGGGCATTGTGTCCCCCATTGTGGTGGGGCTGGCCTTTGGGGTGGAAGCCTTGGGCGGTTTCTTGGCGGGTATTATCATATCCGGGCAGTTGCTGGCTGTGTTTATGTCTAACGCGGGCGGCGCCTGGGATAATGCAAAAAAAGTGGTGGAAGACGAACCCAGCAATATTGCCGCTAACACCGGCAAAGGGTCCGAACGCCACAAAGCCAGCGTGGTGGGCGACACCGTGGGTGACCCCTTAAAAGACACCGCCGGCCCTGCCGTAAACCCGCTGATTAAAGTGGTGAATATGGTGGCCGTTATCGTGGCGCCTATTGTGGTAAACTACCATAACGATTTTACGCCCCTGGGCAAAATCGGCTGGGTAGTGGTGATTGTTCTTTTAGCGGTACTTAGCTGGGCTATTTTATCCAGCAAAAAACCCGCGCAGGACTTAACCAAATAACCTGCTTTAAACCAAAACCCCCCGCTTGCAAAAGCGGGGGGTTCTTTATTGTACCAAACGATATATCTATTGGGCCGGGCAATTATACACCAAGGCGTTATATTCCACATTATTGACCACAAAAGGGTTGTCATAATCGTAGGAAATATCGGTATTATGCCAGCTGGTATTTTTTACCCAAACGATATTGCCGCCCATATTGGCGGCGTTATTGCGCAAATCGGCCGAAACCTGGGCAGACAAATCCACCTCCCCGCGTATCACGCCGGAAGCATTGGGGTTGGCAGCCCCCATAATACCCCCTTTAAAAGTGCAGTTATCTGCCGGTTTTTGCACTACAATACGCACCTGCTGGCCCACCGCGCTAACCGGCACCTGGGTAAAAGAAGCCACCTCTTTTTGGGCTTCCTGTTCCAACCCGGCGCAAGCCGAAAGCGCCGTCATACAAAACAACAAATAGGCAAATTTTTTCATAACCCTCCTTTTTCTGCCAAAATTATAGCAAATACCCAAAAGTTTTTGATAATATGGTGTAAAAGAGGGGGCTTATGTTAATTATTATTTCCATTTCCTTTACCACTTTAGTAGTAGGGCTTATTTTACTGGGCAATACCCGCGCGGCGCGCATGCACCGCTATGCCAAGCGCAACCACGCCACTTTTAATATGCACCGCAATTCTTTAACCACTCCGCTTAGTGCAGGCAAGTTGGAGATTTTAAAAGAGTATTTCCCGCTGTTTCACCATGTAATGACGTTTATGGATAACTCCGCCTTTATGCGTATTGCAGATGCCGAAATTTATAAAGACGAAAGCCCCAACGCCCAACCGGTAAACGTTACCCTGTTTGCGGCGGAATTTAGAAACAGAAGTTTCCCCATTTTAAAAATAGCGCCTTTGGGCTCGCCTTTTTATGCGTCCCAATATATGACGGTAAAAACCAATATACCGGAAATTGACCGCGCCTACCACATCAGCGCCCCCAACCAAGCCGCCGGCCTATTGTTTACCCCCTACTTAAAGCGCTTATTAAAAACGCGGGATAATATTTACCTGGAAGTAAATGATAACGCCTTCTTATATCATGAAAATTGCCTGCACCGCGTGGAAGAGCTGGAGAACTTCCACTGCCGCGCCGCCCAATTATTGGCCGAATTTGGCAACACCATGGTTAATTTGGATAAACCCGGCACCGCCACCATTGCGGCCGCCATCAAAAACCCGCCCAAACCCAAGCCCGTACTGACGGACGAAGAATTCGACGCCAAAGCCCAGGCTATGCTTTCGGTCATGTGCCCTAAAGAAATTGCCCGCATGCACGGCAGCAGCAGCCTGCGCGGGTTTTGGAGCATTATTCTATTGGTCCTTTTACTGGCCATACCCGTGGTGGGGTGGCTGTTGTTAAAGAACTTTCCCCATTAATAAAAAACCCCGGGTTTCCCCGGGGTTTTTGGTGTAAAGGGCAGGGCTTTATTGGGCCTTATTCTGCGGGGTTTCTACGCCCAAGCTTTTTAAGAAAGCCCGGTTGCTATACGGCCGGCCCAGGAATTTTTCCACCATTTCATTTTCGTCATACACCGTACCGGGGGTGTAGATATAGGTGCGCAGTTTGGCGCCCAGTTCTTTATTAAACAAGCCTTGTTCCTCAAACTGGGAGAAAATATCCTGCGCAATTACCAAAGACCATGCATACACATAATACCCCACATCATACGGGTCCGTGAGGGACATAATATGCCCAAAACTGGCCTGGGGGTAGGTGTCCGGCGTCATTTCTATACCGGTAATGTCCTTCATCATCTTGGCGTAAAGTTTGGTGGTGTTTACGCGGCGGTTTTTGGCGTGGGCTTCCAAATCAAACTGGCCCAAAAAGTTTTGGCGCAGGAAAGCGGTAGCCTCCCCCGCGTGGCGGGATTTTACCATGGAGTTTATCAACTCGTCCGGTATTTGCTGGCCCGTTTGATAGTGGGAAGATATCTTTTTAAGCACCTGCGGCTGCCAGGCCCAATTTTCCAGCAGTTGGGAGTGGGTTTCTATATAGTCCCAAGCCACATTATCCCCCGTTAAGCTAGCGTATTTGGAAGTAGCCAAAGACATTTGCAACACGTGCCCAAACTCGTGAAATAAAGTTTCCACTTCCCCATGCCCCAGCAAAGCGGGCACCCCGTTGGCGGCAGGAGAAAAGTTGGCCGCTATCACCACGGAAGGGATTTGATACTGCCCGTCAGGCAATTGGAAGCGGTCCACAAAAGACCAGGTGGCCGCGTGGGTATATTTGCCGTCGCGCGGGTACAGGTCCATGTAAAAATAAGAAATGGTTTGGCCGGTGGCCGCGTCTTTAATAATCCAGGTTTGTACGTCCGGGTGCCAGGTGGGCAAGTCCGCCTTCTCAAAGGTTAAACCAAATATGCCCCCAAAAATTTCAAACATACCGTTAATAACGGTTTGCACGGGGAAATATTCTTTTATCTTTTCATCATCCACCTGGTAAAAGGCTTTTTTGTATTGGTTGGCCCAGTAACCCAGCTCCCAGCCATTTATTTTTTTGCTGGCAGTGCCCAAGGTTTTATTTTTAAGTGCCAGGTATTGGGCCATTTCCGCCTGGGCCAGGGGAGTTACCTGTTTTTGCAAATCTTTTAAGAACGCGCGCAGGTTGTCCTGCGTTTTGGCCATACGCACGGGGAGTACAAAATCCGGGTATTGTTTATACCCCAGTAGCGCGGCTTGCTTGCGGCGCAAAACCAGGGTATCTTCCAACAGTTTTACGTTTTCTTCCCCCCCGCGGCGGGCAAATTTGGTTTGCAGGGCCTTGCGGGCGGCGTCATCCTGCGCGTTGGACATAAAGGGGTTATAATCCGGGTATTTTAAGGTAACAATGTATTTGCCGTCTTGGTTTTTTTCCAAACGGTTTACATAAGTTTCCCCCATCCCTTTTAATTGCTCCGGGGTTAGGGCGAGTTCATCTTTATAATTATTTAAATTAACGTTATAGCGGGTGATTTTTTCCAGGCGCTCGTTGTTTAATTTTAAATACTTTTTTAATTTGGAGTCTGTTAAAGACATACCGGCCCTTTCGTAGCGCTCCATCCATTTATTTAACAGGCGGGCTTCTTCGTGCTCCAGCTTGGGGTTGGTTTGGGCGTACTCTTTTAAAGCGCGGTATACGTCGCGGCGGGCAAATATTTCCGCCTTCTTTTTGCTGCCCTGGGTTTCCAGCACGGCGGCGGCTTCCCGCACGGAAGCATCTTTATGAAAATAGGCCAGTAAAGACAAATTTTTAGGCACAAACCAATACTGCGTGTAGGCGTTTTCTAGCGCCAGGACGGTATTGTCAAACGTACGCTGCTGGGCAGGAACGGCCGTTAAGGCGGTTAGGTTGTCTTCCAGCTGTTGGGAAGCGGCCCGCTCCAGGGAGGCTATTTTCTGCGGGGTATAGTCAAAGCGAAGGTGCCCGTCACGGAACATCTCGCCATAGGCGCCGGCAAACGCCGCGCAAGGCAGCGCCACGGCTGCCAAACCGGTAAAAAATTTGTTCATAATTTTATTATAGAAAATCTGGCGCGCCCCCCAGCCGCCGCGCGTAATTTCCTATAATATATATATGGAAAAAGAACAAGACGTTATTGTAGCCAAAAGCGCGGGCTTTTGCCCGGGCGTAAAACGCGCCATCGATAAAGTGCTGGAGCTGGAAGCCGCCGGTAAAAAGCCCATCTACACCATTGGGCCCTTAATACACAACAAACAAGTTACCGATATGCTGGCCGCCAAGCAAATATCTTCTATTGATAAACCGCAGGAAGCGGCCGATAAATCCGGCGTGCTGGTCATCCGCGCGCACGGCATTACGCCGCAGTTCCAACAGGAAATAGAATCCTGCGGCATGGAAGTGGTGGACGCTACCTGCCCGCTGGTTAAACACGCGCAGGACGTTATTGCCAAATACGCCCAACAAGGCTATGATACCGTCATCGTGGGGGATGGCGGCCACGCCGAAGTAATTGGCCTGCTAGGCTATACCGAAGGCCGCGGCACCGTGGTATCCGGGCCGGAAGAAGCCCAAAAACTGCCGCATTTTAAAAAAGTAAATGTTGTCTCCCAAACCACGCAGAAAGAAACCGTTTTTTATCAAACCGCCCAAATTATTAAAGAGAAAGCAGACGAGTGCCAAATTTCCAACACCATCTGCCAACCCACCAAAGACCGCCAAAAAGAAACCATTGAGCAAGCCAAAAATGCGGACTTGGTAATTGTTGTGGGCGGCAAACACAGTGCCAACACCGCCCGCCTGGCTTTGCTGTGCCGGGGGCTGGCCCCGCAGGTACTGCATATAGAAACCGAGGCGGAACTACAGCCCGAGCAGGTACTGCGCGCCCAAAAGATATTTATTACGGCCGGCGCCTCTACTCCCAACTGGGTAATAGATAAAGTGGCCAACTGGGTGCGCCAAACCCGTCAAACCCACAACCGTTTCTCTTTATCTACCCTGTTTTATAACGGCTGGAAAACCTTTGTAAAGTACTCCTTTTACACGGCATTTGCTGCCATGGCTTTAAGTTATGTTTGTATGAAACTGCAAGGCGTGCGCACGGATTGGAAACTATTGTGGTTTGCGTGGCTGTTTGTATTTGGGTTAACTTCCGTAAACCACGCGGCGGAGCGCGCCCCCACCCGCGCGCGCAGTATTTCCTACACGCTGGGTTTTACGGCCTGTGCGGCGGCGCTGGTACTAGCCGCTTTGGCCGGCTGGCAAATATTTGTGCTGGCGGCTGTATTTTTGGCGGCAGGGGTGTTTTATCCGTTTCGCCATGTGTTACACTCCAAGTTGGCCTCTTTCCCCGGTACCAAAGACATTGCCACCGCTTTAGGGTGGGCCTTTGCCTGCGCCTGGCTGCCGGCTTATGCACACGGGGTGCCGTTTCACAAAGCGGCGTACTTGGCCGTGTTTTACGCGGGGCTATTGGTTTTTACGCGCTCCGTTACGCTGGGGTTTTCCTCGGTAAATAAAGATTTAATGGTAGGCAAAGAAAGCTTTTACAAAGCCTTTGGTATTGCCGCTACCAAGTGGGCGGTTACGTTTATTTTAACCGCGCTTACGGGCGTGCTGGCCGCCTTGTGGTTTATGCCCTGGAAACCGCTGCTGACGGGCATGTTGCTTATCGGCAACGTTTATACGGTTTTTATTGTAATATATTACTATAGCCATGTTACAGCCCGTAACATCAAACAAGAAACATTAATTGACGGGCAGTTTTTTATTTTATGGCTGTTATGTTACCTGACTAAACTTTTTTAGCAGGTACAAGGGGGAAAAATGACCATTAAAAAAATTGGTATTTTAACGGCCGGGGGCGACTGCCCCGGCTTAAACGCCGTAGTGCGCGCGGTAAGTAAAAACGCCTTGCAGCACGGCATTGAAGTACTGGGCTTTAAAAACGGTTTTGACGGCCTGGTGCGCAATGAATTTGTACACATCACCAATGATTTGGTATCCGGCATTTTGACGCTGGGCGGCACCATTTTGGGAAGCAGCAATATTGCCAACCCGTTTAAATATACACTGGCGCCGTTTGGCTCGGCCGAAAACCCGGCGGATTTATCCGGCGCGGCCATGCACAATTTTAAAGAAAACCAGCTGGACGCTTTAATTACCATCGGTGGGGACGGCACGCTGCATATGTCCCAGCAATTTGTGGATATGGGCATGCCCATTGTGGCCGTACCCAAAACCATTGATAACGATTTATCCGCCACGGACCAGACCTTCGGGTTCGATTCCGCCCTGGCCATCGCCACCGAGGCGATTGACCGCCTGCATACCACCGCCCAAAGCCACCACCGCGTAATGATTGTGGAAACCATGGGCCGCTATGCGGGCTGGATTGCTTTGCGCTCGGCCATTGCGGGCGGGGGCGATATTGTGCTGATACCGGAAATCCCGTACAATGACGATGTAATCGCCAATTATATTTTGGACCGCCGCAGCCGCGGCAAGACCTTCAGCATTGTCGTAGCGGCCGAAGGCGCCAAGAACGAAGCCGGCGAGCAAGCCGTCACCCGCACGGTGGCCGGCAGCACGGACCCGGTACGCCTGGGCGGCATTGCTTATAAATTAAGCCAAATGATTGAAGAAAAAACCAAAATAGAATCCCGCGCCTGCGTTTTGGGTCACACCCAGCGCGGCGGCACGCCCACCGCGTTTGACCGCTGGCTTTCCACCCTGTACGGAACCAAAGCGCTGGATATGGTGCTGGAAGGCAAATTTGGTTATATGGCCAGCCTGCGGGCTTTCCAAATGCAGGAAGTAAAAATTTCGGACGCTATTTCTAAATTAAAACGTGTTGACCCCTACGGGGAAGAAGTAAAAGCCGCATTGGAAGTAGGCATGAGTTTCGGCTCGGCCGACATCGGCTAAGGAGCAAAAATGAACGAACCTTTAGACATTATTTACGGCATACACCCGGTAATGGAAGCCCTGCGCAGTAAAAAGCGCAACGTAACCCAGCTGTTTGTTACCGACGGGAAAGCCGGCCACCGCCAAGTGGAAGAAATCATCCGCCTCGCCAAACGCAACAACGTAAAGGTGGACCGCATTGAACCCCGCGTGCTGGATAAATTAACCCACGGGGCCAACCACCAGGGCGTTTTGGCAAAAATACAGCCCATTAAATTAATGAAGTTATCCACCGCGCTGTATGAATCCGACGGGAACAAGAAAGACCTTTGGCTTGCCGTGGACGAAATGACCGACCCGCAAAACCTGGGGGCCATTATCCGCAGTGCGGCGTGCTTAGGCTTTTCCACCATTATTCTGCCTCAGCGGCGCAGCGTGGGCATTACGCCTGCCGTATACCGTGTGGCTTGCGGCGCGATTGAAAACATCAATATTGTGGAAGTGGCCAACTTAAACACGGCGCTGATTGACCTGAAAGAAGAAGGCTTTTGGGTGTACGGAGCCGATATGGAAGGCCAGTCCATCACCGAGACGGATTACGCCTCCCCCGCCGTGCTGGTAATTGGCAGTGAAGGTTTTGGCATACGCGAAAAAACCGCCGAAAACTGCGACCAAATTATCTCTATCCCGCAAAAAGGCGGGGTGGAAAGTTTAAACGCTTCGGCCGCCGCCAGCATTATTATGTACGATATGATGGCTAAAGTACAGTTAAAAAAATAAAATTCCTTACAAACTAAAAAGCCCCGTTAAAAAACGGGGCTTTTTTATTGGGTAAAGCAGATAATAACACAAGTATTTTGCGCTTAACAACACAAAAAAAGCGGGGGCATATAAACCCCCGCTTTTAAAAAACCGGCGCCTGTTTAGCGCAAGTACAACTCAATAGAATCTATTTGTTTATCGGTCTGGTCAAACACTTTAAGGGTTAGTTTGCGGTCCACCACCTGCCCGTAAGCATAGTGATAGGCAGACACATAACGCGCGGTGGAAGAATCGCCCGAGGCGCGTTTTTGCGGCTCCAGCCCGCCCGCACCCAATGTAACATAAGTTACACCGCGCACATTGGGTTCCCCGCGAAACATCGGGAAAGTGCGTTCATAGTTGGGGGAGTTGCCCTGCAGAACCAAATTCACCTTATAGTCTTCAAACAGTTTAATTAATTTAGAAGCCGCCTCATTATTGGGGGCCACGGGGCCGGTGGAATAAAGAGGGGCGTTTAATACCACAATTTTCCACTTGCCTTCCACGTTGGAAGTAAGCGCCGTTTTAAGCCATTTCATTTGGGCGGAGTCCGCCTCCAAACTGGGGGCCCAAACAGCACCGTAGGTGGAGTTGGCGTCCAAGAAAATAAAACGGGTGTTGGCCGTATCAAACGTATAATATTTGGGGGTACCGGGGCCCCAGCTCATGCTGTGAAAGTTAGAATAATTGGCCCGCAAGAAAGGTTTGCTTTCTTTTTCGGTGCGGTCGGGGCCGTATTCGTTGGGGCCTAAGGCAACCAATAAGGGGTTACTAGCCAGGACGGTTTTAAAGGGAGTAAAAAATTCCCGGTCCGCATCGGCATTTAAACCGCTGTGGGTGATATTGCCGGTATGGATAAAAAAGTCCGCCTGGCGCGCGGCCATACGGTCAGCCAGGGCTTGGCGTGCCTCGGCGGCAAAGTCCGGCGGCATGATGCCGTCCTCCCCCGCTACGGGCAAAGGGGCGCCGGTATTGCCTAAGGCTAAAAACTTAACCACTTTACGCTCCGCCGAGAACAAAGTGCGAAACGCACCTTCCACCGGGGCTTGCACGCCGTCTTTAGCTTGGTTGTACACATAGACGCGGTAGCAATAGTCCTGATTGGGCACCAAGCCGTATAAAATGGCTTTATGAGAAGTGGAAGACGGGGTAATCGTCATTAATTGGTTGCAGCGGGGGGCAGGGCCATATTCCAACCAGGAAGGGGTATCCTCGTCCGTCTGCCAGCGCAAAACCATGGTGGTTTGGGTAGGGTCTTCTATATATGGGCCGCGTACAATTTGCGCGGCGGCGGCAGGCATAGCGGCCGCAAACAAAGCAAAAAAGATAAAAAGGGTTTTCTTCATATTATTTTTATTTTACTAAAATATCCCCCCTTATAGCCCTTTTAATGCAGTTGCATTAAAAAAAATGCGCGGGCTAACTTAAATTTGCTAAATTAATAATATGAGAAAATTACTTTTATTATTAACCGCAGTATTCTTTGCTGCAAACGCCGCACAGGCAAAAACAGTAGACGCCAGAGCTTCCTACTTATGGTCTTCCTCCAAAAATCAGGCAACCGCCTCTTTATTGGTGGCCCCTACTTATAATACACAGGTAGGCATAGCCGCACGCTATGTAAAAGATATGCAAAAGTATTCCTTTGGGCGTTTAAAAGACCCCATCTATTCCGTCTATGTGCCCATGCTCCTGCAATTTGAATTGTTGGACCTGGAACTTACCCCGTTTTATTACTTTAAACACAATGCCGAAAACCCCGCCTATCAAGACGCTTACGCCTACGGGGTTACCGCCGCTTTAACCATGCTAATGGAAAACGACCAGGTAAACGATATCTACACCCGTGCCAGACTGGGCGCCAGCTACGCCCGCCAGCAGGGTACCCTGTTTACCAAAGAGGCCGCCCCGGAAAATACCGATTATGACCAGGTGGCCTACTTTCTGCAATTAAGCCACAGCATGTTCCAGGCCTACCGCTTGGAAGCCATGGGTGCCGCTTTCCAATATCCCGACGGGATAACCGGCGTAACCGCCTGGCGCGGCGTAATGAACCAGCAGGACTTGGTTGCCCTTCAAACGCTGGATATTACGCGCGACTTGCGCAAATACGCCCTGGGCGGGCGCTTTGTGCGCACGTGGGCGGAATCCGGCTCTGCCTTATATGTGGGCTATTCTTTTACCGAAAACTACACGGCCGACCCGGACCACTCTTTCATCATCGGCAACTCGTTCCCGTTAGTAAAAAATGTATTTTTGGATTTGGCCTATAACCATATAGAAACCACCAGCCACAAAAATAAAAGAGACATCTTTTATGTAGGCTTGGGGACTAACTTCTAGGATACTGTTATGAGCGAAATGGACTTAAAAGAAAAAGATGCTTCCAATAAAATTTTATCGTTGGTTTCGCACAAATTAAAAACGCCGCTTTCCATTATCAACGGTTATTCGGAAGCTATTTTGTCTCAAGCGGGGAAGGAGAAATTCTCCCCCTTTACTTCCAAAGCGTTGGAAGAAATCAACAAGCAAGGTTCGAAAATGGCGGAGTTGGTAGACAAATGGTTAAATTACAACAAAATATCCGCCATGAAGCCGGTTGATTTAAAGAAAACGGACATCAATTTAAAAACCTTGGTTAAGGAGTGCGCTTCCCGCGCCATCGCCAAGGATGACGACACAACCCCCACTGTGCCCACCGCCGAGCCCGCCGCCAAACGCGGCACGTATATAGAGATTGACTGCTCGGAACGGTTAAGCGTGCACGCAGACAAAGAAATTTTAAAAGCCATGCTGGAAGAAATGCTGGATAATGCCATTAAGTTTAATAACAAAATGGAAAAAATTATCAAACTGCAATGCGCCAACCACGGCAACACGGTTTCCATTTCCGTGCGCGATTACGGCGCCGGCATACGCCCGCAGGATGTAAACCGCATTTTTGATCCCTTCTACCAGGTGGACGATTATTTTACCGGCCAAATAAACGGCTGGGGCCTGGGGCTGCCCATGCTTAAAAACGGGGCCGAACTGCACGGGGGAACGGTCAACGTCGTTTCCGACCGGGGTTTAGGGTCTATTTTTACCGTTACGCTGCCTATCCAATGAACTCGCTAGATTGCATACAACAAGCCTCCGCCCTGTGCGAAGCTTTACGCGGCCAACTGGTGGCCGACAGCCGCCTGCTGGCCGAATTTTACCGCCGGTTGGAGCAAATATCGGCCCAAATCCATAAGAATATGGAAGTACGGGACGTAACTTTTGCGCAGGAATTTAATGATTTCTGCCAAACCCTGCGCCAAAATACCGACAAGCAGGAAGAAGCCTGGGCCCAAGTGCGTGCACAAGTGCGCTCCTGGACAAAAGACGACTACGGGGCCGATATGGCCCTGCCCGCAAAAGGTTTTAATAATAAAGCCAAAACCCTGTCTCGCATGTGTGATGAATTTTCTACCGAATATCACCGCTTCTACCGTTTATACCAGGGGTATACGGCCCAAAAATTAAATGTTTGGCTGTTAACCTCCTGCGCTAGCACCATTAACAACATCACGGACAAAGTGCTCTTCTTGGCGCGGGAAATTGCCCAAAAAGCCGAACGTTATAGGAGGTAACCCGTGTTTAATAAAGAAAAACCCCTCTACTACTACCAAAAAACCAGCACTATTTGCTTAACCATCATAGCGGCCGGTATTGTAACGGCTATGCTGGTGTATACCAAATCGGTATTAATTCCGTTGGTTATTTCCATCTTTTTATACACCATTTTAACGCAAATGACCAATATGCTGCGCCATAAATTGTCTTTCCCCAAGTGGCTGGCGGTTACGGTTTCCATACTGGTATTTTTGGCGTTTTTTGCGTCGGTCATTTTATTTACGGTCAATTCCGTTGGCGGGTTTTTAAAAGGGGCGGAAGTATATAAAGAAAACCTGCTTGCCTCCGCCCAGGACGTGCTGACGCGCATACAACAATACGGCGTGCATATTGATACCGGGTCTGTATTAAATGCATTGAAAGACCTGCCTTTATTTAACTGGCTTAAAAACTTTGGCGGCAAATTATTTTCCGTCATATCCAACGCCACGCTGATTTTGCTGTTTATGATTTTCTTTCTGCTGGGGAGCAAAAAAACACCGCCCATCACTAATGAAACCATTAAGGAAATGCTGTCCAACGTGTCTATTTACCTCTCTGTAAAGTTGATTACGTCTTTGGCAACCGGCATTATTATTGCGGCTATTTTGCTGGCGTTTGAGGTAAAACTGGCGCTGCTGTTTGCGCTGTTTGCGTTTCTGCTTAATTTTATTCCCAGTGTGGGTTCCATTATTGGGGTCATGCTGCCGGTGCCGGTGCTGTTTTTACAGTTTGGGTTTGGCGGCAAATTGTTTTTAATTGTAGGCCTGTTAACCGCTACGGAGTTTATTATAGGCAACCTGGTGGAACCGCGCTTTTTGGGCGACGGGATGGACCTGCACCCCGCGGTGGTAATTGCCTCGTTAATCTTTTGGAGCTTGGTTTGGGGCGTGCCGGGGGCGTTCCTCTCCGTACCGATTACCGCTTCCGTCAAGATTGTACTTAGCAAAATAAAACACACCCGCCCCGTGGCGGAACTGCTGGCAGGCAGGCTGCCACACTAAACCTACAAACTTTTACCCCCGGCCAAAACCGGGGGTTTTTAATGGCGTTTTGGATGCTTTATTAAGCCTCTTCTTAACGCCGGCTGTCACCCGCTATATTAGTGTTATTGGAAGGCTTAACAGATAAAAACAGACCATAAAAAACCCCGCGTTTTATTCAACGCGGGGTTTTGATTAAAAGCCAAACTTACTGAGGCATTTCTTCACGAACTTTATTAAACAGCCCGCTGGAAGTAGCCCGGGTTAAGAAAGATTCCCACTCCTCGGGGGACATTTCAAAATCATCCATCACAATATAAGAAATTTCCCGGGAGGCCTCTTTACCCAAAGTTTTATTTTCTTTTAAATATTCCCGTTCCAGCTCCACATAGCGGCTGGCCACGGCGTAATCAATATCTTCCTGCGTATAGGGGGAGGTTTCCTCCTGCACCGGGGCATTATCTTGTTTTTCTTGCGCTTCCTGCGGGGTGGAAATAGCCACGGCGGTTTCCTCGGGGGCGGGCTCCTGCGCTTGAGGTTGTTGCGGGGCCTCCATTACTTCCTGCGCGGAGGGAATATCCTGCGCGTTTTGGTCCCCCACCGGTATCAGCATTTCATTCTGCGCTGCAGGCATGGAAGGGTTATTAATTTGAAGGGTATCTTCCCGCGGGGTATTTACCACGCGCCCCGCCAGCAAGTTGGAGCAGGCGCTGGGATTTACAATAAAATAGATGCTTAAAATAATAAAAACCAAAATGGCTGATTTAAGAAAAATTTTTAACACGAGAATCCCTCCTATAGCAAATAGAATACAATATTTTGGGGCCGGTTAGAAATTATTTCCCTCATTTTCCGGCTGTTGCTGCGGCTGGCCCTGCAGCACCTGCACGCTTTGTACATACTGCGGGTTGGAAAATATCTGCCCCACCACGGCAGCAAACTGCGGGTTTTGCAAATGTTTTTTAATTAAGTTATTTACTTCGGGATAGTCCTGCATGATAGTCGTTAAACGCGGGCCGCTTAAATCCTGCAAGGTTTGGGCGCGGCCTCGGGTAAGATGGGAAAGTTCTTTATTAAAATCCGCCAGGGCAGGGTCGGTTTGATAATCAGAAAAGATAGACTCAAGCGTTAAGTCCGCCTGTTGCACTTCTTGCTGGGGGGACAGCGGGTCCGCCCCTAAAAAAACGTCCTGTGTAGCCTCCGGGTTATACGGCACCGGTTTGGAAACAGGTTCCGCCTGCGGCGCGCCTAATGTAATGGGCACGTTTTGAAAAGTAAAGGCGGAATAGGATTCTTCCTCTTCTTGCTGTTTATATTCTTTATAGGCATGGTAGCCACGCGTTGCCCCTACAAAGACAACGATGGCTACCATCGCGCAAATATAAAACCAGCTGGTTTTGCTCATTATAAAACTTCCAGCAATTCCACGTTAAACACCAGGGTGGAGTTGGGGGCAATGGGGCCCAAGGGGCGGTTGCCGTAGGCGGTATCGGCCGGGCAGACAATTTTGGCCTTGGCGCCGGGTTTCATATACTGGATGGCTTTGGTCCAGCACGGCACTACGTCCGTTAATTTAAAGGTGGCAGATTCCCCGCGGTCGTAAGAGCTGTCAAACTTGGTGCCGTCAATTAAGGTACCTTCGTAATTTACTTTTACGGTAGAGTCCGCCTTGGGGGCCTTGCCTTTACCTTTGCGGGAAAGTTTAATCATGGCGCCGTTATCCAAGGTTTTTACGCCTTTTTCTTTTTTGAAATTATCCATATATTCCTGCTGGGCGGCCTGACGTTTTTGGTTGATAATTTCGGCGTCTTTTTGGTATTTTTCCACAATTTGGGGTTTGTAGGCTTCCAGTTCGGTCTGAGAGGCTTTATTGAGCAGGCTGTCACGCATACCCTGGGATAAGGCTTTGTAGTCGTCCTCATTATCCAAGATAAGCTGTTTCTTTAAATTGTCCCCCAATAAAAACCCCAAAGAATACAACATTTTGTTGCGTTCGGCCGGGTCCTGCTGGGCGGCCGTGGCAGGGGCCTGCTGGTCAGAAGGCGGCAACACCTGCGGCTGTTGGGCCGCGTCCTGCGCCATCAGAACGGCCGGCGCAAACAAAATGGTTAAAGCGATCAGTTTTTTCATAGTCATCTCCTATCTTATTTTTAAATACGCATACATCCGCTGCGAAATCTGTTGAGCGGCCTTTTCCCCCACGCCCTGCATACTGCGGCGTAAAGAATCCGGCCGGCGGGAAGTACCCGCCCTATCCTGCACGTGAAAGCGCGCAAACGTGGCCCCTAAGGTGTTATCCACCATACTCACGGAGGCCCCGCTGGAGCACCATTCCAGCCCGTTTACCCGGTCGGAAGAGTAACTATCCACCGTGGTTTCCACCACTACTTGCAGGGGGGCATCCTCCTGCGGGTTTTGGGCAACTCCTAAACCCATTTGGTTTAAAGCGTCCGTAATCTGGCTAAGCAGCACCATATGCTGCGGGCCTTTGGTTTTTATGGAAACTTTCACCGCGCCCATAGCATTTTTTAAGGCTTCTTTATAAGCGGCAAATTCTTCGGAACGGTACCCTTCCTGCCCGGCGTTTATAAAGGCATAGGCGTCTTGATATACGTTACGCTCTTGCACCAAAGGCTGCATATTAAAAGCCAGTTTTAAAGCGGCAAACGGTTCCGGGCCGGCGGATAAGCTTTTGGCTAACCCGGCCAGTTTAGCATCCAGCACATCCATCGGGGCGGCCAGCATATTTTGGGCTAAAGTTCTATCCAGCACGGCTAAAGCAAAGTAATTTTTGGGGTGGGAGTTTTTTTCCTTCCACACTTTTTTTACTTTTGCATTTGCCAAAATATCATCCAATACTTGCAGGTTGGCTATTTGGGCGGCGCGCTCAAACTCTTTACGCATATTGTTTAGCGCCGCGGCAGAGGCTTCTTCTTTCTGCGCCCCTTCCCCCGCCACTACATAATAGCGGGTTTGGTCAAACAAAGACATTTGATAATTTACCGTGTTTTTATTTACACTTGCGCAAGCGGCCAACAGCCCCGCCGCCAGCACCATAAACCATTTTTTCATAACGGCCCCCTTTTATTTGGCGGTGCGGCTATGCAGGAAAACTCTTTCCCCCGCGCGCACACGCACCGTACCAAAACTTTTCTCACCTACTATATTACCATATCCGTCTTTAAAGAAGAGCTTTATTTCATGCTCCCCCGGGCGCACAAATATGCGCGCCAAACGCACCTCGGCCGGCAGGGTGAACCATTGGCGGGTGTCGGCTTTCTCGCTAAGTGCCCCTAAAAAATTTACAAACATACCGGCCAGTTTCCCCACCGTGTCATCTTTAGCGGCCTGAGCGGCGGCATGCCGCGCCTGCACCACCGCCGTTTGTTTAACAATGGCCCGCGTGGCTAAACGAAACAACAGCCCCGGCATACGCTCCTGCAAATAGTCTTCCACCAGGGCCGAAGTATCCTGCACTTTTTGCGTGTTTTGCATAAACATTCCGTCCGCCGTCACAAACGAAGCTTGCACCTGGTAGGGTTGTTTTTCAAGCACCGGGTAGGCCACCGTAATGGCACGGCCCGTAAGCCCGGCCATAATGGCGTTTTGCACTTGGGGGTTTATGCTTTCCCCTTCCGCCGGGGAAGACGCCCACAGCAGCAGTTTATCCCACCCTACCTGCATGGTTTGGCTTTTTAACAGAGGCAGTAAACCGTTGTAATGAAAAATTAAAATTTCGCCCATTTCGCTAGCATTAGGAGGCACCGGGAAATCCGGCACGGGCCAGCCGTTTCTTTGGTAAGCGTTTAAAGCGTTTTGGCGGGAGATGCGGGCGTCATCACGCTTGCCGCCGCTTTCAAAAACCAGACTGGCAAAATACTGCACGAAAGCATCATCCCGATAGCCGGAAGATTTAGCCCCGCGCAAATGGTCTAAATAAAAAACGGCTTTGCGCGCCTCCACCAACGCGCCGGATAAATTATTTAACTGCAAAAAATTCATGCCGCGGTAAAAAAACGTGAGGGCTTGTTCGTAAGGGGCGGCGTAATAGGGGGTGGTTAAATCGTTAATTAACAGCGTGCCCAGGGCGCCGGTTACGCTTTTGGCGTAAAGCTCATCTATTACGTCTTGGGCGGAGGAGAGGGCCGCGTCACTTTGGACGGGTTGCTGGGCATCATGCAAAAGAGCCGCTTTGTCCAAAAAGTACAAAGCGGCGTCTTTTTCTTTATAAAGCTTCTTTTTGTCTTTATCTAACCGGGCAACAGCTGCCGTAAAATCCTGCGCTGCCACCAACCGGTTAATTTCTTTTTTATCACGCAGAGAAGGCGCCCCGCATGCCGAGCATAATAATGCCACACAAATCAAAACGGCCGGCGCCTTCATACGCTTTACCAGGCAACTTTGCTGCGTTTAACGTATTTTTTAATTTGTTTTTGCCCGTTCCAAACAATCTGGTTGGTTTCCAAATTAATCAGCTTCATATTTACCTGATAGAAAACCAAAGCTTT
>CALUXL010000050.1 GCA_944324735.1 uncultured Elusimicrobiales bacterium
GTGGGGGCTATTGCCAAAATTGGTGACATCTGCAAAGATTTAAAAGCGCGCGGGTTGGATAAGCTGATTGTTATGACCGGCCGCGGCGCCTATAAAAAAACCGGCGCCTGGGACCACGTAACCAAAGCCTTTGCCGATAACGGCATTACTTATGTCCACTACGACAAAGTAACCCCCAACCCCAATACGCACCACGTAAACGAAGCGGCCAAAATGGCGGCCGACTTTGGCGCCAAAGCCATGCTGGCCATTGGCGGCGGTTCTGCTATTGACGCCGGCAAAAGCGTGGCTATTTTGATGAAGAACCCGGGCAAAACGGCCGAAGATTTGTATGAGTTTAAATTTACTCCTACCGAAGCCGCCCCGATCATCGCCATCAACCTAACCCACGGTACCGGCTCTGAAGCCAACCGTTTTGCCGTGGTGAGCATTGAAGAAAAGAACTTTAAACCGGCCATCGCCTATGATTGCATTTACCCGCTCTACTCCATTGATGACCCGGCTTTAATGACCGGCCTGTCCGAAGATCAAACCCGCTACGTGTCTATTGACGCGGTAAACCACGTGGTGGAAGCGTCCACCACCGTAGTGGCTTCTCCGTACTCGATTGACTTGGCCATTTCCGTCGTGAAATTAGTGCACGAATATTTGCCCGTGGCTCTTAAAGATCCGTCCAACCTGGAAGCCCGCTACTTCCTGGCTTATGCGGCTTTGATTGCCGGTATCAGCTTTGATAACGGCCTCTTGCACTATACGCACGCTTTGGAACACCCGCTCTCCGGCGTGAACCCGAACTTAACGCACGGTTTAGGCCTGGCCATGTTATTGCCGGCTGTGCTTAAAAACATTTACACGGCCCGCCCGGCCACCTTGGCAGATGTATTGGCTCCCATTGTGCCCGGCTTAAAAGGCGACGTAGCCGAAGCCGAAACCGTAGCCAAAGGGGTGGAAAAATGGTTGTTCTCCGTGGGTTCCACGCATAAACTGGAAGACGAAGGCTTTAAAGCTTCCGACGTGGAAAAACTGGTAGACCTGGCTTTCAATACGCCTTCTTTGGGCGGCCTGTTAGGCATTGCCCCCACCAAGGCGGATAAAGAAGCCGTCCGCGCGATTTATACCGAATCGCTCACCCCGTACAACAAATAATTATTTGTCTGTGCTAAAAACCCCGGCCCAAAAGGCCGGGGTTTTGTTTTACCGTTTCGCAAAGTTTGAAAACAAATTTTATTTAAACATGAGTCCACATGCACTGCTTTGGGGCGGACGGACACCCGGGAAAAAGTATTTTTAAGGTGCGGTAAAATATCAAATAGCTGGGCGGAGGGGCCCTATTTTACAGGGTGCGGTTGGAGCGCACGTATTGAAAGAAGGCTTTTACCCGCGGGTCACAATATACGTCTTGCACGGTAATGTCTTTTTTTAAATGCACGCCAGCCAGAGTGCGGCAGCGGCTGAGGGCTACATAGGTTTGGCCGGGGGCAAAGGCGCCGCGGCCAATGTCCAGATAAATACTGTCAAACGTCAGCCCCTGGGATTTGTGTATGGTAATGGCCCAGGCCAGTTTTAACGGGTATTGTTTAAAAAATCCCTGCACTTTGGGTTCCAGTTTTTGGGTGAGGGGGTTAAATTCGTATTTAATATCTTCCCAAATGTGCGGCTCTACGGTGTAGATGTTTCTCTTTAGTTCTACCTTAATAAAATCCGGCCCTAAGGCGTATACGGTGCCGATGTCTCCGTTCACCCAGTTATCGTCATTTACCAGCATCATAATTTTGGCGCCTTGTTTTAGGCGCAGGGTTTGCTCGGCCGGTGGGGTTTTGGTTTTAAAAGCGTCCACAATTTGTGCTTCGTAAGTAAACTCTTCCCCGGGCAGGCCGGATAGGTAAAGGTTGTTGCGGGCGGAAGCCTCGCGGTTGGTGGGGGAGAGGATGATGCTGCTGTCAAAACTTTCCGGCAGGGCGGTGGTTTTGCGGGTGTTAAGCAGGCGGTCCAGCTCCGGCTGGGTGATGGTTTCTTCCCGTATTTTATTAAGCAGTTGGGCGAAGGCCGGGTCCGCCTGTTGGCGGAAGATGCGTTTTAATTCAAACACTTCCGTAGGCAGGCGGCGGCATACGCGGGCTTCAAAAAAATACGGGCTTTTATAGACGGAGCGGAAATAATCAAACAACCCTCCGGAAGGTTTTTCCTCCACGGGGGGAAGTTGGTATAAATCCCCAAATAAAACCAGCTGTTTGCCGCCAAAAGGTTCTTCGGTATGGGTGGAAATGCGAAGGATATGGTCAATGGCGTCTAACAGGTCCGCGCGTAGCATGGAGGCTTCGTCAATAATAATCATATCCAGCGCGTCCACCGTTTTTCTTGGCAGGCGTTTTAGGTTTTCTAAGTCCAGCAGGTTGCCCGGCTTTAGGCGGAAAAAGGAATGCACCGTCTGCCCGCGCACATTAATGGCGGCCAGGCCCGTGGTGGCCAGCACCACATGACTGCGGGTGGTGTGCTGCGTAAAGTATTTAAGCAGAGTGGTTTTGCCCGTGCCCGCGCGGCCGGTTATAAAGATAAGCGGTTTAAAAGCGGGGGTGCTTTCCAGCAGGGCCAGGGCGTCTTTAAACTCGTCGGTTATTAGGATATCGGTTTGTGCGGGCATAAGAGTATTATATCTTTTTGGGTTATTTTATTTTTAGTATAGTATAGGTATGAACAGCCAGGTATTACACGCTTTACTGCTTAGTTTTTTGGCCGGCGCAGCCACCGCTGTGGGCGGGGCGCTGGCGTTTGTGATTAAAAAGGACAATTTAAAAATTTTGTCTTTAGGGCTTGGGTTTTCGGCCGGGGTGATGATTTATGTTTCTTTTATGGAACTGCTGCCCCAGGCACGGGAAGCCCTGGCCGCTTTATACGGTGCCCGCACGGCCGGATGGGCGGGCGTGGGTATATTTTTTGCGGGTATAGTGCTGGCGTGGTTGATTGATACATTGCTTCCTTCCCACCATGTGGAGGAGCACACGCTGGATAAATCCGCCAAGTTGAAACACTTGGGTATTTTTACGGCGCTTGCTTTGGCGGCGCATAACTTTCCGGAGGGGTTGGCCACTTTTATGGCGTCTATGGATAATGCCTCGTTGGGTATTTCCATTGCGGTGGCGGTGGGTATACACAACATTCCCGAAGGGGTGGCCGTTGCCCTGCCCGTTTACCATGCCACGGGTAAGCGCGCCAAAGCCTTTTGGTACAGTGCCCTTTCGGGCTTGGCGGAACCGGTGGGGGCATTAATTGGGTTTTTGCTTTTGCGCTCGCTACTTAATGAGGCTGCTTTTGGGGTGATGTTTGCGCTTATCAGCGGGATTATGGTGTATATCGCGCTGGACGAATTGCTCCCCACCGCCCATGAATATGGGGACGGGCACCAAGTTATTTGGGGCGTGGTGGCCGGCATGATGGTGATGTCCATATCGCTGGAATGTTTTTAGAATACAAATAAAAACCCCGCCTTACGGCGGGGTTTTTTATGGGTTAAAACAGCCAGGGGGCTATCCAGAATGAAATCATCATCCCCAAAGAATAACTGGTAACATTCATCGCTAGGCTTAAATTGAAAGCATTGGTAAGCGTAAGGTATTTGCGGTTTAACAGCCAAATGAACACGCTTTCAAATAACAGGCAGAATATCCACAAAAAGGCCGTTTCCCGCACGTACCCCGCCAGGAAAAACCACGTGCCAAACATACTAATTATATTGGCCAAAGCTACCGCATATAAAATGCGCAGCGGTTTGTGCATGTAGGAAATGGAAGCCCATGCGGCGGCCAGTTCCAACACTAAAATAATTAATAAAGAGGTCCACGCATCGCGGCGGGTAATATTGCTGTAAGGCTTTTGTTCCGGGGAAAGTTTTACTTCCAAGCCGTCCTCGTTTACATATACGTTAAAGCTGGAGCGTAAAGCACCCGGCGTTTTAAAAATATTGCTTTCTTTTTTGCTTCCGTCTTTAAAGCCGATAATTAATTTTTGATAGTGCGCATAACCATACGCAATGGAAAAGCACTTTTCCTGCGAGCAGTACAACTTTTGCAACCCATAAGTACCCAGGGGTTTGGGGTCTAAGCATTGGTTGTCTTCGCATTGGAGCTGTTCGCTCGCGTCCGGTTCAATGGCGGGGGCGGAGGAGGTATTGTAAATAAAAGTAAATTGCATTTCCGGCTTGGGGGAAACGTCGGCCCATAAGGGCAGCACCGTACAGGCAAGCAGGGCGGATAAAATAAATTTTTTCATATTTTCTCCCGGTGTCTTTTTTTGTATTATAACATTATAAATACCGAGGGGGAAACCTATGTTTTTAACCAAAACCCAAACCGATAAATACGCCGACGTAATGCTCTGGGCCCTGCAAACGGCCCGCCGCAACGGCAAATTTAAGCCTTATGATGTGGTACTTTTGCGCTATGAACCCTTGGCCTTGCCTTTGGCTCAAAGCCTGTATCAAAAATTGCTGGACGCTAAATTTCATGTAATTGCCCGGCAGGACAACCCGGAGCCCTTTGCCCGCGCCTTTTATGGTACGGCGGATGACAAACAGCTCACTTTCCTTCCCCCGGGTGAAGAAGCCTTCCAGCAAGGCATCAACGGGCTTATTTCCCTGCGTGCCCCGGCTGACTTAACTTCTTTAAAAAATACGGATCCTTCCCGCCTGGCCAAAGCCGCCGTGGCCCGCAAACCCCTGCGGGAAATTTTAGACGCGCGCGAACAAAAAGGTCTTTTCTCCTGGACGTTGTGCAACTATCCTACCGAGGAACTGGCCAAACGCGCCGGGCTTAGCGTAAAAGAATACGCCAACCAAATTGCCCGCGCCTGCTATTTAAACGAAAAAGACCCCGTAAAAAAATGGCAGGAAGTAACCTCCCAGATGGAAGAAATTGCCAAATGGCTTTCTTCCTTACCGGTGGAAACGTTCCACGTGCAGTCCGCCCATATGGATTTTGAGGTCCTGCTGGGGGAAAAACGCCGTTTTGTATCGGGCGGCGGGTGCAATATACCGTCTTTTGAAATTTTTACCTCGCCCGATTGGCGCGGCACGCGCGGCGTGTATTTTGCGGATTTGTCTTCTTACAGAAGCGGCAATTATGTAAAAGGCATTAAGCTTGAGTTTAAGGCCGGCCGTGTTGTAAAAGCCACCGCCCAGCAGGGGCAAAACTTTGTGCGCAAAATGCTGGCGATGGACGAAGGCGCCTGCCAAATTGGGGAGTTTTCCCTCACGGATAGGCGTTTTTCCAAAATAACCAAGTTTATGGCCGATATTTTATACGATGAAAACTTTGGCGGCAAATACGGCAACTGCCACGTGGCCGTGGGTGCCAGCTATGCCGATACATACAGCGGGGACGTCTCGCGCTTAACGCCGGAGTTAAAAAAGAAATTAGGTTTTAACTCTTCCGCCCTGCACTGGGACTTAATTAACACGGAAGACAAACTGGTGCAGGCCCGTTTAAAAGACGGCCAACTGGTTACCGTGTACGAAAAAGGCCAGTTTAAATACTAGGTTTTACAAACCTTAAAACCCCGCTTAAAGGCGGGGTTTTTTTATACAAGGCCTAAAAAGGGCCTAGGGGGAATATAGGTCTAAAGTCTCTTGTTTCAAACGCGGCTAAATTTTATCCTAATAGTAAGAAGCCGTTTAGTAAAAGGAGAATATATGAAAAAAGGTCTGATCTTATCCGTTTTTGCCGTAATGGCGGCCAGTGCCGTTTTTGCGTTCCCTTCCGCCCCGGCGGAAAATGCCGCGTTAAATGCCGCGGTGGAAAAAGCCGTGGCGGCCAAGAAACAGGACGTAGCCGCTTTGCAAAAAGCGCTATTAACTTCCAGCGTGCTGGCCAAAGATGAAATTGCCCGCATGAAAGAACCTAATTTCAGCTGGGCTTTCCAATCCTTAACAAAAGTGATGGACGCTTACCAGGCCTTGCGTAAAGTTTCCGCTTCCGCGGCGGTGGCGGCTTCCGTAGAAGTAAATGCTCCGTTTAAAGCCGGCTGGGGGGAAACTTTAACCGTTACCCAGCTGATTAACCGCGAAAGCATTGTCCTTTATGGTTCCGTGCAGGATGAGTTTAATGCCTGGGGGGCCCAGCTTAAGCAAGATCAGGCTGCCGCTTTAAAAAGTCCGGCTGCCCGTGTGGTATTAAGCCGCTTGGCTTCCAGCCGCAAATATATTGCCGAGGCGAAAGATTACAATGCCTCTTTTATCCTTCAGTCTTTAACCGCTGTGATGGACGCCCACAACGCCCTTCGCAAAAACAACCCGGCTTTGGCCGCTTTGCTTAGCCGTGAAATTAACAAACCCATTAAAACCGGGTTTGGCGGTGCGGACTTGGTGGTATCGCATTTTGTAGCCATGGAAAGCGTAAACGTTTACGGCTCTTTGCAGTATGAGTTGGATGCTTGGGCCAGAAGCATTGAAAAAGACGTAAAATAACCCGTTTTAGCTTAAACAAAGCCGCCTGCATAGTTTGCAGGCGGCTTTTTATATGGGTATTTTAAAAAGAGTTTTATAAGACAAGGGTACTTTTTATCTGTCTACAAATAAGGCGTGTAAACAGGTAACCCGGATAATGCCCAGCCATAATGGCATCTATCCAAGGAGTGGGTTTAAAAGAAAAAAGGAAATAGGATAACCAGTAATTACAGCTCTTTGTGCATTACTTTCAGGGCGGCTTTTTCTTTGGCTACGGGCAGGCATTCCTGCACGCGGTAGTGGGCCTCATCCGTTAAAGAGCGGATGGCGGCAATGTCGTCATCGGTCAGTACTTCTTTGTCGTAGGTGGTGCGGAATTGATAGGGAATGCCGGATTCTTTAATTAACTTCATGGATTCTTTTAATACGGCCGGGTTAAAGTCCACCCCGGTAATGACGGAGTATTTTTCCAACGGGGCTTTTAAATCCATGGCTACATAATCCAGCAGTTTGCGGTTATAGGCTTCCCGCAGTACGTCCGGGCGTGTGCCATTGGTATCCCACTTAATGGCAAAGCCCATGTTTTTGATTTTGGCGGTAAAATCCAGTATATCTTCGTGCAGGGTAGGTTCCCCGCCGGTAATTACTACGCCTTCCAGGGTGCCCTGGCGGCGTTTTAAGAAGGAAAACAGTTCTTCTTCAGGCATGGGTTCCAAAAATAAATGCGGGTAGACGAGCTCCGGGTTATGGCAATAGCGGCAGCGGAAATTGCACCCCTGGGTGAATACCACTGCGGCCGGCCGGCCCGGAAAGTCGATCAATGTAAATTTAATTAACCCGCCTAATTTCATGGAAACCCACGCCTTTAGAAAATAACCTTATTTGCCGCAGTCACAGCCGCATTCTACATGCATGGTTTTGCGCATGGCAAATTCTTCTTTTTTGCCTTTGTTCCAGTTCTGTACCGGGCGCAAATACCCCACCACGCGGGAGTAAACTTCACACTTGGAACCGTGTACTTCGTTCAACTCTTTTTTAAGTTCGGAAATTTTGTTTTCTACTACTTGTTTTTCTTGAGCGGTCATTTTCTTTTTCTCCTAAATACTTCTACTTCTTGTTGGCCGTGTGGCGGCCCCCTATATAAAGCATAGCGTTTTGCGCACACGGTTACAACTGCTTTTTTGGGTTAGTTCTAACCCAAAAAAGGTAACACTATTTACTGTAAAGTTGTTCTTCCAGCAGTTTAATTTGGTGTTCCAGCTCCTGCATGCGTTCGGCCTTGCATTTGGGGCATTCAAAGTGTTCGCCTTCAATGTAGCCGCACTTGGGGCAGACGCTGAACGTAGGCGTGATGGAAAAATACGGCAAGGTGTATCTTTCGCACACGGTTTTGATGGATTTCTTCATCGCTTCCAAATCTTTTATTCTTTCCCCGGTAAAGATGTGCTGCACGGTGCCGCCGGTGTATTTGGCCTGGATGGTGCTTTGCAGGTCTAACATTTCAAATACGTCGTCGGTATAGTTGACGGGCAACTGGGAAGAGTTGGTATAAAAAGGCTGGTGGCCTTGTTTATACAACGCTTCGTTGGCGCAGATAATTTCCGGGTAGCGCTCTTTATCCAGCTTGGCCAAGCGGTAGGAGGTGCCTTCCGCCGGGGTGGCTTCCAGGTTGTAGTTGTTGCCGGTTTCTTCCTGGAATTTGACCAAGGTTTCACGCATAAACGTAAGCGTTTTTTCGGCGAAGGCGCGGCCTTTTTCGGTACCGATGTCTTCCCCGATTAAGTTAATGGACGCTTCGTTCAAGCCCACCAAACCGATGGTGGAGAAGTGGTTCTTCCAATATTCGTTAAAGCGCTGTTTAATGGTGCGCAGGTAGAAGCTCATATACGGGTACAAATTGCCCGAGGTAAAGCGTTCAATTACCTTGCGTTTAATTTCCAAGCTGGTTTTGGCCACTTCCATGCGGTCTTTTAAGTTTTTAAAGAATTCATCTTCGTCTTTGGACAGGTAACCCAAGCGCGGCAAGTTGATGGTTACCACGCCAATAGAACCCGTCAACGGGGCGGAACCAAATAACCCGCCGCCGCGTTTTCTCAGTTCGCGGTTGTCAATGCGCAAGCGGCAGCACATGGAGCGGGCATCTTCCGGGTTCATGTCGGAATTGATAAAGTTGGCAAAATACGGGATACCATATTTGGCAGTCATTTCCCACAGCGGGGTCAGTTTGGGGTTGTCCCAATCAAAATCTTTGGTAATGTTGTAAGTGGGGATGGGGAACGTAAACACGCGGCCTTTGGCGTCCCCGGCCAGCATTACTTCGCAGAAGGCGCGGTTGAGCATGTCCATCTCGGCCTGGAATTCCCCGTACGTTTTGTCCTGCAGTTTGCCGCCAATGATGACCGGCTGGTCTTTATAATAAGACGGCACGGTCAAATCCAGCGTTAAGTTGGTAAACGGCGTTTGGAAACCCACGCGGGTGGGCACGTTTACGTTAAATAAAAATTCTTGCAGGGCTTGTTTTACTTCTTCATAGGTTAATTTATCGTAATAGATAAAAGGAGCTAACAGCGTGTCAAAATTGCTGAAGGCCTGCGCGCCGGCGCTTTCACCCTGCAGCGTATAAAAGAAGTTTACCACTTGGCCCAAGGCGGTGCGCAAGTGTTTGGCGGGTTTGCTTTCCGCTTTGCCCACCACACCTTTAAAACCGCTGAGCAGGAGGTCTTGTAAGTCCCACCCTACGCAGTAAGCGCCTAAAAGGCCCAAATCGTGCAAGTGAAAGTCCCCTTCCGAGTGCATGCGGCGCACGTTTTCAGGGTAAATTTTATTGAGCCAGTATACTTTGCTGATTTCAGAAGAAATATAGTTGTTTAACCCCTGTAAGGAGTAGCCCATATTGCTGTTTTCGTTTACCTGCCA
>CALUXL010000051.1 GCA_944324735.1 uncultured Elusimicrobiales bacterium
GTGGCCCTCGCGGCTTTCCATTTCGCTGACGGCTTTTATTAACTTGCCCCACAAGTTACCCGGCTTGGGCTGGGCCACAGCCCCCTGGCATAACAACAAACCCACCAAAAGAAATGTTAATTTACGAACAGGCAGCATATATTCTCCTTAATCCACCTCAAATTTTATAATCTCCGGCTCCGTTAAACGCTGGTCCTTCAGTTCCAGGTACACTTCATCCCCGCTTTGCGCCTGGGGGAAAAGCTTGTGCAGTTCGCGGTAATCAAAGGGCTCGTCTCTTTTGGTTAATAAAAGGGATTGTATTTGCTCCCCGTTTCTCATTACCGTTACACGGCTAATACGCTGGGCCGAAAACAAAAGGGTTATTTTTTTGCCTTTCCAAAGTACGGGGCGAAGGATTTGTTTGTCTCCGTGTACGTCGGCCAGCATTTCACGCACCGGGCCGGTGGCTTCCACCGCAAAACTGCAACGGCCATTGCTGCCGCTGTGGATGCCCACCACTTCGCCTTTTTCATTTAACAAAGGTCCGCCGCAGGCACCGTCCGGGTTTTGCTTGCCAAACGGATAAGAAGTGGTAATGCGGCTGTTATCGATGGACAGGATCACCCTGTCGGCGTTTTCTCTGGGGGAACCGGCAAACCTGGAATTTTCATCCACTTCATAAAACCCAAAAGAGGTTACCTTGTCCCCTTTTTTAGGGCTCTCGGGCGCCAGGCGCAAAGCAAAAACGTGTTTTGCCATTTCTTTGGGTAGTAAAGCCAGGGCAAAATCGTAATTTTGATAACCGGCACTGCCGTATGCTACCACCCGCAAAACGCGTTGGTAAATGGTGCCGTCCACCCCCAAATATTCCGCCACAAAATACGGTTTACCATCCTTAATTGCGTGGGCGGGAAGAACGGCCCACACCAGCCTTTTGCCCATATAATTTTCTTCCATAAAAAAACCGCTGGCTTGAACGTCCGGGGTAAACATAAAAAACACCGCGCTTCTTATGTTTTCTTTTACGCTGGCCGCATTATATACCACCGGCTCCAGCGGGAGCGCTGTGCGTTTGGCCCCGGCTAAAAAAGCGGCCCGGGCACGAACAGCCGCCGCACGCGCCGCCTTTTGAGCGGCCTTTTGGGCTTTGCCGGCGGCTTTTTCCACCTTCTGGAACACTTTTTTAGGCAAATTTTGGCCCCGCGCCGCCGGCCCCCCGGGCAGCAACAGGCCGAAAGTAAACATAAGTGTGCATACAGCTCTAAAAAGTGTTTTCATACTATATAGCATACCACCCTAAGACGCAACAAAAAAGAGCCTTTAGACCTACCTTTCCGGGGCCATAAGGCCTATATTGCCCGAACGCGCGCGATAATTTGTTAAAATAATTAATATGCGCATAGGTATTTTTACTAAATATATTGCAAAGAGTTTGATTACCTTCTTTTTAGCCGTAGTGGGTATTTTAACGCTGGTAATTTTTATGAATTATTTTATCCGCGTGCTAAATATGGCTATGGCGTACGGAACGGGGCTGGGGTGGATTGTGTCCTCCCTGTTAAACATCTTGCCCAATGTATTTAGTTTAAGCGCGCCGATGGCGTTTCAGATTGCGGTGCTGCTTACGTTAACCAATATGAGCGAACACGGGGAAATGATTGCTCTTCGTGCGGCGGGGTTTTCCTTCCGGGAAATTATACGCCCGCTGATGGTATGCGCGGTGGGGCTGTCGGTACTGCTGGTGCTGATTGGCAACTGGGGTAGCCCTCGCAGCTATAAAAACTTTTTGGACCGCCGAGACGAAGCCCGCAGCAAAATTACCAAAGTAACCCTGGAACCCAAAATGTTTATCAACCTGGGCGAATGGGACTTATACCTGGAAGATTTAGACAAAGATACCGAAGAAGCCCGCCAAATCCATTTAATCAATAAGGCGGACTCCAACGCTTTAAGCACCAAGGTAAACGCCGCCAAAGGAAAAATTATTTTAACCGATACGGCCATCGGCCTGCAATTGCAGGATGGACAAATGCAACGTATCGACGCCAAGGACCCCACCTCCATCGTGGCGGCTAACTTTGATAATTACACCATGAGCATTTCCCTCACGCAAACCCATCGGCGCAAGCAGCGCGTGTCGGAACTAACTACCACCAAACTTTTACGCCAAATCCGCGCCGGAACCCTGCCGGAAGAAACCGTAAACGAATACCGCACGGAAATCAGCGTGCGCAACGTACTGGCGCTGTCTCCCATTTTGATGTTGCTGGTCAGCTGCCCGCTGGGGTTTTCTTTAGGGAAACGCTCCAATAAAGGCTGGGGGATGCTGTTTAGTATTGTGATTATTTTTGCGTTCTATTTACTGATGACACTGGGGCTTAGCATCGGCAAAAAATATGCCGCACTTTCTTACATTGCGCCGTGTCTGCCGTTTTTTGTGGGGGCTTTTGTAGCCAAATATTTATGGAAAAAGAGGCTTAATATTTAATGCCGCGCATTTATTTTTATATTGCCCGAAAATTCTGGGGCCCGTTTTTGTTTGCCATGGGCGTTTTTGCTGCGCTGGTGGTGCTGGGCGATACGTTTGAAAAATTAAAAACGTTAAACAACGGCTACTCCACCCTGGGGGCCGTGCTTAGCTACTCGGTAGCTACGTTTCCTAACTGGTTGGCCACCATTATGCCGGTGGCGTGCCTGCTGGGGGCCATATCGGTCATTTCCGAGATGATTTCCAACGGCGAATGGACTGCCTGTGTGGCGGGCGGATTTTCCCCCAAGCAATTATTTATACCGGTAGTTGCCTGTATTACCCTGGTAACCGGCTTAACCATGCTTATGCAGGAGTTTGTGGTTCCCCCCCTTAACATCAAAGCGGAAACCATTTACTATACCCAAATTAAACCCCAGGACGGCTTTGATTTAAATGTAGAGCATAACGTGGCAATGAAAATATCCCCCAACCAAATGCTTTACGCAAAAACGGTGGATTTAAGCGCCGGAACCATGAAGGAAATTTCCATTGATACGTACGACTCTTTGTGGAATATATCTGACCAAATTGTGGCGGACTCCATGACCTGGGACCCCGAACAAAAAAGCTGGGTCTTCCAAAACGGAACCAAACGCACATTTGTAGATAAGATGGATACGGAGGAAGAAAGCTTTACGTCAGACATTGCCCCCGTAAAAACCAAGCCGGAAGATATGTCCGTCAACCGTACGGAAAGCAAACTGCTTAGCATACGGGATTTAAACAAACGCATCCGCTTCTTTAAGCAAAGCGGCCTGGCTTTTTACGAGGCGGAAACCGCCCGCCAAGCCAAACTGGCCACCCCGTTTGTAACGTTAATTATGTGCTTGTTAGGGATGCCGTTTGCCATCAGCATGCGGCGCAAAAGCAAAATTTTAAACATTTTGGCCTCCCTGGTAATTGCATTTACTTTCTGGTGGTTAATTTCCATGTGCACATCCATCGGGGAAAATGGCTATTTAATCCTGTTTTTGGTCGGGTGGGGGCCGGTGTTATTCTTCTCGGTAGTGGTATTTATTGAATTTAAGTGGTTAAAACTATAACGCACTACACGCAAAAACCCCGGGCTTAACGGCCCGGGGTTTTTTATTTAATAATCCAATTATTTACTTTGCTGAGGCAGCAAACGGTGAATGGAGGAAAGCAGTTCATCGGTATCAAACGGCTTAAACAAAATACCGTCCGCCCCCAAGCGCTGCGCCTCGGCCACAATCGTATCCTGC
>CALUXL010000052.1 GCA_944324735.1 uncultured Elusimicrobiales bacterium
ATAATTACGCTTATGTTTTCGTTCGCAGTATTGTTACAAGTAGTCAGCTATACGCAAGTACAACAAAAGAACTATTTTACCCGCTTAGATAATGAGTTTAAGGTTATCTTAACCGTAGAAAAAAAAAAAAAAACCGAAGACCTTACCCAAATGGGCGAAAGCCTAAGCGCCAAGGAAGACATTCTGGAAGTAAAGTTGTTTTCCCCGGCGGACGCGCTGGCTGCGTTGCAGAAAAAGAACCCCCAGCTGACGGAGGCCCTGCTTTTGATGGGCCGCAACAAAATGCCGGCTTATTTTGAGCTTAAGTTAAATTACAAAGCGGTCAATAATATAGGGCCGTTTGTGGATAACTTGGCGGCGGAATACCAGGGCTTATCGCCCAAATACAGCCCGCAGCATGCGCGCACCATTTTTTTGGTGGGGCTGTGTTTGCGCATTGTAAATATGGCTATGGTGTTTGCGCTTTTGCTGTTGGTGTTTTTTATGTTTTTGGTAGAGGCGTACCCTTCGGTTTCCCGGCATATGGGGGCGGGGGTATTTTCGGGCCTGTTGGCGGCGGCGTCGTCTTTGGTGTTTATAGCGGCGCTGGTGTATCCGTCGGGCTATTTGTTGCCGGCGCTAAATGCGTTTACGTCGGTCGGGCGCCAGGCCGCGCTGTTTGTGCTCTGCGGGCTAATGGGGTGGACGTTAACTAAATGGCAAAAATTTTAACGCTTTTTGTGTTTTTGTTGTGGGCTCCTTGTTTGTTCTCTAACGAAGCGGAGGACAAGCGCAAGGAGCTTGCGCGTTTAAAAAGCCAAGCCGCCCAGAAAGAAAACGAATTAAAAAAATACCGCGCGGAGGAACAAAAAATCGCGCGGGAAATTTCCGCCCTGGATAAAAAACGCCGCGAGGCCGAACGCAAAAAAAACCAGGTGGAGGCGGACATTTCTTATATTGAACAAACGCTTCTTTCCACGGCGGACAAACTGGCCGTGTTGGAAAAAAGTATGCCCATGTGGCAGCGCGCCGTGCTGGACGAGCTGGACGAATATTATTTTACCCCGCGCTGTTACGAATGCCCGGAAGGATATAGTCTGGAAGAAGAAATTTTTGTGGACCGTATGATTACCCACAAAGCGGCCTTTACCGCCGCCATGAATGAGGAACAAAAACAAACGGATAAAAAGATTTCCACTTTCGAACAAAAAAATAAACAACTGCAGGCGCGCAGTTCCAAGTTGGAAGAAGAGCGGGAAGTTATTTCCACCAATTTCCGCAAGAAAAAAACCGCGCTGGACCTTACCAAACGCAAAGTGGAAGCGGTGCGCAAAGAAATTAACGAGTTAAACCGCTCCGCCGAAGAATTAAACGATTTACTGGCCCAGTTTGAACGTTCCCGCAAGGCGCAGGTAGCCAAAGAAAACGCTGCCCAAAAGAAGGCCGGCAGCACCAAAAAAGCCGCTTCCGGCGGGCCGACGATAGATGTGCCGCCTAAGTCTTTGCCGTGGCCGGTAACGGGCAAAGTATTAAGCAAATTTGGTAAAGAATACCGCGCGGATTTAAATACGTGGATTTTCCGCGAAGGGATTAAAATTGCCGCCACGCGCGGGCAGTCCGTCCGTGCGGCAGCCGGCGGCAGCGTAATTTACGCGGGGCCTTTCCGCTCCTACGGCAATGTGGTAATTTTGGACCACGGAAAAGGCTTCTTCTCCATTTACGGGTTCTTGTTGGAAATACAAGTTTCCGTGGGGGACAAACTGCCCAGCCAAGGGGTATTAGGTACGGCGGGGCCGGATACGCAAACGTCTTCCGGTACGGGGCGGTATGCCGTGTATTTTGAAATCCGCCAAGGGACGGAAGCCGTAGATCCTTTAAAATGGTTAAAATAAATTTGATGAGGTAATTATGAAGAACAGAAAAGTCAGTGCCTGGGCAATCGCCGCGGCAAGCTTGTTTTTTGTGGGGACGTTGTTTCCGTACGCGTATGCGGCGGCGGACGGCGGACTGCGTAAAATACGCACTTTTGTAGACGTGCTGGAATACGTAAAAGAAAACTATGTGGAAAATACCGATACGGACCTGCTGATTACCGGCGCCATCAAAGGCGTGGTGGGGGAACTGGATGATTTTTCCCAATATTTGGAACCCAAAGATTACAAAACTTTAAAAAATGATACCCGGGGCGATTTTGGCGGTTTGGGTATCCGCCTGCAAATGGTGGACGGATACGTAACCATTATGAGCCCCATGCCCGGCACCCCTGCTTTTAAAGCCGGCGTAATGCCCGGGGACCGCATTTTATTTGTGGATGACCAAGACCTTTCCGACATGCGCTTGGATGACGCCGTGGATTTAATGCGCGGCGAAGTGGGCACCAAAGTAAAACTTACTTTAAGCCGCAAAGACGCCAAAACCGGCGAATATAAAAACTTGCCGGATTTAACGCTTAAACGCCAAAAAATTATTCCGGAAGTGGTATACCACCGCATGCTGCCGGGTAAAATCGGTTATGTGTACGTGGTGGATTTTTCCGGCCACACCATGGAAGCTTTAAACAAAGCGTTAAAAGATTTACAAAAACAGGGTATGCAGTCTTTGGTGTTGGACTTGCGTTTTAACCCCGGCGGCTTGCTTAACGGTGCGGTGGATATGGCCAAGCTGTTTATGGGCCAGAAACAAATGATTGTATACACCAAAGGCCGCAAGCCGGAATTTTACCAGGAATTTAAGACGGACGCCAAAGCCCCGTATGCGGATATCCCCATGGTGGTTTTGGTAAACCAGGGCTCTGCCAGCGCGAGCGAAATTGTATCCGGCGCCTTGCAGGATAATAAACGGGCCGTTATTGTGGGGCAGCGCACGTTTGGCAAAGCCAGCGTGCAGCAAGTTTTGCCGCTTAGCGGCGGGGCGGGCCTGCGGCTTACCATTGCCAAGTATTATACGCCCTCCGGCAAATTAATCCAGCGCGATTACCGCGATAAATCCAAGGCGGATGAGGGCGGTATCTTCCCGGATATTGAGGTAGAGGTGGACCCGGAAGAGGAAATTAAAGTTTTTATGCAGTATAATAATGTGGTATACACCCCTGGCAAAGCGCATGTCATGACGGAGTTTAAAGAGGCGGACCCGGTGTTGGATAAAGCCGTGGCTTATTTAAAAGGGGAACTTACCCTGGAACAGGCCCAAAAAGAAGCCCAGGAAGCCAAGGAAAAGAAAGCGGCCAAAAAGAAAGCCGCCGCCGATGAGAAGGCAGGTTCTTCCAAAGAAGCTAAAAAAGCCGAAGACGCCAAAAAGGACCAGCCTAAAAAGCAGGATAAAAAAGCGGAAGAAAAATCTTCCGGCAAACAGGCCAAATAAACGGGTGCAGTATTTATGAAAAAAGATTTTACAATTTTAGGTATAGAATCTACGTGTGACGAAACCTCCGCCGCTGTTTTGCGCGGCGGGGAGGAGTTGTTGTCTAACGTAGTATACTCCCAGATAGACGAACACAAAAAATACCACGGCGTAGTGCCCGAACTGGCCAGCCGCGCCCATGCGGCCAAAATTGCCGCTGTGATAGAAACCGCTTTGGGGGACCATCATATCGATTGTGTGGCCTTTGCCAGCGGACCCGGCCTGCCGGGGGGGCTTATGGTAGGGCGCGTGGCGGCGGAAACTTTGGCCGCTTTTAAGCAGGTTCCTTTAATTGGTGTGAACCATTTGGAAGGGCACCTGT
>CALUXL010000053.1 GCA_944324735.1 uncultured Elusimicrobiales bacterium
ATCGAGTATTGGAAGTAAAAAACCTGGAATGCCGCCCCTGCGCACTGCACGGGGGGAAGAAATGCCCCCTGGGACATTTTAAATGTATGCGGGATATCTCGCCGGATCTAGCCTTTCAAAACGCCAAAGAAATGCTGGAACAAGCCGGCGTAATAAAAGCTTAAATTCCATAAAAAAACCCCGCCTAATAGATAGGCGGGGTTTTTTATTTTTACGGCCGGTTAAAATTCCAGGGGCTTTTCGTCCAGGGCTTCTTTCATACGGGCAAAAAGCTCTTTAATTTCTTTTATTTTGGCGTAAGGCAGGCGGATGCCTTTTTTGGTCCAGCCGGTATAGGTATCGTCTTCCTGCCATTGGCGCAAATCCAGCCCTTTTACGCCTTGATAGGTGCTTACCCGAACGACGACGGACATCCCCGGCCGTTTGGCAAATTTACCCAAATCTTGATCCGGGCAGGAGGCGTCCTCCGGCAAGGCAGCAATTAACGGCGCCAAGGCGCGCACAATTTCCGGCGTCATGGTAATGCCGGCACGCGTAGCGCCAAAAAATCCGTCCGCCTTTAGATATTTGCGGATAGAGGCATAACGGTAATTGCGGTACGCATCAATGGAAAACTTTACCTCACAGCCGTCTTCCAGCGTAAGTACACCCACATTGCATAATACGGTAAAACTGCTTTCGCTCATAAATTCCCCCAAATACACCCGCTTTAAAAGCAAAAATATGCTATGATAAGCGTTAGTTATATTCTAGTGTTTGTTTAAGCTAAAAGCAAGCAGTTTTTGTATAATAGAATATAAGCATTTCTTTTCTTAAATACAATAATTTCGTGTAAGGACGGCTATGAGCGACAAAGACCCTAAAGAATCCTTAATAGGAACCGATATTTCCGGTTGTGAGATTCTGCAAAAAGTGGCTGAAGGCGGTATGGGTGCCGTATACAAAGCCCGGCATAAAGCATTAAACCGCATTGTGTGCGTAAAAATTTTAAGCCCCGCCTTGGCTAATGACAAAAAAGCCGTAGAGCTGTTCCTAAGCGAAGCCCGCGCCGTGGCCGAGTTAGACCACCCCAACATCGTAAACGTATACAACGTGGGTAAAGAGCGGGGGTATTATTTTATTGTAATGTCCTTTATTGAAGGGCAGACATTGTCCATCATGTTAAAACGGCGCAAAGTGCTGCCCGTCAATTTAGTGCTGGATTTGTTTGACGGTATTTTAAAAGGCCTCAATGTAGCGCACGAAAAGGGCATTATCCACCGGGACATCAAACCCTCCAACATTTTAATCAATTCCGACATGCACCCCAAAATTGTGGACTTTGGTATCGCCAAAAAAGTAGATAAAGAAAAAGGCACCACCAAAACCACCGAACTGGCCGGCACCGCTTATTTTATCGCGCCGGAACAGGCCTTGGGGCGGGATTTGGACACCCGCGCCGATTTGTATTCCATCGGCGCCAGTATGTATTATGTACTGACGGGGCAATTTCCGTACAACGGCAAAAACACCATTGATATTATTCAAAAACACATCAATGACCCGGTGCCCGATCCCTCCAAAATCCGCAAAGATTTGCCGCCGTGGCTCACCCAAGCTATTCAAAAACTGATGAGCAAAGACCCGGCAAAACGTTTCCAAACCGCCAAAGAAACCTATTTATTCTTTCAAAAAATGCGGGCGGAAGATCAGTTACGCCTAAAATCCGGCACAACGGGCTCCGTGATTGATTTGGAAACCGATTCTTCTTTAAAGATTATTAAAGAATCTCCCATTGAAAATACGGAAAGCATTAAGAAAAAACGCCAGGAAGCGGTATTAAAAAATACAAACACCGGTTCTTTGCATAACAAGCCGGTCCTATTGCCGGGGTTGGACGAAAGCCCCGCCGCGGCCAAACGCAAAGAACCCATAAAACCCGCTCCGCCCGTGCAGGTGCCGGTGGATTATCACGTCGACAATGCAGCGCCCCACTTTGCAGCGCCCCACTTTGCAGCGGCCCGGCAGAATTTACGCGAATTGGACCCCAAAACGCCTAAATGGCGCAAACTGGTGGACCTGGCTTGGTTACCGGTTCTTATGTTGCTGTCTTTGGCGGTATCATACTCGTTTTTCTTATTTGGAAAAATCTGCTCCGTACACGTCAGCAACAATTTGGGGGTTGTGGCTAACTTGCTGGCGCCGTTAACTTCCGCCCAAAGTGCCAAATATCAGCTGGCGCTGGCGGCGGTGTGTCTTATTATGCTGGCGGTTGTTTTTGCGTCGGCCTCTATTCGGGCGTTCTCCCGCAGTACCATGGGGCTATTAGTCATTGCTTTTATTTCTTATATGGCGGGGCTGTTTACGCCGCAGGTGCCGTATTGGGATATTAAAGGCATTGGCCAGTTTCTGTTTTCGCCGGAATATTCTTTATGTTACTTTGTGGTAGCGGGCATGTGGGCACTCTCCTTATGTTGGCGCTCCACGCTTACTAAAATTGAAGCCTTTTTGGCTTCGGCTTTGGTTATTTTAACCGTGGTGCTGGCTTATACGGCTACGGGGTTATCCATTGCACCCCATACGGCAGGTTTCTTTACCAAATGGCTGCCCTTTTTGGGCCTCTTGTTTGCGCTCCTGTCCATTTATTACTTAACGGCGCATAAGGGGGCCAATTCCAGCATTTTGGCACCCACCCTGTATTTATTTGCCGCGGTGGCCTGTGTATGGGTATATAATACGTCCGGCTTAGCTTATACCATGAATACCACATTAAAAGTATTGGCTAGCAAAATTGACGCGGGACAATCTAAACAAGCCTCCAGCTCTTCCAACAAAGAAGCCAATGAAATGGGCTATGTATCGCTTTTCCAGGGGGATGCGTTTGCGCATTTTGGGGAAATTAGAGAAATTAATACCTTCTCTCCCGAAAAGAAATACGCCTATTTAGACAAACAGATTACCATATTTACTAAAGACGCTATACCGCAGTCTTACCGGCCGTTAATGATAGAAATGCTGTCCGCCTACTACTTATCCGGCCCCAGCAAAATGGCCCTTTTGGCATGGGACTATGCGGTAGGATACCCGATTCAAAACTTTAACCAAAACGCACAAAACAACAATGCTTATTACTTCTTATTGACCTTGCTGTATTGGTTTGGTATATTGGGTTGTGCGGCAAACATCGTTTTTAGAGAGGACGAATGAGCACCTTTGATATAGAATTTGCAGCCGTAACCGATATTGGCAAAATACGGGAGAAAAATGAGGACAGCGTCCTTATCTCTTCCGATTTAGGCCTGGGCGTGGTGGCAGACGGAATGGGGGGACATTCCGCCGGTGAAATTGCCAGTAACATTGCCGTACACGTACTGGAAGAAACCATCCGCAAAGTAAACACCGGCGCCTTAAAAATGCCGGATACTTTCCTTCCTAAATTAGACAAAGTGGAACGCAAACTGCTGATGGCGGCCAACTTGGCCAATGCGGCCATTTACACCACGGCGCAAGCCTCGGCCATCTATAAAATGATGGGCACCACGCTTACCGGGGTAACGTTTGACGGGGATAACGCCGTAGCGGTACACGTGGGCGATTCCCGCATCTATTTATACCGGGAGAAAAAGCTCGTCCAAGTAACTACCGACCATTCCCTGGCCATGGAACACGTGCGCCGCGGCCTGCTGACCAAGGCAGAGGCGGATAAATCCAAAATTCAAAACGTGCTTACGCGCGCCATGGGCATTAAGAAAAATGTGGAATTTGACCTGTTAAAATTCCCCGTTAAAGTGGGGGATATTATGGTACTTTGTTCCGACGGGCTTTACAAAGGCCTTACCGAAGCCCAAATGCAGGAATTATTGGAAAAAGGCCAAAATATGCCTTTAGTAAAGCTGTGCAAACAGTTGGTGCGTGTTTCCAATGATCATGACGGGCAGGATAATATATCCACCGTTATGATAAAAATTCTGCCGGCGCAGCCTTTAACTTTCCGCCAGAAAATCAAACGCTTTTTTACAAAAAGCTAAAAAATAAATCCTGTTTTATTTTTGTTTATCGTCGACAACCCTCTTCTTTATTAGCAATCAAAGAAGGGGGTTGACAATTATGTGAAATATATGATAAATTAGCATTAAGCCAAAGGGAGTGCTAAAAACAGCCCTCCGGCAAAAGCAGTTTTAACAACTTAAAGGAGTGAGACACACTATGAAAGAAGTGAAAACTAAACCGTTGGGTGACCGCATTATAGTAAAGCCCATCGAAAGAGAAACCAGGAAGGGGGGAATCATCATTACTGATACCGCCAAAGAAAAGCCGATGGAAG
>CALUXL010000054.1 GCA_944324735.1 uncultured Elusimicrobiales bacterium
ACACAGAGCCCCGATAAAAGAAATAGCATTTTAGTACATGAAAGGCTGGCCCGGCATTTGCGCGAAATCCAAACTTGTGAGGGGGGAAAAAAACCAATAAAAAACCGGCCTTCTATAAAAGAAGGCCGGTAAAACAGAACCAAGATAAGAACTACTTTTGCGTGCGGCACCAATCCAAAAATGTGCGCCAGCGGCGGTTAAGCAGCTCGGCCTCTTCGGGGCGGAGGGCGGGTTTAATTTCCTGGCAGGTTTTAAACAACGGCCAGGCAGAGGTATCAATATTTAGCGCCTGCGCCGCCAGCCAAGCGGTGCCCATGGCGGTGGATTCGGTTTCCGGGCATTTTAACAGTTTGGTCTGCAAAATATCCGCCTGAAAATTAAGCAGGCTTTCCAGGTTGGCCAACCCGCCGGATACTTTTATGTCCCCAATGGCTACCCCGTAATTTTTAATGTAGTAGGCAATGTCCGCCACCAAAAAAGCAATGCCGCGCAAAACGCCGGCAGCCACATCGGCCTTTTTGGTTTGGGGGGTAAAGCCGGAAAATACCGGTGAAACGGTAAAATCCCAATACGGCGCGCCCAAACCGCCCAAAGCGGGCAGGAACCAAACGGGGTTTTTAGCCTGGGCGTACAGAACGTCCAAGTCATCCAAATCTACATCAAACCCCAGTGCTTTAAGCCACGTAAACACCACGCCGGAAGCATTCACCGGGCCTTCCAAAATAAAATCGCACTTGCCGTCCGTGCCGGAGGCCGCCACCGAGGTTAAAATACCCGGTATTTGTTTTAGCTCCCGCCCGGTATTGTGCAGGAAAAACGCCCCCGTGCCATAATTAATGCTGCTGCTGCCGGCCTTTAACCCCATACCGGCCAAGGAGGCTTGCTGGTCCCCCACGCACACCACAATAGGGATGCGGCGCTCCTTATACTCATACATACCGTAATCGGCCAAAGAGGGCTTAATTTGGGGCAGGAAAGAGCGTTTTACACCAAAGGCATTCAGCAGGTCCTCGTCCCAATCGCCCGTATGAATATTAAATAACAGCGTGCGCTGGGCCAGGGTAGGGTCAATGGCAAAAACAGCCCCTTTGGTTAAACGCCAAATTAAATATGTAGCCACCGGGCCTACGGCCAAGGTGCCTTTTTGGGCCGCATCTTGCACCTGGGGAATATTTTTAAGACACCAGGTAATTTTGGCGGCGGAATAAAACGGCGTTTTATACAGGCCGGTAAGTTTGTGAATATCCTGCTGGGGGAAGGATACGGCGTCCGCCTCTTTGGCGGCGCGGCCGTCCTGCCAGCTGAGTACGGGGGCTAAGGCTTCCCCGGTTTGGGTGTCCCACAATACCACGGTAGAGCGCTGGGAAGAAACCGCAATGGCGCTTACTTCCTCTTCTTCCAGTTTATCCAATAATTCGTTTAATACCAACAACTGGCTTTCCAGCAGTTGTTTGGCGTCATATTGGGCGTACCCCTCGCGCGGGTGTTCGGCACAGATTACGTCCGTGCGTTTATATAATACCGCGCCGGACGCGTCCACCGCGAAGGCGCGCGTGCCGGAACTGCCCTGATCGATTGCTAAAATGACGTTCTTATTCATGTTTAAACCACCTGTTTTCTTTTAAAAGCGTATATGCGGCTTTATCCAAAGCCTGTAATTTTTCGCCCGCGGCGGAAGCGTCAAAATCATCCTGCAAAGGCTCCACCCCTAACAGCTGTTTGCCGCTGTGGCGCACCGCCCCTTTGGGGGTGATTAAGCCAATGTTTACCCCTTCGGAAACAAAGGCAAAGCGGTCCTCTTCGCGGGAATTATCAAAGATGTTGCGCCCAAAGGCCGTATAAGGCACATTAATGCCGGTAAGAGCATAAATGGTGGGGGCCAAATCCAACTGAGAAACGGTTATGTTGCGCCGAACAGCCGGCAAAATTTTGGGAGCATACATAACCATGGGAATGCGGAACTTGTCGTACAGAGAGTCCGTCTTGGCGCCGGAGGTATGGTCCGCCACGAAGATGAAGATGGTATTGTCAAACCAGCCGTCTTCTTTGGCTTTGTTTAAAAATTCGCCGATGGACCAGTCCGCATACGCCAGCGTGTTTTTAAAACCGCTGTCCCAATCGTCGCCGGAGTATTTATTAAACTGCGGCAACGTGCGGGCAAAAGGCTCGTGCGTGATGCCGGTAAACACCATGGCAAAGAAATTCTTTTCTTGGCGGTTTTTTATTTTATCGGCCGCAAACATCAAAGCGTCATAATCGTAGCCGAAGGGGGCTTTATCCTCATAAGGCAAAAGCTCCGGTATATCTTCCCAGCCAAAGGAATCTTTCATTCCCAAGAAGGAAGCCAGCGCACACAAGCGGTAGGAATCACGCTTGGAGGTTTGCGCAAACAAGGTATAATACCCCGCGTCTGCAAAGTTTTTGGGCATGGGGGAGAGGGAAGACATTTCCAGCCCATAGCCAAACATCGGCAGGCCCGGCACCAAAGGCACCCCTGCCAGCACGGCGGCAAAACCAAACACACTGCGTAAACCCGCCGCATAGGCATTGTTAAAGGTTACCCCCTCGGACACAATCTTATCAAACACCGGGGTCACCCCATAACTGCCGCCGGAAAGGGAATCAATAAACCGCGGGTGCCACCCTTCCAGCAAAACAATTACAATGTTAATGTCTTTCGGTTCAGAAGGCCCCTCTTTGCTGCGCATAAGGGGGTAACGTGCGTCCACGGCGGACTCTTCCGGCGAGAACAACTGCTCCCGCGCCGTTAAAATGGCTTTATCCGCCGGGAAAGGGTTTTCCGTATCCACGCGCCCTTTGCGCCCCACCTGGTACGCGGTAAAAACCCCGTTGGTGGTTAAGGCGGCGCCGGCCGGCGTGCGGGCATAATTGTATACGTCCGCCACGCCCAAAGATTTACCGGCCCCCAAATGCCCGCGGATACCCAACACAATAAATAAAATGATGAGGAGTAACTTTCCGCCTTCGGCTAGCGGCGCCCCAAAATGCGGCTGAAAGCGTGTTTTAATTTTATAACGTATAAACAAAACCACCGCGCCAAACACCGCCATCAGCCCCAGCAAAGGCCACAAGGCAGGGCCAAACATATAGGAAATAATAAAATCCCAATCGTGCGAAATTTGCACAATTTCTTCCGCAATATGGCGGTTTACTTTGGGGAAATAAATTAAGTCCGCCGCCAATACCCCGGCCAAAATAAGCATAACCAACGAAATAATATACAGCATCCACTTGGCCCACCGGCGGGAATTAACCGGCAAATTAAGTAAAAAAATCAGCGGCCCCAAGAATAAAGCAATGCAGGAAAAATCAAACCGAAGCCCATTAAAAAATGCGCTTCTTATCTCTTGCGAGCTCAAACCTTCAAACAGCGGCCGGTACCACTCAAACAACGCAAAACGTGCGCCCGTAAACATCAAAACGGCAAACAGCACAATATAAATAGACCAACGGAAACGAAAATCTTTCTTTTGCGGTTTTCTAATCCACATAATTTACTCCGTTTTTTTAAGTTCTAAATCGGTATTTTCCTGCTTCTGCCCCAAAGCGCTGATTTGGGCTTTCTGCCCGTCGGGGACGGACGGATCCTGCAACAGTGCCTCCACCGTGGTTTGGGTAGGCACCAAGGTTTTTTTAAGCAAATTTAAAGAGCGAAGCAAATCCACCACTTTTTGTTTGTCTTTAAAATCCAGGTGAGAAACCGTCTTTAACCGCGCCTGATAGTTAGCCCCAAAATGCTGCGTAAAATGCTGGGACTGCATAATGGAAATAATCTCTTTTTTCAAGCGTTCATATTCGCTAAACGCAGCGCCACAGCGGTCGATTTTATCGCTTAGGTCTTCCTGCATGCTTTTGGGCTGGGCGGCTGCTTCGGGCGCCGGGGAGGGGGAAAGAGTGGGTGCCGGCATGGGGGCAGGTGCCGCCGCAAAACGCGCCCCATAACCGCTGGGGCCGGTGTATTCCTTACCCGTAAAAACAGGGCAGATGTTGCGGTAATCGCACCAGCGGCACTGGTTTTCACCCGGGGTGGGGGAGAATTTACCCGCACGTATATCGTCGGCAACGGCCAACACGCCTTGCCAAAATTCCAGTATTTGTTTATCGTCGGCCCGTTCAAAATATATTTCTTTTAACGTGGGCAAATGATAAAAGCACAGTTTTTCTACCTTGATCTCTTTTACGGACGGATCCGTTTGCTGTACAAGCGATTTAATAACGGGGCTCATTTCGGCCACTTTTTGGTACATATACAGCTGGTCGGGCGCGCGTTCCACCGTTTTGCCGGTTTTATAGTCCAAGATCATCACCTTGCCGTCGCCCAAGTAATCAATACGGTCCAAAATGCTGATAAGGTTTAAGCCGTCCGTATCCAGGGTGGATTTCATTTCCACCGAAAGCGGATGGGCAAAAGTGGCTTGGTGTTTTTGATAATAGGCTTCTATAATGCGGCGGCCTTCTTCGTAACCGGCTTGTTCTTTTTCCAAAGAGGCGTAGCCCTTCTTTTCATAAGAGGTGGACTTCCAATCCTTGGCAAAAAAATCAAGCGCTTGTTCTAAGGTAGGGAAAGTGAGATTTTTTACGTCGTAAATATATTCCATCACGCTGTGCAGGGCAGAACCGAAAGCAAAATAATATTTGGGCTTTTCCGGCAGCATGTGCACGTAGCGGAATTTATATTTTTGCGGGCACTCTTTATACATGCCCAATTTAGAATAAGAAAAAGACAAATTTTTAACCATTTTATACCCCAAATAAACACTACTAGAATTCTAGCATTTTTCCGCCTAAAGGCCTATTATTTTTTACGCTTTTTTTAAAAACTTAAAAAACCCAAAATCTGCCGCCATTTTTATAACCGGTTTTAAGCGCCCCCATAAGCCCCTTTTTTAACTGTTTTTCCCGGTCTAAAAAGTATGTTTTGGGGGAAAAGAACAAAACTTACGCTTTTTATGCAGCCCTCGCCCACCGGTAGCAAAACGCGGGCATGCTGTCATCCCGCCCAAGCGAGGGCCCCCCGATTTTAATGAGGATTTAAACCCCATAAAAAACAGGCTTTCGGGGAAGAACCGAAAGCCTGTAAGTTTGATATTACCACAAACGAAACTACTTTTTTACTCTTTCGAAAAACCTTTTACTACTTTGCGGCCTTTGTTGGCTTCTTCCGGGCTGGCAGCCTGGGCAGCCGCTTTGGAAGCGCCTTTTTTCTCGTCCATATACTGGGCAAAACCGCGTACCACTTTGCGGGGGGTATCTTCAATGGCGGCTTCTGCTTCCAGGCCGGAGGCAGGCAACTGCGGGCGGATATACTCAATAAACGGAGAAGTATAACCCAACACGTCCAACTTGGCGGCCAAGAGTTTTAAAGATTCATTATACAAGGCCGGGTACAAGTTAAGCAGGCTCACCAAGTCCGTCACGCACTGGGCCGATTCTTTGGAAAGTTTTTCCACCTGGGACACATAGAACACTTCCGGCACCTGTTTGCCTTCCTGCTCAAACCGTTCTGCGGTCTTTAACATTCTTTCTTCCAAAGCTCTAAAACGCATATCATGGCGGATTAACTGCTGGCGCAGGCCCAAAATTAAACCTTGGTACTGTTCCGGCGTTTGCTGATGCACAGGAATCAAACGCGCCCATTCCCGCAAATAAAAGGGGGTTAAATCCGAAACGCCTTCTATGGGAGACATTGTTAACAACCCGGGGATTTCTTTATCTTTAGGAGGCAAAAATTTAGGGTTTCTTTCTCTTACCAATGCTTCCGCCCAGCGCATACGTTCCGCGGTTACGGTTTCTGTCCAATCTTTTAAAATTTTGGCGTCTTCGGCATTGATTTGTTTCAGCATGGCCATTTTTGTGGCATAGTCCAAACTTTCTTCCAACATAACCGCCGTTACTTTCTGCTGGTGCAAACTTTGCGCCAATTGAGAAGAGGTAATGGACATCTTCAACTGGGATTTTAATTGTTTGCTGGAAATATTGACCGCCCGTTTAGAGGTTTTGGCCGCTTCTTGGGCTGCTTTATCCAGCACGATTTTGATGGTTTTGGTAGGAGCTTGCCCAAAACACGGCGCTCCTAACAACATAAGCCCCAACAACATACACATGGTTTTCTTCATAAGCACAGGCTCCTTATGGTTAGTGTCACTTTATTATTTAGATTTTTCTAATATAATAAATTTTTTTATATTTTAGCCAGTAAAAAAAAGACCTATTTTTTGATTGTAAATTTTTCACCTAGGACCTTTTTCCCTCTTTCCGTCGGACACTTACTGTGTTAAAATATAAAAATGGACAAATAAAACTTAAAAATAGGCCTTTTTTAAGATTTATTGCCGTAGAAAAACCTTAACATAAGTTGTATTATTTAATTTAATTTTGTATGTTTGGTTATTTTTTTGTAAAATATGTTAAGTAATTTCTGTTGCCCCCATAGCTCAATGGATAGAGCACCTGCCTTCTAAGCAGGGGATATAGGTTCGATTCCTATTGGGGGTATTTCTTTTATCATCAAAGGGCTGACAGCACGGGCTGTTAGTCTTTTTTATTTTACGCTTCTCCTTACCTGTATTTTATAGAAAAAACTTTTTATATACATGCGCCAATAGACCCATTTCCTCCTAGGTCTTTAGACCCTGGTTTTAAACCCGCCTAAAAGTTACCATAACAAGAGAAAGGGTGTTGTAAAGGAGATTTTATGTTTAAAAAATATTTTGCTTTTTTGTTACCGGCTTTGGCTGTGCTGGCGGCATGCCCGGCGCAAGCCCTGCCCACCGCACCGGTATATACTTATAGAAATAACCAAAAAAACTTTTTAACCCAAAAACTCGTTAACAAGGAACCCATTACCTATTGCATATACCTCAGCAAATCGGCTCGGGAAATTACCAACCTGCAAGATTTTGAAGACACGTTAAAATTATCCATTAAATTATGGATGATCAACACGGCGCAATTTATCCGCCTGTCCGGGCAGGAAAAAGAACTGGCCCCGCTGCTTGCGGTATTAGAAAAAGAACCCAATTTACAGCGCCTGCCCGAATGTAATTTTGCCCCGTATAAAAAAGGGAACCTGCAAGATTTGGATTTTCCGCCCTCCGGCAAAAAAGTGCCGGTGGCGGATTTATCCGTATTTTTTGAAGACCGCTTCTTTGCGCATATGCACGGGCAGGAAGCCATATATCCGTTCTTTTCTTTGGTGCCGGCACCGCACTTGGTGCTGCCTACCAAATACTTAAACATCAACCCGGCCGACGAAACCTTGTTTGGGGAGCAAGCCCGCCAATTTATTTCCGCCCGCAAACAGCTTTTGCAAACCCCCAATTATGATACCAAGCAAATAAAACCTTTATTTATGGAAATGCTCAAAGCCATGCAGCCTTTTGGCAACCAGCGCCGCAATTTGGTATACGGTTTACAGCATGAGCTGGGGCACGCCTTTGGCTTAGCGGACCAGTTGCCCTCGGTAGATAACGGGGATTTGCTGCTTGGCACCGTGCAGCCGCGCCGAGGCATTATGGATAACTTTACCACCTTTTTAAGCTGCGACGATGCCGACGGCCTGGTAATTGTATTACAAAAAGCCTTAAATTTAACCAACCAACGCTTTACTTCCTTCTGCCAGGACGGCATCACCTTTTCAGACGGGATGGAAAAACTTTCCGCCCCCAAGCAACGCGTTATCCCGTCCAAAGGGGGCACCACCACCCGCACTTATTATCCGCAAACGGCCACCAATGGCATATATTTAATGGAAAAGAGCGAATATGTAAACACGGAAAGCGAAGAAAGTACCCGCAAAATTTATTACTTATTTGATTTTTCCCGCTTTCCCAAAGGAAAAGGCGGCTTTCAAAAACAGCGCGGAAAAATGAAAATACTGGACCCTAACGACCCCGAAAACCGCGTGCCGGTGGGGGAACATGTTACCGAAATTACCCTGGGCGCCGGCCCCCAGCACAGACAAACCTTAAAAGAAAATTACGACGACAACGGCAAACTTCTTTCCTACACGCTTGAAATATACGACGAAGAAGTGCTTACCGACACCCGCGCCAAAACTTTTTAACCCTTTGTTAAAAACATTTACCTTCCGCCCCGGGCACGACGGCCGGGGCGGAATTTTGTATAATATTTAAAAGCTTTTTTATTAAAACAGGAGATGAAGCTTATGGCTTGCAAAACCAAGTGTGTTTGTTCCCAGCTGCAACAGCACCGCTGCAAATTCCAGCCCGTGCTGCCCAATATCTTAAAAAAAGGCCCGGCCGCCGTTAAAGCCAAAACCGGCAAAGCCACCAAAAGCGTGGCGGACCAGGCTACTGTTAAAAAGATTTTCCCCAACACCTACGGACTGCCTGAAATTACCTTTGTAAAAGGCACCAACAGCGCCGCCTGCAAAAAAGCCGTGCGCGTAGGAGTGGTATTATCCGGCGGGCAGGCTCCCGGCGGGCACAACGTAATTGCTGGCCTCTTGGACGGGCTTAAAAAAGCCAACTCCCGCAACAAACTGTTTGGGTTCTTAGGCGGCCCCAGCGGTATTGTGGACAATAAATTTATTGAAATCACCCCCGCTTTAATGAAAGATTACCGCAACACCGGCGGGTTCGATTTAATCCAGTCCGGCCGCACCAAAATTGAAACGGACGAACAATTAAAAGCCGCTAAAGACAATTTAATTAAAAACAAAATGGACGCTTTGGTAGTAGTGGGGGGGGATGACTCCAACACCAACGCCTGCGTCATTGCCGAATACTTAAAACTGCAGGGTGTGGACATCAGCGTCATCGGCGTACCCAAGACCATTGACGGCGACCTCAAAAACGCGCAAATTGAAACCTCTTTCGGTTTTGATACCGCCACCAAAATCTATGCCGAAATGGTAGGCAACATCTGCCGCGACGTAAACTCCGCCCGCAAATACTGGCACTTTATCCGCTTAATGGGCAGAAGCGCTTCCCACATTGCGTTGGAAGTGGCGCTTAAAACGCAGCCCAACGCCGTACTCATTGGCGAAGAAGTACTGGCCAAAAAGATGACCTTGGCCCAAGTGGTGGATTACTTGGCCAAAATCATTGCCGCCCGCGCTAAACAGGGCAAAAACTTCGGTGTGTGCTTGGTTCCGGAAGGGTTGATTGAATTCATCCCGGAAATGAAGGAACTGATTGCCGCGTTGAACGACTTACTGTCCGAAAACGAAGCCGAACTTTCCAAAATGAACACCATTGCCGAAAAGAAAGATTTCATTATCTCCAAACTGCCGGCCAAACTGGCGGATTTGATGAAATCTCTTCCGTCCGGTATCGCCAGCCAGCTGATGCTGGACCGCGACCCGCACGGCAACGTACAGGTTTCCTTAATTGAAACCGAAAAACTGCTGGTGGAAATGCTGCGTGTAAAACTGGCCGAAATGAAAAAAGCCGGTAAATACGACGGCAAATTCTCGGCCATTACCCACTTCTTTGGTTATGAAGGCCGCTGCGGCGTGCCCTCTTCCTTTGATGCCAACTACACCTATGCCTTGGGTTACAACGCGGCGGTGCTGGCGCTGAACAAATGCTCCGGCTATTTGTCCTCCGTGCGCAAACTGACCAAGAAACCCCAGGATTGGGAATGCGGCGGTATTCCGCTTACCATGATGATGAACATCGAACGCCGCAAAGGGAAAGAAAAACCCGTCATCCGCAAAGCGTTGGTGGAATTGAAAGGTGAACCTTTCAAATTCCTGTCCAAAAACCGCGAAGCGTGGGCGATGAGCGAATCTTACGTCTTCCCCGGCCCGATTCAGTTCTTTGGCCCGGCCGAAGTAACGGATATGACCACCATCACCTTGGTGTTTGAACAAGGCAAAAAACGCAAATAAACTTTTTTGCAAACCAAAACCCCGGGCCCCAAGCCCGGGGTTTTTATATGCCACGCGGCAGGCCAGAATTTTATAAAATATACGTATATTTTTTACGGAGCGCCCTTTCATGCACACCCCCAAACAAAACTGGCTGGTTACCGGCGGTGCGGGATTTATTGGTTCCCATATCGTTAAACAGCTGTTGGCGCAAGGCCAACAAGTAACCGTGGTGGACGATTTTTCCTCCGGCACGCTCAACAATTTGCCGGCGGGCGCCCCCAACCTGCAAATTTTAAAAGGCACCATTTTGGACCTGGCTTTTCTAAAAAACGCTGCCCAAAAGATGGACTTTATCCTCCATCACGCCGCTTTGGTGTCTGTCCCGCTTTCTATTGAACACCCCAACGAAACCTACACCATTAACGTACAAGGCACCGCCAACGTGTTGGAAGCCGCCAAAACGGCCGGTGTAAAACGGGTGGTGTTTGCGTCTACCTGTGCGGTATATGGAGCGGGCAGCGGCCAGCCTTTGGCGGAAAACGCCCCGTTAAACCCCGCCACCCCGTACGCATTAAGCAAAGTGCAGGGGGAAGAACTTTGCCGCTCTTACCGGCAGTTATATGGGTTAGATAGCGTTATTTTACGTTACTTTAACGTATATGGCCCCGGGCAAAACCCCGGCGGGCCGTATTCGGCCGTAATCGCCAAATTTTTAGACTGCGCCCTCAAACACCAGCCTTTCCCCATCGAAAGCGACGGCCAACAAACCCGGGACTTTCTTTTTGTGCAGGACGTAGCACGCGCCAACCTGTGGGCCGCGCGCCAGGCCCAAACGGGGGAAGTGTACAATGTGGGCAGCGGGGTAAGCCAATCCCTGCTTTCTTTGGCAAAGCTTATTGAGCAGGTTTGCGGGTACCCAATAAAAACGCATTTTTTCCCGCAAAGAGCGGGGGACATACGCCGCTCTCAGGCGGACGTTTCCAAACTGCGCCAAGCCGGTTTTAACACCCAAACACCGCTTTTAACCGGGTTACAAAACTGCTGGCAACATTTACAAAATAAGGATGATTATGAACGCTAAAAGTTTTTTTTGGTTTATTGTATTATGCGCCGTATTATGGGGGCTCATCAGCCTGGTTTACTTTTTTACCGGCGGTTTTTATTGGGACGCCCCCGGCCTTATCTTTGGCCTAAGCAGTATACCGGGGCAAATCCTGCTTTTTGCTTTAGGGCTTAGCCTGCTGGCCGGGCTGTGCCGTTTCATGGGCCCCAAGGCTGTGGTGGCTGGGTGCACTGCTTTTGGCGGGGTATTTACTTTGTTTTTCCTGCTGGACGCATTTGTTTTTACGCAGTACCGCTTTCATATTGGGCTGGCCATGCTGGAACTATTCTTTGGCCCGGCCGGGCGGGAAATTTTTGTATTCCCCTGGACCACTTATCTGCTACTGGCTTTTGCCATTGCGGTGGTGTTTGCCCTGGTATACGCTTTAACGCGCCTGGCGCGCAAAATAACCTGGGGCAAACGCGCCATATGGGCGGTATGTATTTTGTGGCTGGGGGCTTTTTTGGTATACAACGGGGTGCATGCCTGGGGCAAGTTTATGATGGTGCCCTCGGTACTGGCGCAGGTTTCTTATATGCCGTGGGCCAACCCCATGAGCGCTAACCGCCGCTTGCGCCGTATGGGGTTTGAACCCAAAGCGGAACCATACTCCATCCCCAAACAAGGCTCTTTAAACTATCCGCTGGCACCCATGCAGTGCAAAACGGATAAACCATTAAATATTTTAATTATTTTAATTGATTCCTGGCGGGCGGACAGCTTTACCCAAGAGGTTATGCCCAACACCTGGCAGGCGTATAAAAACAGTAAAGACGCGTTCTATTTCACCAACCATTTAAGCGGCGGCAACGCTACCGAAGCGGGCATGTTCTCTCTCTTTTACTCCATGCCGTATTTGTATTGGGATTCTTTCACCAGCCGCCAGCAGCCGCCCGTGTTTATGCAGCAGTTGCAAAACCAAGGCTACCAGTTGGGCATTTTTGCAAGTTCCAAATTAAACAGCCCGGAGTTTCACCAAAATATTTTTGCCTCCGTGCCTAACTTGCGTATAGAATCCCAGGGTGCCACCAAAGTAGCACGGGATTTGGATATTGAGCAGGATTTTACCGCCTTTATTAAACAGCGTTCCGCGCAAAAGCCCTTCTTTGGCTTTTTATTTTACGATTCTGCCCACGGCCAGGAATTCCCGGAAGGAGGGGACGTTTTTAAACCCGTAGGCGAACAAATGAATTACCTGACCCTTACTAAAAATACGGACCCTACCCCCTACATGAACCGTTATAAAAACTCGGTGCATTTTATAGACGGGCTTATCGGCCAGGTGTTTGATTTGCTTAAAGAGCAAAACCTGCTGGATAATACAGTAATTATCTTATCGGGCGACCACGGGCAAGAAGTAAACGACACCCACAATAATTTCTGGGGGCACAACAGCAACTTTGCCAAATGGCAAACCCATGTACCGCTTTTGGTTTGGTGGCCCGGCAAACAAGGTAAAGAACTGGCTTACCGCACCGCGCATTATGACATTATGCCCACCCTGCTTACCCACGCGCTGGGCTGCACCAACCCACCGCCGGATTATTCCACCGGTATGGACCTTTTTGACCCCACTCCCCGCCCTTACACCATTATATCCAGCTATACCAAAAAAGCGGTGCAAACGGGGGACAAAATTTCCGTTATAGACAATTACGGCTACTTGGAACATTACGACGAAAATTACAAAAAACTGCCCTCCGGCGCAGACCCCAAAGCCATCAGCGCCGCGTTTAAAGAGTTTGCCAAATTTTATAAATAGCCTATGAGAACCGAACAAGTAAAACAATTCTTGCAGCAGCACGGCCTACTAAACCGCTATATCCATAACCCCACCTCCAGCGCCACGGTGGAACTGGCCGCCCAGGCCCTAGGCTGTGAGCCGGGGCGCATTGCCAAAACCCTGGGTTTTGTAACCAAGCAGGGCCCGATGGTCATTGTGGCGGGGGGAACTGCCAAAGTGGACAATGCCAAATACAAAGCCGTATTTAACGAAAAAGCCCGCTTTATGAAGCTGGATGAAGTGGAAACTTTAACCGGCCACCCGGTGGGGGGTGTTTGCCCCTTTGCGTTAAACCCGCAGGTAAAGGTGTATTTAGACGCCAGTTTAAAAGCGTTTGACCCCGTATACCCCGCCGCCGGCGCGCCGGATAATGCGGTAAAACTATCTTTGCAGGAACTGCAAACCTTAACCGGCGGCCAATGGGTGGATGTTTGCAAATAGTTTGCCTTGTTTCTGCTGTTTTTTGTATATTTTTTCGTGTAGTAATAAAAATTATTAGGAGGAAATATGAAATATTTGCTGGACCCTATCTTTAAACAATATGTTGATTTTAAAACCCGCGCCAACCGCAAACAGTTTTGGCTGTGGACTTTGTGGACGGTTATCATCTACATCGTATTTCAAATTTTCATTGCCATCGGCGGGGCGATGGAATCCAGCCTGATTACGGGCGTATTCTCCGTATTATTTATTTTGTTTAACCTGGCCATTTTGCTGCCTAACCTGGCCATTTCCGTACGCCGCCTGCACGATATTGACCGCTCCGGCTGGTGGATCTTGATTGGGCTTATTCCGTTCATCGGCGCCGTTGTACTGCTGATTTTTGACCTGCTGCCCGGCACCCCGGAAGAAAACCGCTTTGGCCCTGTGCCCCAAGCTTAACATTTACTTACAGCCCCGGCCTTAACAGCCGGGGTTTTTTATGCCCTTTTTTTATTTGATAAAATAAAAATATGAAGAAGCGGATTTTATTTTTACTTTTAGGGTTGTTTATTTTGGCGGGGCTTTTATATGCCCCGTTTATGCGTTTTTACGTAAAGCGGATGATGACCCCTTTGCACCCCCTGTTGGCCACGGCGCAGGAGCAGGCCTATACACAGGGCTACCGCCCGCAAAGCCCGCGTTTTTTGCACGCGGTTAACACCGTATACCGCGCCCGCCAAAAAGACGCCAAATACCCGGGGTTTGAGATGGATATTATACGCAGCCCGCAGGGGGGACTACTTGTAGGGCATGATGAAAGCGCCCTCCCGTACGCCGTTAACTTGGCCGATATTTTTGCCTCCCTTAAAAACCCGCAAAACAAAACCTATTGGCTGGATTTAAAAATCCCGTTAAATGAAACGGACGTAAAATACCTGCAATCGCTGGCGCTTCGTTTTGGGATACCAAAAGAACAACTGATGTTTGAAACCTCCGCCGGAGAAACGGCCCAATTACTAAAAGAGGCCGGGTTTTCCATTCTATTGCAACTGCCGGACGGTTTTGACCAAGACGACAGCTCCCCGCAAACGCGCCAACGCCTAAACCAACTGCTTGCGGACCAACTGCAACAATACCACCCGCAAGCCGTGGTGGGCAGTTTTGGCAAGTATAAATATTTGCAGGCGTACTTTCCAAACACGCGCAAAGCCATTTATTATTCCAGCACCAAACGCCCCAGCCTTAAAAAAACCTATTTGCAAGAAGCGTTTGATAAGGACCCGTCCGTCATTATTTTTATGACGGATGAATACAACTTTTAATTTTTTGTACGGAGATTTTATTTATGCAAACACACATCACCCGCGCCCAAGCGCTGAACTTAGTAAAAAAATACAATCAGGAGCCTTTCCACCTCCAGCACGCCCTTACGGTGGAAGCGGTTATGCGCTGGTTCGCCCAGGAGCTGGGCCACGGCAGCGAGGCCGATTTTTGGGCCTTGTGCGGTTTACTGCACGATGTGGATTTTGAAA
>CALUXL010000055.1 GCA_944324735.1 uncultured Elusimicrobiales bacterium
CATGGCTTTAAAAAAGTCTTCCGGTCCGTGGGGCCAGTAAACGGCGCCATCGATGGAGCCGCGGTCGCAAATGATAATATCGGCGTTGGAGGTTTCTTCCGCCAGGTGTTCCAGCTGGTGCACGGTATAAAAAATGATGTTTTGCGCGTGTTCAATGTGCAGGGGGCTGTTGTCTTTACGCGGGAAACCGCCGCTGTAAATTAAAGTAGCGGCTTCCTGTACCAAGGCAATTTTATTGCCAAAGGTTTCTTTTAATATGGAAAGAGCGGTGGTTTTACCGCCGCTGGGGCCGCCTGTTAAAACGATTTTCTTTTTCATAGCAGTTCCTATTTTTGAATTAATTTTTCTACAAAGTTTTTAATAACTTCCGCTTTTTCAAAAAAGTGTTCGGTTCCGCCCACAATTAAGCGGTTGGGGTGTTTTTCCCAGATTTTTAAAATTTTACGGTCAATTTCAAAAGCCTGGTCCAAACTTTCTGTACGTACATGGGTGGACTGGTAAAACGCCGGGTTAGACGGCGGGGACAAATGCAGTACCGCGTCATAACGGGCTATTTGTTCTTCCAGCGTGGTGCCCATTTGTTTAAAGAAATCTTCCACTCCGCCCGGCCAGTAAACGGCGGCGTCCACGGTGCCGCGGTCGCACACGATTAACTGCGCCTCGGACGTTTTTTCCGCCAGGCTTTCCAACTGTTGCGTGGCATGGAAAATAATGCGCTGGGCGGTTTCTATATGCGGGCGGCTGTTGTCCTGCCGGGGGAACCCGCCGCTAAAAATCATGGTGGCGGCTTCCCTTACCAGTTCCACCTGCGGGCCGAATGTTTCTTTTAATACGGACAGGGCCGTTGTTTTACCGCTGTTGGGCCCGCCGGTTAAAGCTATTTTTTTCTTCATGCGTTCTCCTCAGCTTGGGCGGCGTTTTGGGGGGCCGCTTTTTGGGCTTTGGCTTTTTCATCCGCTTCTTTGGTGGCCCGGTCCAGTTCTTTTAAGTAGAGCGCTTTTAATTCTTCAAACTCTTTGCGTTCTTCTTTACTTACGGAACGGGTTGCATTGTTGCGGTTTTTCATCTTTAAAAAGTCTATAAATTTATTTTTGTATTTGATACGGAAATCCAAATGCGGCCCGGTGGAAAGCCCCGTGGAACCCACATAGCCAATGGTTTGCCCCTGGGTTACGCGGGCGCCTTTTTTAATACCTTTGCCAAACCCTTTTAAGTGGCCGTAAGAGGTTACATAACTGTTGGCGTGTTTGATTTCCACATAGTTGCCATATCCGCCTTTGCGGCCGGCATAAGTAACGGTTCCGTCGGCCACGGCGTCCACCGGCGTGCCGGAGGGGGCCGCGTAGTCTATACCCAGGTGAGGGCGGCGGATACGCAAAATGGGGTGCAGGCGGCCATAGCTAAAGCGGGAAGAAATGCGATAGCTGCGAAAGCTGATGGGCGCTTTTAAGAACATTTTTTTGCTTACTTTGCCGGTTTCGTCGTAAAATTCCCCATTAAAATACAGGGCGTAGGTCAGGCCGTTTTGGCCTTTATAATAGGCGGCCAGCAAATCCTGGCTGGTGATGGTGCCGTCGGCCGTAAAGTTCTCTTCCCACAGGGCGGCGTAGCGGTCCCCGTTTTGGGTTTCGGAGTTAAAGTCCATCGTCCAGGAGAACGCATCCGTAAAGTCCACAATCAGCGGTACGGTGGCGCCTTCTTTTAACATGGAGTTGAAAAGCGAACCTTCTACCTCGCCCGCGGCGGTTTTAACACGGGTTTTTATTTCCACATCGCTCACGCCGGAAACCAGCGTGCCGTTTAAATTGGCTACATAGAAATGCTTGAACCCTTGGTTGAGCAGCAGCATATTAAACTGGCCTTCTTGGTCGGTGGAAATGGAATACGTGTCCCGGTTTTGCAGGCGGCGGGTATCGGTTACTTCGTTTAATTTGTTGACGATGTCAAATACTTCCCGGTTGGATAAGCCGGCATTCTGCAAAGCTACATAAATGGGTTTTTGTTTAACGGTAAATTCTTCCACCCCTATTTGTCTTTCCTGAAGGTTAATGAGTTCCTGCTCGTTCTTTTCTTTGGTAATTTGAACGGCAAGCACCGTCGCCAAAGTAATGACGGAAAGCGTTAAAAAATAAAACAACAAGTCATGATAGCGGCGGTAATTTTTATTTAAAAAATTAAGAAAACGGAATTTATTCATCTTTCTGCACACACAAAACAAAGGGCGCCCCCGTTTGGGCGCGCCCTTTGCATTTTAAACTATTTTTGGTCTTTTAAATAAGAGCACAAAGCAATGGCATTGAGCTTTACTTTGGGGTCATCGGCGCGGGAGGGCAAAATCACCGGGATTTTGGGCCCCACCAGTACGGCCGCGGCTTCCATATCCTGCCCAAAGAAAGCCAAAGCTTTGTAGAACGGGTTGGCCGCGTCCAAATCGGGCAGTACCAAAATGTCCGCGTCGCCGGCTACTTTTTTACCGGTAATGCCTTTTTCGGCCGCGCGTTCGGCAGACATAGAGATATAAAAATCATACGGCCCTTCCACGGTGCAGCCGGTAATTTTGCCTTCGGCGTTCATTTGCGCCAAGGCGGCGGCGTCTACCGTGCTGGGGATTTTTTCGTTCACTTTTTCCACCGGGCACACAACGGCTACTTTCGGTTCGGCCAAGCCCAGTTTGTGCATGGTGTTTACGGCGTTTTGCACAATTTTAACCTTTTGTTCCAAGGTGGGGGAGATGACTACGGCAGAGTCCGTTACCGCAAAGGGTTTTTTGTATTTGGGGGTGCTGAACAACACAAAGTGGGACAGCAAGGCCCCTTCCGGCACCAGGTGGGCTTCTTTATTCAAAATGGCTTTCATGTAGTATTTGGTGTCTACCAAGCCTTTGATTAAAAAGTCGCCTTTACCGGCTAAAATTTGGTCCACGGCCAGTTTGCACATGGTGGGTACGTCTTCGCAGTCAATAAATTCAAACTTGCCTTCCGGCAGGCCGGCTTCTTTTACCATGGCTTTTACGGCGTTAATAGGGCCGATTAAAATACCGTGAGAGATGAGGCCGTTGTCGTCCGCCATTTTGATGGCCTGCAAGGCTTCTTTGTTGTTGGCGCCGGGCACCACAACCCGGTTGGATTTGCCTTTTACTTGGCTGATTAAATCAGCGAAACTTTTGAATTTCATTTTTGCTTTCTCCTTAGTATGGTACAAATACAAATTATACGTAACGCTTTACGATGGACGGGTCTTTTAAGGCCCGCTGGGCGGCCTCGCGCAGGGCTACTTTTTCTTCACTGCCGGGGAACACATACAAAGGCGCCAGCCAGCCCACATATTCCCCCAGTTGCTGAGGGATGGTTTTGCTGTGCATAAGCCCGCCCGTAAGCGCTATAAAATCTATTTTACCTTTTAACACCACGGCCATAGCACCTATGTATTTGGCAATTTGGTATACCATGGCGTCGCGCGCTTCTTGGGCTTGTTCGCGCGTGCAAAAAATCATGGAGCCGGGGCGCTTTACCCCGGTGCGGATAAACTCTTCCAAATCTTTTACGTCAGACGTGCCGGTATAAGCCACCAGCCCGCCTTTGCCGCGCAGTTTTAGTTTAATGTCGCGCTCGGTATATTTACCGCTAAAGCACATTTGCATAAGCCCGGCCGCCGGCACACCGCCGCTTCTTTGCGGGGTCATGGGGCCGTCGCCCTCGTAGCCGTTGTTTACGTCAATTACGCGGCCTTTGCAGTGGGCACCCACCGTAATACCGCCGCCGCCGTGGCAAACAATGCAGTTTACGTCCGTATATTTTTTGCCCATTTTTTCGGCAATCATACGGGCTACGCGTTTTTGGCTTAATGCGTGAAAAATGGATATGCGCGGGTTTTCCGGCATGCCGGAATAGCGGGCGATGGATTGCAACTCGTCAATAACAACCGGGTTAGCGATGAAGCTTGGGCAGTGGGCTATTTGGGCAATTTCATGCGCCAGTATGCCCCCTAAGTTGCTGGGGTGTATGCCGCCGTAAGTGCCGGCGCTTAAATCTTTAAGCATTTGGTCGTTTACTTCATACACGCCGCCGGAAACGGATTTAATAAACCCGCCGCGGCCGATAACGGCCTGGATTTCTTCCAGCGGGATATTATGGTCTATCAAATAGTCCAGTATTAATTTTTTGCGCAGGGGAAGCTGTTCTATTACGTTTTTGCCTTCGTAGGGCTCCAGGTCCGTCATGGAGTAGCGCACGGTAACCTCAAAAACGGGGGTATCACCGCGGTAGTAACCTATATCGTCCGAGGTGGACCCCGGGTTTATAACCAAAATATTGTAATCCATAATGCCTGCGCTCCTTTACTATATTTTAACAAAATAAAGGGGGGTTGGCAGTAAAAGAAAGACGGCTATTTTATATGGCGGCGGAGCTTTTCGGCCAGGTTTTTAATAACAAACAGGGCACTGCGGTCCAAATTCTGGCGGGAAAGCACGTTGCGTATTAAGTCTTGCCGGGTACTTTGCGGCCAGTCTTCCTTAAGCCCGGCGGCGGTGAACAGGGCATCTAACTCTTTTACGGCCACTTCGCGTTGCGCGTCGGACGGGTAAATGGTTTGTTTAGCCGCGCGAAGAGGTTTTAACCCCAGGGATTTGGCAATCTCATAGCAAACCAGCAGCACCGCCTGGGCCAGGTTGATGGAAGGCTGGTGCGCGGTGGTGGGGATGTTTAATACCCCGTTGCAGCGGGCAATATCCTGCCCGCTTAGGCCGCTTTTTTCGTTTCCAAACAAAATAGCGGTGAGGAAGGAGGAATAATTTTGCAAAAAATCTTTCATATCCGGCAGGAAAAGGATGGGCTG
>CALUXL010000056.1 GCA_944324735.1 uncultured Elusimicrobiales bacterium
ATTTGGTAAAGGGGGCAAACAACGTTTTGTGCCCATACACCCGCAGGCCTGCCGGCGTTTAAAGCAATATATAGAGGCCCGGGAAGCGCACTTTGCTTCTAAAATTGTGGGCAGTGAACTGTTTTTAAACAAAAACGGCAAAAAAATAAGCCGCCAAAGCGTCTGGAAAGACCTGGCCGCCCTGGGCCGGCTGGCGGGCGTATCCCAGCCGCTGCACCCGCATTTGTTCCGCCACACATTTGCCAGCCATTTGCTGCAGGGCGGGGCGGACCTGAGAAGCCTGCAGGAAATGCTGGGGCACGCCAATTTAACCACTACTCAAATTTATACCCATTTAAACGTGGGGGACTTAAAAGAAAAACACAAAAAGTTCCACCCCCGCGGTTAACCCCCCTTTTATCAAAACGCGTTTACATGCAAAAACTCCCCGCCAGACGGGGAGTTTTTAATCGTTCAAACACAAACCCTAGCCGAGTTTTTAACAAGCGCTGCGGCCCGTTTGTTTTAGCAGGTCCCGGTAAGCTTCCAGCTGCGGGCGGTAACGTTCCCAGGCTTGGGCGGGGGTTACGTCGCTGCGGTAAGTCCAGTTCGTATCGTCCACCACGCCGGGCACGTTAATACGGTCCAACGTGCCGATAATATCCTGCCAGGAAAACAACGTAAGGGCAGAGCCGGAAGTTAACACCCTATGTAAAATGGCTTTTTGCACGTCCGGCGTAAAGGGGATGTTGCCATCCGTCTTTTGGGCGGAAATCATTTCCCAAATATTGGCGCGTTCCTGCTGGGGCATGGTTTCCCACCAGCCGCGTACGGTTTCCGTATCGTGGGTGGAGGTGGTGGCCAAAGAGCAGGCCGGGTAGTTGCGCGGTTCGCGGTAGTAGCCGTTGTCTTCCCGTTCCCAGCGCAATACTTTATACCCCGGGATACGCAAATCCACCAGCATACGCCGCACATAGTTGGGGATGACGCCCAGGTCTTCCCCCACCGGCAAACGGCCGGAGCAAACATCCAGCACGGTGCGCAAAAAGTGGTAACCGCGGTCTATTTGGTTTTGCTCGCCTTCTATATCAAAAGCGCCTTTTTCATCCCCCGGGGCAAACACATAGGTGCGGTAAAAGCCTACCAAGTGGTCCAGGCGGAAGATGTCGTACAGTTCCGTAGCGCGGCGGATTTTGCGTTTCCACAAATCCAAACCGTGCGTATGCTGGTAAGGCCAGTCATAAGCCGGCAGGCCCCAGCGCTGCCCGCCCTGCGAAAATTGATCCGCCGGGGCGCCCACTTCATAATCAATGCGGTAGTTTTGGCGCTCGGCCCATACTTCGGCACTGTCTAAATTGGTGCCGAAAGGGATGTCCCCAAACAAATAAAGCCCCTTGGAAGAAGCCAACGCCTTGGCACGGCGAAGTTGCTGATCCAGCACCCACTGTACATAGGCAAAAAATTGCACGTACTCTTTGTACTGGGCTTCAAACGCGTCCAGCGCTTGCGGGAGGGCGTTTTTTAAATCTTCGGGCCATTGGGTCCAGCTTTGCCATTTGTAAAACTCTTTTAACGCACGGAAAATGCTGTAACTGCGCAGCCAGCTGTTATTGGCCGAGCGGTAAGCTTCAAACGCCTTTGCGCGGGGAGTATCCCACGCTTGATGTTGGGCCAAAAAGTGTTGGTAACCAAACCACAACGCTTTTAATTTGGCCTGTTTGATGGTGCGCAAAAGCGCTTTGGGGGAAGCGTGCCAAACGGCAATTTCACCCTGGATGTTTTTAATATATTCCTGGGCGGCCGGGCTGGCGCTCACATCTTCCACCTGCGGGATGCAGGCGTAAACCGGGTCCACCGCAAAGGCGCTAAGTGCGGAATAGGGGCATGTTTCGTTGGGGGCGGTTTCCTGCAGGGGCAAAATTTGCACAAACTTTACCCCTAAAGAAGCAAAAAATTCCACCCACTCTTCCAAACTGCCAAAATCGCCCACGCCCCAGTCCCCCTCGCTTTTCATGGAGGACAAGGGCAGTAAGATCCCGTTACAGCGGCCGGAAAGAAGTTCTTCCTGTATAGTAGGCATAGCAACAAAGCCCCGCAGCTATTTTTTGGCTACCGCTTCAATTTCCACCGCGCTGCCTTTGGGTAAGGCCACTACCTGAATGGTGCTGCGGGCGGGCGGGTTTTCTTTAAAGAAAGAAGCGTAAACTTCGTTCATTTCGGCAAATTGGGTTAAATCGGTCAAGAATACGGTGGTTTTTACCACGTTTTTAAGGGTGCAGCCCGTTTCTTTTAAAATATTTTCCAGGTTTTTCAAAATCAGCTCGGTCTGCACGCGCACGGAGCCGTTGTAAATTTCACCGGTTACGGGGTCAATGGGCAAAACGCCGGAGGTGAAAACAAAGCCGCTGTCTTCAATGGCTTGAGAGTAGGGGCCAATGGCCTTGGGTGCATTGTTGGAATTAATCACTTTTTTCATATAAATAAAATCCTCTTTTATAAAATACGCCGGGCCTTGCCAAGCGTTATAAGTATATGGTATAAAACACCTGGCAGGCTGTCAAACGTAAAAACAAGTAAAAATAAAAAAGCCAATTCCTCTATACAAAACGCCCCAAAATAAATTTTGCGTTGCAAGCCAAACACAAAACTGCTATAATAAATTATCGGAAAAAAGTTGCTGTAAAAAATCTTAAAAAATTTCTTGCATGCAATAAAAATTTTTAGTAAAATATTTATGTTGGGTTTAACCCGAAAGATTAGACCCGGAAGTTATTTGACTGTTTTAGCGCTCGTAGCTCAGTGGTAGAGCATCCGCCTTTTAAGCGGGGGGCCGTGAGTTCAAGTCTCACCGGGCGCACTTTTTAAGCCCTCTTCGTCTATCGGTTAGGACGTCGGATTTTCAATCCGAAAAGGGGAGTTCGATTCTCCCAGAGGGCGCCATTTTACTGTTTATAAAAAACCCCGGTTGAACCGGGGTTTTTTATTGCCTTTTTAAATTCTTTTCCAATACACCAACCAATCCCGTTACAATTCTGCCATGTAAAAGTCCCCTTAAAAGCGTTTTACCCGGCGGTGGCAATAGGGCAAGGTGCCTTTTTTAACATAATAATGCTGGTGATAATCTTCCGCCGGCCAAAATTCCTTTAGTTCTTCCACCTGCGTTACCACAGCCAGGCCTTTTTGTTTTAATATGTCTATTAAGTGCCGGGCGGTTGCCTGCTGGGCGGCGGAAGTATAAAACACGGCGGAGCGGTACTGGTACCCAATATCCGGCCCCTGGCCGTTAAGCTGGGTAGGGTCATGAATTTCAAAAAATAATTTGGCCAAAGTTTCAAAAGAAACAATTTGCGGATCAAACACAATGCGCAGGGCCTCGGCATGGCCGGTGGTGTTGGTGCAAACTTGTTCGTACGTGGGGTTTGGCACGGTTCCGCCGGTGTATCCCACCTGCAATTCCTTTACGCCGGGCACGTCTTTAAACAAATGCTCCACGCCCCAAAAACATCCCCCCGCAAATACAGCCGTTTCCGTTGATGACATATCAAAACCCCCTTTCTAACACATTTTCTTTTATTTTATATAATAGCCTTATGAAAAACACTTTTTTATTTATTTTTTGTTTCTTGCTAGCCGCCTGCAGCGGCGTAATGCCTTATAAAGACCAAAATTTAGACTATTTATACAGCATACAAAAAGATCCTTCCGCCTACAAAGGCGCCGTGGTGGCCTTTAACGGGGAAGTGGCCGGCATACGGGAGAACGACAAATCCATCCGCCTCATTTTGCGCATAGACACCCCTTTATATTATTATGCCACCGGAAAAGGCAATTCCCTCTCTTACGAAATGCTTTACGTTCTGTTTGGTAAAGAAAAACCGCGCGCCAGCAAAATTGCCCGCGGGCATAAAGTAAAAGTGCTGGCCCGGGTGGACGGATACATCACCCGCCAAGACGGCTACGGCAACACCGCCGGCGTAGTGCGCGTGCGTGCCATCGCCCTGGCGGACCGCAGCCAAGACAAAGATTTTCACCGTACGGACCCAGCCTCCACCGCTTTATACACCTCCTGGAAAAAGGGCAAACTGTTTTTTGAGGAATCGGCCGAACAAGTATTAAGCCGCGTTCCTGCGCCGCCTGCCCCCACCGAACCTAAAAAAGAAGAGAAACCCCTTCCCCCTGTAAAAACAGAAGTGCTGCCGCCGGTACCCACCCCCCACGAGCCCCCCGACGAAACCCACGAGCCACGAGACGCCCGCCCCCCCCACCGTACTCCCGCCCCCCCCC
>CALUXL010000057.1 GCA_944324735.1 uncultured Elusimicrobiales bacterium
TGTTATCGGACTGGAAATCCATGTCCAACTAGCCAGCAAAACCAAATTGTTTTGCTCTTGCCCCAACGGCGTGGGGGATGAAACCAAACCCAACAGCGCCATTTGCCCCCGCTGCACGGGCCAGCCGGGCGTGTTGCCCGTCCTTACCGAAGGCGCTGTGGAACTGGCCGTAAAAGCCGGCTTGGCGCTGGGGTGTAAAGTAAACGAATATTCCACCTTTTCCCGCAAGCATTATTTTTACCCGGATTTGCCCAAAGGCTATCAAATCACTCAGTACGATAAGCCCATCAACGGCGCCGGCAGTATAGAAATTACTTTCGGGCCGAAAGAAAACCTGCAAAAGAAAAAAATCGGCATCCATCATGCCCACTTGGAAGAAGACGCCAGCAAATCTTCCCATTTTGACAATTACTCTTTAATTGACTTCAACCGCTCCGGCTGCCCGCTGTTGGAAATTGTTTCCATGCCGGATATGCGCAGCCCGGAAGAAGCCTACGCTTATTTAACCGAAATTAAACGTTTAATGAAATGGGTGGACGCCTCCAACTGCGATATGGAAAAAGGCGAACTGCGTGTGGACGTAAACGTTTCCCTGCGCCCGGTGGGGCAGGAAAAATTCGGCACGCGCTGTGAGATTAAAAATTTAAACTCCTTCAAAGCCGTTAAAGACGCCCTGCACTATGAAATCAACCGCCAGACCGAGCTGTTAAACGCCGGCGGCCACGTGGTGCAGGAAACCCGCCTTTGGGATAAGGAAGAAAACGTAACCCGGCCCATGCGCTCGAAAGAAGACGCGCTGGATTACCGCTATTTCCCGGAGCCGGACCTTCCGCCCCTGGTGCTTAAGCACGACTGGCTGGAGCGCGTAAAAGCCCAAATGCCGGAACTGCCCGCCCAGAAAGAAGCCAAATTTATGGCGGCCGGGTTAAACGCGTATGATGCCGGGGTGTTGACGTCTTCTTTAGACATTGCCCGCTATTTTGAAGAAGTAACCTCCGGAAAGACCGTTTCCGTAAAGACGGCTTCCAACTGGATACAGACGGACCTGTTGGGTATGCTGAATGCGGAAAAGAAAGAAATTTCCCAAAGCCCCATTTCCGCCAAGGTACTAGCGGAACTGCTGGAAATGGTGGAAAGCGGCAAAATTACCCGCCGCCAAGGGCGCGAAGTGTTTGATAAAATTTGGACTAACGGCGGCAGCCCCAAAGCCATTGTGGAAGCCTCCGGCATGGTGCAAGTGAGCGACGAAGGCCACCTGGAAGCCTGGGCCAAAGAAGCCATTGCCGCCACCCCCAAAGCCGTGGCCGACTATAAAAAAGGCAATAAGGCCGCCATTGGTGCCCTGGTGGGCGCGGTGATGCGCAAAAGCAAAGGCAAAGCCAACCCGGCTATGCTTAGCAAAACGCTGGCGCGCCTATTGGAAGAGTAACCCCCGCCGCGCCGGGCGCGGCAGCGGGCTAGCACTTTTATTAAGTAATTAATAAAACGCTTGCGGAGAATTGACCCGCGGGCGAAAAGTCTGCTATCATTTATTGGTAGCTTCAAATATTTAATATGGAGAAACAAATGAAAAACTTGTTGAAAGTTGTTCTGGTTTTGTCTTTAGCCGCCGGCTTAAGCGCCTGCAAAAAGAACGTTAAAGACGATGCCAATGCCGACTTGACTGCCGGTTCTTCTGCCGAAATGGTATTAGAAGAAACCGTGACCGAAGTAGTCCCTGCTGCGGAACTCAAATTGGGTACCGTACATTTTGCGTTGGACAAATATAACTTGACCGCTGAAAACCGCAAAGTCTTGGAAGCCAATGCCAAATTGATCAAAGAAAAAGCTGCCGATGTTAAATTGGTAGTAGAAGGCAACTGCGACGACAGAGGCACCATCGCCTACAACATTGCTTTGGGCGAAAAAAGAGCCAATGAAGTAAAAGCCTACTATGTCCGCTTAGGCATTGCGGCCGACAAGATCACCACCGTTTCCTACGGTGAAGAAAAACCGGTCTGCTACGAAGCCACTCAGAGCTGCTGGGCTAAAAACCGCCGCGCTGACACTGTGCTGATCGTAAAATAAGTAATTTTACAAAAGGAGCCCGAACCACTATGAAAAACGTTATGAAACTTATTTTTATAGGAGGTTCGGGCTTTCTTTTGTCCGGCTGCTTAGCCAGCGAGCGCGACATGGGCACGCTGAAACTGCAGCTGAAAGAACTGAACGATTCCATCACCGTTATGCAGGCCAACCAGGCGGAATTGGCTACCAAGATGGAAGAGTTAAACCGCAATTTGTCCGTTTCTAACGAAAACCTTTCTCAGATGGACGCGCAAATGGTGCGCCTGTCCACCAAGCTGGACGACCTTTCCGCCGTTGTTCGCCCGGCGGCTTCTTCTTCGGAAGGTGCGCAGGGGGCCTCTTCCCAAGGGGTAGCCATGCTCCCTTCGGATTTATTTGCCGAAGCCAAAAACCATTTGGATAAAGAATCTTATTCCGCGGCCGTAACCGGTTTTAAATTGTACATTAGCAAATACCCCACCGGTGAAAGTGCCGAACAAGCCTATATTTACTTGGGCGATGCCTACACGGGCCTTTCCCAAGCCAAACCGGCGGCGGTAGCTTATGCTACGCTGCTGCAAAAATTTCCTAAAAGCAAGTTAACGGCTCAAGCCCGCGTAAAATACGCGCGCAGCATTGTGCCGCTTGGAAAGAACGACGAAGCCAAACGTTACTTGTCTTCCGTGGTGCAGGAATTCCCGGGCACGGCGGAAGCCGCCCAGGCCAAAGCGGAACTTGCTAAATTAAACTAATCCTTTTATGAAAAATCTTGCCAAATTATTATTGCTGGCGGTGTTTGCCGCCGGAGCTTTTTCCGCCGCCTACGGGCGGCCTAATGCCGATGTTTACATAGGCATTACCTCTTACGGCAGCCAAAAAGTGCCGGGGTTTGGTATTCCTGCGTTTGAATCCAAGGGAGAACAAGCCCGTCAAGCCGCCCAAGAAGTGCAGGAAGTACTGCGCGCGGATTTAATGTACATGCGCTATTTTGACGTGCAGGAAAACGGCCCCGCTTTTAACAAAAAAAATATTAACGAAAGCGTCAGCGCCTGGGGTAAACAGGGCGCGGCTTATGTGCTTTCGGGCAGTGTTTCTTACGACGAGCCCAACTACACCATCCGTTTGTATGTATATGATGTAAGCACCCGCACGGCGGTATTTGCCAAAGCGTATAAGGGTACGGAGTCCAGCCTGCGCCGTTTGGCGCACGTGGCGGCGGATCAAATCGTCTCGGCCCTGATTGGCAAACGCGGCATTGCGGACACCAAAATTGCCTTTGCCAACGATGCCACCAAACACAAAGAAATTTATGTGGTGGATTATGACGGTAAAAACCTGCAAAAATTAACCAACGATAAAAGCATTGCCATTTTGCCCCGCTGGTCCAAAGACGGGCGCATCTATTACACCACCTATAAATACAAAAACCCGGATATTTTTGCCATTGATTTGCGCTTAGGCAAAATTGCCCCGGTGGTGATTCGCGGCGGGCTGTCGCTCATCGGCGGGGTATCCCCGGACGGAAAGGCCTTGGTGTTTACCAGCTCCGGCGGTAAAAACCCCAGCATTTACGTATACAATTTGGAAACCCACAAAAAGACGCGCCTGACCAATAAAGCGTCGGTAGACGGGTCTCCTTCGTATTCTCCGGACGGGAAATACATTACCTTTGTTTCTAACCGTGCCGGTAACCCGCAAATTTATGTAATGAATTTGGAAACGGGCGAAACCCGCCCATTAACGCGCAGTTTTAACTGGTCGGACACGCCGCAGTGGTCCCCCACTGGGGAGTGGATTGTATTTGCCGGGCGCGAAGCGCCGTTCCACCCTATGGACATCTTTTTGGTGGATTTAACGGGCACCCAAATCCGCCGGTTGACGACGGACGCCGGCACCAACGAAGACCCTACCTGGTCCCCCGATGGGCGCTTTATTGCCTTTACCACCACGCGTAACGGCGGCAAACGCCAGCTGTACGTGATGGATGCGGACGGCAGCGCCCCGCACCTGATAGCGGACTTGAAAGGCAACTCTTACACGCCGCATTGGAGTTTTTAGTATTAACCTTCCAACCCCCGGGTTTTAGCCCGGGGGTTTTTTATTGCATGGGCACAAAAGAAGTTCCGTTTTTTTACTTTTCCTGTCATTAATAAGCAGAGATTGTTTTTCTTTGTATTGCCTGCCGGGAGATCCAAAAGGAAGGTTTTAACAAACGTGCCATCAAACAACCGGCTTTTTAAACATCCCGGGCGGGAGTATTTTATTAACTTTTTAAGACGCAACGCCATGGTGTAAGAAAGCCTTGGCAAATACTTAAGGGCTTATTAGAAACCACTGTTTTGGCGGAATAAAACCGGCCGTGATTGTGGAGGAAAAAGAGGGTTTTGTAGGCAATAAAAAACCCCGCCAAGGTGGCGGGGTTTTAAAGTTAAAGAAGTTTTACATACATTTTTGAATGGCGTTGGATTGGCAAAAACCGCCATCATCTTCCACACAGCAAATTTCCTTTTGGCCTTTGGGCAGGCGTACGGTGAAAGAGCCGGGCTCGGGGCGGAGGGCGTACACGTCCCCGTCCTGCGTGTAGAAAGTGGTGCCGTTAATATCCAGGGCTTTTTCTTCGGGTATATCCATAGGGGCAATGGCTTCCATTTGGGCTTGCAGCAGGCGCTTTTCGGCCGGGGCGTCCGTGTCTTCTTGGAGGGTGTCTTGCGTTACAAAGAAAGGAATTAATATGGCCGCAAACAAGCTAATAAACGGCAGCATAACCACAATTAATGACCCTACTAAACAACCGCTGCGGAAAGTTTCCTGCGGCAAAGGCTGACCGGGTTGGTAGCTGTTATTTACTACAAAAGTGGAGGCCATGATATCGTGCAAGGCCTGGCGGCGGCGGGTAAAGGCGGCCATCAAAAAGCCAAAATATACAATCAAATAGGAAACCACTTTCCCCAGGTTGCGCCCGGCGGCGTGCCAAAAGTTAAGGCGCTGGCCGTTTATGTCCACCACTTTAATGCTCATGGCCATTTTGCCAAGCGTGGCCTGTTTGGAGCTACTTTCCATAAAAGCGGTGTATAAAATAAATAAAACAAAAAATAGAATATTAGACAGAATAGAAACCAAAAACAGCCCCGGCAGCAAGGCGGCTATTTCCTCTTCGGTCTGGGCGGCCATCAGCTGCGGCATTTGAACCATCATAAAAACAGTACCCAGTACCCCGGTGGGGATGGATAAGATAATATTGTCTATTACAAACGCCACAAAACGGCGCCAAAACCCTGCATAAGTTTGCATAGAAATCTCCTTTTATTTTTTATTTATTATACATAAAAAAGCGCGCTGTTTATTGCGCGCTTAAAAAGGCTTATTTGGCCGGTTTTTTGTAACACCTGCGGCAACGGGCCTGGTAAGCGTCTGTCGTGCCTACAACAATGCGTTTTGTGTCTTTGCTGATGCGTTGGGTAAAACTGGCCGGGTTGCCGCATTTGGTGCATACGGCCAGGTTTTTGGTTACATATTCGGCCTTGGCCATTAAGGCGGCGGTTACTTCAAAAGGTTCGGCGCGGTAGTCCGTATCCAGGCCGGCCACAATCACGCGTTTGCCGGCTTTGGCCAGCTTTTCGCACACGTCCACAATGCCTTTATCAAAAAAGTTTACTTCATCAATGGCTACTACCTGCGTGTCTTTTTGCACCAGGGGGATGATTTCCGCCGCGGTTTTTACACAGGTGGCGGCCACTTTGTTTTGGTTGTGGCTGGTGATGCTGTCTATGCCGTAGCGCGTGTCTATCTTAGAGTTAAACAACTGCACTTTTTGTTTGGCAATCAGGGCTGTACGCACACGGCGGATGAGTTCTTCCGTCTTACCGGAAAACATACAGCCGCAAATTACTTCTATCCAACCTTGTTTGTGGTATATCAAAGGGTTTGCCATTTGGTTTAACCTCTTACATGTCTCTTAAATCGTTGGCGCCGCGCCAGGGGTACCAGTATTCGTCCTCGGGGCGGGCTTGTTGTTTGCGCGGGTCTGCCCCGCACAAAATGTTGATGCGGAAGGCAACGGACAGGTTGTCGTTGCGGTCACGCACGGTAAATTCGGCGCGTGCATCGTGGAATGTATAAGAAACGCGCAGCATTTTATTAAAACCCACCAGGCTTGTGTCTTTTACGCGGAAGTCTATCCCCGCGTCCACAAACCATTTGGGGTTATTGGGGCGGATACCCAAAGACGTGGTGAAGGTGTATTCGTCCGAATAGGTGCGGTAGCGGGAATTGGGGTCTTGGTGGTCTGCAAAGTTATTTAACCCAATGCCAAAAATTTGCCGTTTGTAAATAAAATCCATCTGCGTAATAAAAGATTGGTTTTTGTCTTCCAAATCGTACAAATCCTGCACAAAAAAGCGGAAGGCCCCGCCGGGGGAGTTATACCCGGCTTCCAACAATAAAGGCTCTATACGGCTTTTTAGGTGGTCCCAGTCCAGCTTTTGCAGTTGGTTGTTTTGCAGGTTTAACTTGGTGTTGGAAAGGTTAAACCCGGTGGCAAAACGTACATAGGTGTCAAACGTGGGGCGGTAATAATTGGTTAAATACAGGGTGTTTTCTTCAATGCCTTTGTCCAGGGAATCGTGGTCCGTGCTTAATGTGCCGGTGGAGAGGCGTTTGGTAAAGCGGTAGCCAAAGTCCGTCGTGCCCAGGAAGGTTTCCGTCTGCACGTTGAAGTCCGTCCCCACGCGGCCCACCCAGGCGTCTTTGTCCTGGTATTGCGGGTCCGAGAATGTGATGGTTTGATCGTAAAATACGGCGGGGGTAATGGTAAGGCCGCGCGCTAAACGGAAGGCTCTTTCCCCGGTCCAGCGGGCGTTGCCCCCTTGGCGGAAGTCCCCTTCCATATACGAAGTATTATTAAAATTGGCTTCCACGCGGTTGGCCAGCCCCAAAAAGTTTACCGGGTGCATAATGTATTTTACTTCCGGCAGGGTGCGGGTTTGGGCAATAAATTTATTTTTGGTCCGGTTATAAATATCTTGCTGGTCGTAGCTTACGCGCAGGGTAGAGCGGCGGGTTTGCCGGGAAATAGACAAGTTGGTTTGTTGGTCCGGCATAAAGATATACGGGTTGCCGCGGAAGAACGAATCATTAAAATACGGGTCAGACACCATACGAAACTGCGTCTGTAATTGATACAAAGCACCGGTAGTATTGTTTAGCTGGTCGGAAGAGTCCGCAATTTCCCACCAGTATCCGCCGCGTAAACCCCAGCGGTTTATTTCTTCTTTTCCCAGTTCAATGGGGCTTGCTTTGTCGTGAATATAATAGAATTCACCGGTACCTTTTAGGGTGGGGGTGGTAATGGCTAATAACTCCGTGCCGATACCCACGCCGGATTTGGTGTAATAGTCCAAATTTAATTTGGGGCGGAAGCCTAACACCGGGTCAAACACGGTGGAAGTCAACACCCCAAAGCCTACTTTGTTGCTTTGGGAAAAGTCCACATGGGTGGTAAAGGGTTTTTTAGATTCCAAAGAGCGCCAAAACACCGGCAAATACATAATGGGGAATCCATCCAACCGCATCACGGCATTGGTGCCAAATACGCGCTTTTGCGGGGAAACGGTTAGTTTGCCCACAGAAAGAGTATAGTGCGGGTCCGGGTTGTCACAACAGGTAAGGGTGGCCCCACGCAGGGTTTCCGTGCCGTTTACGGAGGAAATTTCTTTGGCGTTTATAACGCGAAGAGGGGGATACTCCGTAGCTACGTTTTCGGCCCGGTAGTCTTTGGTGGTGTAATTGACGGACATATTTTCCCCGTTTAATGTCGCGGCGGAAGATTCCACCGTCATCGGCCCTTTGGAAGAAATAACCGTGTTGGTTTGGTCCAGCGTTATGCTTTCGCCTTTTACCACGCGGCGTTTTTTGTCCTTGGTTTCCTGGATGATGGTAACATTGCCTTCCAAATTTACTTTTTTGGAAACGGGGTCCAGGTTGGCCGTGTCAGACGTAAAATAAATAAAACCGTCCTGGCCGGGCGGCTGGGGCAGGGTTTGCTCCTGCGCGCATAACCCGCCGGATAAAAGGCTGCAAATCAGTAAAGCGGTCAGTTTTTTCATGGGTGTACTAAAGCTTGGTGAATGGCATACATGGCTGCCCCAATGCCGCCAATATTGGGATTGGACGAAGTAATAATTTTTAATTTCTTAAACGGGGTTTGTATTTGCTGATGTTCCAGCACGCGTTTTAACGCCGGCATAAAATAAGGCGCCGCGCCGGAAACCCCGCCGGCCAGCACAATGGTGTCTACGTCCAGCGTAAGGCAAAAGTTGCTTAAGCCAATGCCTAAATAAAAACCGGTGTCTTCCCACACTTTTTTGGCGGCCGGGCAGCCTTTTTGCGCCGCGCGGGAAACCAGCTCTATCTTAAAATCTTTCTCGGCTTCCACCATTTTGGCCAGTTCAGAGTCGGGGTCATCCATTACCGCTTCCATCACGCGGCGTTTAATGCCAATGGTGCCCACAAACGCTTCCAAACATCCGCGCGCCCCACAGCCGCATAAAGGGCCGTTGTGCGTATCGGCAATTTTGGTATGGCCAATTTCGCCCGCGGTGCCGTTGGAACCTTGGAAAAGTTCCCGGTTTAAAATCAGCCCGCCGCCAACACCCGTGCCTAGCGTTACCACCAGTACATTGGTGCCTTGGCGGTTTAATTCTTTTTCATACACGCCCCAGGCGGCCAGGGTGGCATCGTTGGCTACGGAGGGGGTAATGCCGGTTAAATCTTTTATAATGCGGGCGATGGGCCAATCGCTCACGTCTTTAAATTTTAAGTTGGGGTTGTAGCGCAAAACGCCTTTTTGATTGTCCACATCCCCCGGGGCGCCAATGGCTACGGCCACTTTTTGGTCGGCAAATTCTTGCTGGATTTGGTTGATATAATCCGCTATTTGCTGCAGGAAAAATTTGGGCCCTTTGCTGTAATTGGTTTCCATTTTTTCCTGCCGAAAAATTTCCCCGTGTTCGTTCATCACAAACACTTTTACAAAGGTTCCGCCGATATCCACACCGATACCAATCATAAAATCAGTTCTCCTTGTTTTTTGGATGCGCGTTTTTATACACGCTTTTTAATTTATCCAGCGATACATGCGTATATACTTGTGTTGCGGCCAGGCTTTTGTGCCCCAGCATTTCCTGCAGGCTGCGCAAATCACACCCGTTATTCAAAAGATGCGTGGCAAAAGAATGCCGCATGCTGTGCGGGGTTACCCTGCGCGCCAAATGAGCGCTAATGGCCATGTTTTTAAAAATATAAGCCAGCCCGTCCCCGGTAAGCGGGGTGCCGCGGTTGTTTAAAAACAATGCGTCCTGCGGCCCGGGGTTTACCCGGCAGGCCAAATAATCCTTAATGGCTTTTA
>CALUXL010000058.1 GCA_944324735.1 uncultured Elusimicrobiales bacterium
TATATTAAATCTGTTCTTTATTGCTTTTAATAAATATACGGGTAAAGCTGATAAAAATCAGGCTTTCATGCCGGACCACATCACAGATTTTATGTGCAAACTGACTGATGTTGACTGCCATAAAAAGGTGTTAGACCCTACTTGCGGTAGTGGTTCTTTTCTAGTACAGGCTATGGTTAAAGAGCTGGCCGACGTTCGTAGAGGTAAAACTGAAAAAGCTGCAAAAGAAGCCATGTGCAAGGTAAAAGAAGAAAATATTTATGGCATTGAAGTGGAAGAAAAGGCCTATGGCCTTTCTACTACTAACATGTTGATTCATAGTGATGGTAACTCCAACATCATACATGCGAGCTGTTTTGATAGTGCGGATTTTATCAAGAAAGCCAATCCGGACATTATCCTAATGAATCCGCCCTATAATGCTAAGCCCAAAACTATACCAAACGCATATAAAAAAAATTGGGGAAAAGCAAAAGATGGTAAGGAGGATCCAACAAAGGGCTTAGTATTTATTCATTTTCTATCAGACGTTATTAAACAGATGAATGAAGAAAATAAAACACACAAAACAGTTAAACTGGCCGTTTTGTTGCCTTTGCAATGCGCCATAGGTACAAGCAGTATCATTAGTGAAGAAAAGGCCGCTATGCTGAAGGATAATACCTTGGAAGCAGTCTTTTCCCTCCCTGGGGAAATGTTTTATCCTGGCTCATCTGTTAATGCTTGTTGTATGTTGTTTACACTCGGGCAGCCGCATATTAAACCGGATGGAACATCCCGCTCTACCTTTTTTGGTTACTGTAAGGATGACGGTTTTGTGAAGAAGAAAAACCTTGGTAGAGTAGAACAATTTGATTCAAAAGGGAATTCTAAATGGCAAGCCATAGAGAAAGAATGGCTGAGTCTTTTTGAACAGAAGAAGGCTGTTGATGGTAAATCAGCCGTTCAAGTAGTTAGTGCTGCTGATGAATGGCTTTGTGAAGCCTATATGAAAACAGACTATACCAAACTGACAGAAGCTGATTTCCAGCAAACTTTTAACAACTACCTGTCTTACTTGGTAAAGGAAGGCCAAGTTTATGAATCTTAATAAACAAGATTGGAAGGAATTTAAACTTGAAAAGCTATTTACTATACGTCGTGGAGCTAGAATTGTAAAAGATGAGGACTATTTTGATATTCCACCTGCTCCAGATTATAAGTACCGAGTCATTACAGCAAGTGCAACTAACAATAGTGTAGATGGTTTTTATAACCAAACAAACTGTTTGGGTAATTGTTTGATTAGTTGTGGAGAAGCCAACGGGATGTTTACTACTTGGCAGGATGAACCGTGTTGGGCATTAGATACGGTGAGGATATATACACCTATTGGCTTTACATTATCTCGCAACCAAGGCTTATACCTCGCCTGTTGTCTGACATTTAATATGTATAGATTTTCTTATGGTAGAAAAGCAAAGCCTGATAACATGTATTCTTTGGATATAAATTTACCTATTCAGCATCATTCAGATGGTACCCCAGTCATTGATTTGGAAAAGAAGTTTAGCAAAGAGGGTTATATCCCCGATTGGCAATTCATGGAAGATTACATTAAGTCCTTGCATTACAAACCTTTAACCACTTCTAGAACTTATGGCTCTGAAAAAGACTTAAATGTGGCGAATTGGAAAGAATTTCAACTTTCCCGGATTTGTCACATAGATTTTGGAAATAAATTTGATAATGATAAAATGACATATGAAACACCTTCTGTTAACTTTGTTTCTCGAACAGCAGACAATAATGGGGTTAGCGATGTTGTAGATAGAATGGAAGGATCAAATCCATATCCAGCGGGCTGTTTATCCGTTGCCTTAGGTGGTAGCATTGGGTCTTGTTTCCTTCAGGAACAACCCTTTTATACTGGGCAGAATGTTGCTGTATTAATATTCCCCTTGGAGGTTTCTACACGTGCGAAATTATTTTTTTCACAGGTTTTTATGTTCGAGGTAAAAGGGAAGTTTGTTGCTTTCGGTAGAGAATTAAATAAACATCTTAAAACAGACTTAACCTTATATTTGCCTATCCTACATCATTCGGATGGTACTCCCGTCATTGACCCTGAAAAGAAATACAGCAAGGACGGCTATATCCCGGATTGGCAATTTATGGAAGACTATATAAATAGTTTACCATACAGTGATAAAATCAAATAGAAGTTGATTTTTGAATTTGTAAAATTAAATTTCGGGCAGTTAAATGAAGGGCAAAAGGATACAAAGATACCTTTTGCCCTTGCTTTTGGGGCCCAAATGCGCCGCAGGCAAAAGTATCCGTTTGACCCTGGGAGGCCAAAAACAAAAAATCCCCGACGATAGTCGGGGATAAACAAGCTAAAAAGGCATTAAAAAATCCCACCAAAAGTTCGATGGGAGTAAATATGGGGTGGATGACGAGATTTGAACCCGCGACCTCCGGTTCCACAGACCGGCGCTCTAACCAGCTGAGCTACATCCACCATAAAAGGATGTTAGAAACTGATTCCCTAACTATATTTTCATTTTACTATTTTTATCAATATAAAGTCTAGCCGTTTTTAGAAAGTATAAGGGAGAGAAAATAATTCCGTTTCATTTTTTCTCTCCCTAAATAATTGCCTCAATGTTTTTTTGCAGCAGACGTCGACTTTTTGGCCGGCTTGGGTTCTTCGTTAGAAGCGGTTAATGGCATTAGGCCGTCTTGCGTTAATTGCTGGGTTTGCTGTATTTGCTGCGGAAGCCACAGGCAAGAGTGCAAGAATACCAACATTTTGTGTTGGCTGCCGCCAAAGAACTTATCCTGCAATTCCACCCCTTCTTTGCTGATGTAGCGGTAGTGCCAGGCTTCGTAAGGGTAGCCGGTTTCCTCTTCTTCCCCTTTGGGGAAGGACAGGCTAAACCCATACTCCCCGGCGTGCTTTCTAAGCCAGCGCAAAGCGGGGATGTTTTCCTCTTTGGGGTTTACTGTGTTAAAATCAATAGCCGTACCCAATTGATGTTGGGAATGGCCGGGAGAGGCCACGTAATCCGGGTTGGCCGTTCGGCGCTTTAACCCTACTTGATAATTATAAGAGCGGTAACCCGATACCGAGAAGAGGTTTATTCCGTCTTTTTTAGCGGCGGCCTGCATTTTTTTAAACCATTGGCTGGCTTCTTTGCGCAGGCGTTCTTTTCCGCTACCCACCAGGTCTTGCGGAATATAATTTTCTGACAAGGCATGGTCTTCATCCACCAAGGCCAGCAGTTCCTGTTTGGGGAACAGCGGCAGGTAAGCGGCGCGGAATTGGTCTTTGTCTATATTTTCGGTTAATAGTTCACAGCTCTCCGGCAAAGCGGGGGCCTCGTTTTTAGGTTCGACGGCCTTTTCCGGCTGTTTGGCACAAGCCTGAACGGAAAAAGATAACAAGCAGCAAAATAAGAAAGCAAGATAAGTTTTGTTTACCATAATTCGTAATGTATTTTGGCCGGGTCAAAGCGGTCCACTTCGGCCGGGTGTTCTGCCGGCATGCCTAAAGAAATAATGTTTAGGGGTTTAATATGGGCGGGAAGTTTTAACAAGCGGCTTAAACCCTCCATGCGGTCTTGGTTGGGGTATACGCCCAGCCATACACTGCCAATGCCCAGTTCGGTAGCGGCCAGCAAAATGTTTTGCGTGGCGGCGCCGCAGTCCGCCAGCCAGTAGCCGGGGGCGTGTTCGCGCTGGGTATTACCGCAGACTACGATGGCGCAGTCCGCCTGTTCCAGCATGCGGGCGTAGGGGTGTATTTCCATCATTTTTTTAAACATATTTTTATCCCGCACCACCACAAATTCCCATTCCTGGCAGTTGCGGGCGGTGGGGGCCGCCATGGCGGCTTTTAACAGGGTTTCAATATCTTGGGAAGATATTTCCCCCGCTACATATTGGCGTATACTACGTCGTTTAAAAATAGCTTCCAGTGTTTTCATATACGGTCCTTAATGATTTTTAAAACGTTTGAAAAACTTGGCCAAACCGCCGTGGGCGGTTTCACGGTAGTCTTTGTTCATATCCAGGCCGGTTTGCATCATGGTGGCTAGGACGTCATCGTAAGAAACGCGGTTGTGCCCGTCGGACATGAGGGAGTAGGTGGCGCAGTCCAGCGCGCGGGAAGCGGCCAGCGCGTTACGTTCTATACACGGTATTTGCACTAGTCCCTCCACCGGGTCGCACGTAAGGCCCAGGTGGTGTTCCAGCCCCATTTCGGCGGCGTATTCAATGCGTTTATTATCTCCGCCCTCCAGCTGGCAGGTGGCAGCGGCAGCCATGGCGCAGGCCACGCCCACTTCCCCCTGGCAGCCCACTTCCGCCCCGGAAATAGAGGCGTTCATTTTAGCCATATTGCCAAACAGGCTGGCCGTGGCCAGGGCATGCAGGATGGTGATGTCTTCAAACTCACAAATTTCTTTTACCAAACGTAACACCGCCGGAAGCACCCCGCAGGACCCGCAGGTGGGGGCCGTAACCACAATACCGCCCGCGGCATTTTCTTCCGAGCAGGCCAGCGCGTAAGAGAACAAATTGTTCATTCTTCTTAAATATTGGGGGGAATTTTCCGCCTTGTATAAATAGCGGCGGGCTTTGCGCTCTAAGTTTAAGGACCCAGGCAACACCCCGCGTTTGGATAGGCCGCGGTTCAAGGTGTCTTGCATGGCTTTCCAAACCGTGTCCAAATAATCCCAAATGTCTGTCCCTTCAAATTCTTCCACATATTCCCACAGCAGCATGCGCTTTTCGGAAGTATATTCCAAAATTTCGTTCATGGATTTGTGGGGGTAAACTTGTTTGGGTTCTTGGGTAAAATCTTTGTCGGTGCGGATGGCGCCTCCGCCCACGCTGTAGATGGTTTCTTCGGCCGTGATGTGGCCGGCCTGGTCCAGCGCGGCCAGTTTCATGGCGTTGGGGTGGCGGGGGAGAAAGGTTTTTTCCTCCCACACAATTTCTACCGGTTTGGGGTAGAAGGCTTCTTTAACGGTAAAATCGGTTAGGTGGCCTTTGCCGGTGGCGGCCAAAGAGCCGTACAGCGTGGCCCGGAAAGAACTGGCCTGCGGGTTGGCGCGGTTGAACGCGTCGGCCGCTTTGCGGGGGCCCATGGTGTGGCTGCTGGATGGGCCGGTTCCTATCTTATAAAGTTCTCTTAAAGTTTCCATAATTGTGCAAGCTCCGTTTGGTATATTCTATCTTATAAAAAATGTTATGATAATGTATATGCAAATATGGTCTAGTATACTGGTGGCGCTTAGCCTTTCCATGGATAATTTTGCAGTAACCATTGCCGCCGGCTGTGCGGAACATTGCCGTTTGCGCGTGCGTACGGTGCTAGGGGTTAGTTTTGCGTTTGCTTTGGCGCATTTTGTTATGTTTGCCTCCGGCTGGCTGTGCGGGGCGCAACTGGGCAAGCATATAGATCGTTTTGACCATTGGATTGCTTTTGCTATTTTGGCCTTTATCGGCGGGCGTATGATAAAAGGCGCCTTTGAGCCGGTGAAGGAAGATTCTTCCCTGGATGTTTGCCGTTTAAATACCCCCAAAACCATTATTGCTTTGGCCGTGGCCACCAGTTTGGACGCTTTGCTGGCCGGGGTGGGGCTTTCTTTCACGCCGGCTTCGTTTGGGCTTACCACGGGGGCGCTAGCCGTAAGCGTGATGCTTACCAGCTGCTGTGGGTTTTGGCTGGGGGCGCAACTGGGGCGCCGGTTTGGCAAAACCATGGAGGCACTGGGCGGCGTGGCTTTGGTGGGCATGGGGGTAAAGCTCTTGCTGGGCGGCCTGGGCATATGGTAAAATTTGGCAACTTACCTAAGCAATAAGGAGTGTTTATGGGCATTATCGCTGTTACAATCATTTTTTTGTGCATTTGTGTAGACAATATGGTTTCGGCCAATATGTCCGCCATGAAAATGAAAGTAGATGTAAAGAACATCTTTTCCATTAAGCTGGCCGTGTTTTTTGCCGCGTTTAATGCGTTATTATTTGGCTTTGGTTATTTGTTTGGCGCTATTGTGTTTAACGATTGGATCTACCTGGCGCAAAATTGGGTGGCATTTGCTTTTATATTGCTGTTGGGTATTAAGTTTATGTTGGAATCGGTGGAAAAATCCCCCAGTTTTAATGAGGACGAAGTGGATGACAACCGCAAACTGGTAAAGGTGTCTGCTTTGCTGGGGCTTAATGCGCTGCTGGTGGGGTTTGCCGCTAATACCATGCAAAAAGGGTGGTTTCCGCAGATTTTAATTTTAATGGTTATCAGCTTTGCTATGACTTTGCTGGGTTTTCATTTGGGGCGCAAGAATGCCAAAATCATTACCAGTAAACGTTTTGAGTTTATTGCCGGGCTGTTATTAGTTATTATGGCTTTACGGCTGATTATTATTTAAAAAATACGCTATATTACTCATTTAATTAAAATCCCCGTTTCCTAGTGGAATACGGGGATTTTAAATTTTAGGGACTATTAAATATTATTTGTTTTTCCCTAACGCTTTCCAGGCATTGGCTTCGGCCTTGGCCTGGTCTTTAATAGCGTTTAATTTGGCTTTGTTGTCCGCCTTGTTTTGTTTGGCCTGGGCTTTGGCTTCGGCTTTTTTATCTTTGGCGGCTTGTTTAATTTCGTCCAGTTTGGCTTTGGCAGCTTCTTTTTTATCTTCGAGGGTTGCTTTGGCTTCGTCAGAGGCTTTTTCTTTATCAGCCTGGTTGGCTTTGGCTTGGGCCTTTTTGTCTTCGGCTGCTTTTTTTAGAGCGGCTTTTTTGTCTTTGGCGGATTGTTTGGCCGCGTTTAATTTGGCGCGGGTGCAGGCGCTGGCGCAGGCCAGGTCACCTTTTTCGCAGGTGCAAGTGTCCGCCGCAAAGGCCGGGGCAAAAGCACACAAAGCAATGAGCATTACACAGGTTTTCTTCATTGTTTTTCTCCTAAATATATAGAATAGACTTATTGTACAAAATATGCCCGTAAGAGTATTAAACCCCGGGTGGGTATTTTAGTAAAATAAATATATGGAAACTTCTCTTTTAACAAATATTTTATTGGCTATTGTTGTAATAAACCTACTGGTGTGGCCGTTAACGTCTAAATGG
>CALUXL010000059.1 GCA_944324735.1 uncultured Elusimicrobiales bacterium
AGCCATTTGGAAATTTTCCTCCTCTCAGTAGGGGCGCTGGCGGTTACCATCAGCGGCGGGTGGAGCGTTAATTTTGTGTATGAAACGCTAAACGCACCGGTGAATGTGGCGTTTATTGTGCTTGTGGTCAGTGTGATATTTGGCAATTATTCCCGTTATATTTTCCGCGTTTTATTTGCTTTTTTTAAACGGGTGGAGCCGCAGTTTAGTTTTGCGTTTTTGGTTTTTGCGCTGGGGTTGTGCTCTAGCCTGGTTAGCGTAACGGTGGCCGCCCTGGTGCTGGCAGAGGTGTTAAAAGTAGTGGCTTTGGAACGCACCACCACGGTAAAAGTAACCGTTTTTGCCTGTTATGCCATTGGGCTGGGTGCGGTGCTTACCCCGCTGGCGGAACCTTTAAGTTTAATTATTAATAACGCGCTTTCCGGCCCGCCGCACAATGCGGACTTTTTCTTCCTAACCCGTCATTTCTTTTGGTGGATTGTGCCCGCTATAGCGGCTTTGGCCGTAGCGGCCGGTTATTGCGTGCGGGAAGCCGGTACCACTATGCAAATGCACATCCGCGAGGATAAAGAAACCTATGTCTCCATGCTTAAGCGCACCTTGCATGTGTATATGTTCGTGGCGGCCCTTAACTTAATTAGTGCCGGCCTTCGTCCCCTGGCCCAGAGTACCATTGCGCATTTAGGCGGTAAAATTTTGTTTTTGGCCAATTCCGTTTCTGTAATTATTGATAACGCCACCCTGGCCGCCATAGAAATAGTGCCGGATATTGGCATTAAAGACCTGCTTTATATGGTGATTGGTTTTGCGGCCTGCGGCAGTATGCTGGTGCAGGGGAACTTGCCCAACATTGTGGCGGCGGAAAAACTGGGTATTAAAAGTCGGGAGTGGGCAAAAGTGGCCGTACCCACCGGGCTGTGGTTGATGGGATGTTATTTTATTTTGCTGTCCGTTTTGGTATAAAGTTTTTGCCGGAAAGAGATAACCGGGGTCTTTGGTCCTATGTAGGTTGTGGGTCTAAAGACACTGGTTATTTTTTTGTGTTTTTTAGACAATATAATAAAGCTTTATTTATTATGGAGAGCCCTATAATTATGAAAAAAATTTTTGCACTGTTTGTTTTGTGCTTTAGCGGTGTGTTATTGCAGGCCCAGCCTTTGGTGCAAGGCGTAAAGGCGTTGGGTAAGCAGGCGGTTAAATCCTCCTCTAAACCGCAGTCGGCCGGTATTTTGGACCGTCTGGACGATTTATACTCCAGCGGGGAATATGCCGCCCAGCAGGCTAGATTACAGTCCCGCGTACAGGCGGCCCGTGAACGCCAGATACAATATGCACAGGAGCAGAGAAATACCCCTGTGTCTAAACGCAAACAGATTTTGTTTAAAACGGTAACCCCCACAAATCCGCAATCTTTGCCCAGATTGGGACACCCCTTTACCGGGCAGGAGTTTGCCTTTTCCCGCCAATATCAGGACGCTATGAAAGAATTTGCGCAGATTCACCGGGATTATATCATTCAAGCGGGCGGGCGCCCGGCGCCGGTCAATTTTTCCTTTGAGGAAAAACGCATTTGGGGTAATTCTTTTCATGAGTCTTTATTCAAACTTCAGAAACTGCAAAAGATCTACCCGCAGGATAAACCGCTACAGGAAGCGTTGGAAGTTATTTATTTCTGCCTGGGTGAAATAAACCCCATGTTCAAAGGTTTGTATGAGCCCCCGCAACCGCGGCCGGGGCGCCGTTTCCAGCGGGAAGAATTTGTGTTGGACCCCATGTGGTTTGACCAAATGGTACGTATGGCGTGGCCTCCCCGCCAGGCGGCTTTGCCGGAAACCTTAAAAGTGGCTGTGGTAAATGACGACCCGACCATTTTGCATCAATACAAATTGTGGCAACAGCAAGGCTTATTTAAAGGGTGGGAGTTTTCCTTCTTCTCTACGGCCGAAGCCGCCGTGCAGGATATTTCCTCCCACGCGGGTTACCAGTTGTTGATTACGGACTGGACCGTTGCCAACAGCAGCGTGCTGGAAAGCGTGCGCCGCTTGCGCACCAGCGGAAACACCCTGCCGGTGATTGTTTGCAGCTCTTATACGGTGGACCAAATCAATGCCCAGCAAATGTTCAACCAGGGCTTTGACGGGTTTATCTCTTGGGCGGATGTAACCGCCTCCGGCCCGGAACATTTAACGGAAGGGTTAAAGCGCTTCTTCTTCTATAAAGATTATTATAAATGGTAAACAGAACCCATTTGTTAAAAACCGCCCAGCCATTGGGCGGTTTTTTATTTGGGCTGTTAGACCTAGGCCAAAATGGGACCAAAGGCCCTTGTTGCTTAAACGCGTATTGTTTAAATTATAAGTATAGACTCTAGGGGAGGCTGTGTGTATGAATAAAAATTTATTGAACGGTTTTGTTTTGTTGTGCGGCACCTTGGTGCTTTCCTGCCCGGCGTTTGCGCAGGGTAAAGGCGGAAGTTTGGTGCGTATTATTGAAAAAACGGGTGGAAAGAATTTGCCCGTTAAAGCCTCTCATTACCAGGCGCGGGTTCTTAACCGTGCCAAATTGGCGTATCCCCCGGAAAATTTAAATAAAATGATGGAGCGCGATTTGACCGATGCGGACGCCGTTATTTCTGGTAGGCACGGCAAAGCCCCGGAAGCGCTGGAAGAAACCCTTTTGAAAAAAACGTATGAAGTAATGCCTCCCAACATTACCCCTTCCCCGGAGCGGCAATTAATGGCGGCTATGTTATCTTCCGAGCAGACCGCCAGCCGCATTGCACATAACGGAGGTGGCAAACACTTTGATATTATGTCTCCCGAAGCGGCCCGCAAAACTTATTATCAGCGCATGCGGGAATTTGCTGAGCTGAAAAAATATGTTGATATCAAAATGTTTTATTACAAGGCGGACGGCGTAAGCGCCCGTTCCATGCCGGTGCAGGACCGTATCCAAATGACGAAGGATGTAGGCTCCTTGCGTGTGCGTCTTAAATTCTTGTCTTTGTATTACTTCCCGGAAGATATGCCCCTGTATCTGGCCACCAAATATTTAACCCAGCGTATGATAGAGCTGCAGCCCGGGTTGGCCGGCTTGTTGGAAAAGATGCCCGTGTATTTGCGTAAAGACCGTGTTTACTCTCACTCGGAATTTATGTTGGCCGCCCCGAAAGAAGGCGCCGTGGTGGAAGAACTGCCCGCCGGGCTTAAAATTGCCGTGGTGAACGATAACCCGGATATTTTAACCGCCATGTCTAACTTTGGGCGCTGGGGACGGTTTGGTTCCGGCGCGGAGGTAAAGACTTTTGACAGTATTTATAAACTGGGCGATACGCTTAAAAAAGGCGAAACATACGACATTATCTTTAGCGATATCTCTATGCCCAACGGCAGCGGTATGTTGCTGGTAAATAAACTGCGCGAGAATAGCAACAATACCCCGGTAATTGGTTTAAGCGGGTATAAAGAGGAAACGGTAAAAGGGCAGGACTTGTTTGAAATCGGTTTTGACGGGTATATTATGTCGGACGATTTTGGCTATCGTTCTGCGCCCAATGCGTTAAAAAATTATTTCTACTATCGCAATTTACATAAATGGATGCGTTAAACCAAATATGAAAAGCCGTATTGTAGCTAGTGGATTTGTAGTGCTTGCGGCCGTTTTATGGCCCGGGGTATCCTACGGGCAGGGTAAACTGCCGCAAGTTGCCGTGCAGGCGGCCAAAAAAGCAACTGCCGGCGGCGTTAAAAAGGCGGCGGTACTTTCGCCCGGGGCGCGGGAAATGCACGCCCTGCGTGAAAGCCCTTTATTTAACCGCATTACCCCTACTAAGCAGGAAGATTTACGCGTGTTTTTCCCGGAGTTGGAGCCCATCCAGCAAAAGGCATTGTCCGCCCGTTACTACCAGGTGATGGACGAATTTGTAGCTTTTAAGCGGGATTTGGACGTGCGCCTTTTTTATCAAACCCTTCCGGGGGAAGCCCGCCCCTTTTTGCCTTTGGAAAGAGAAGAACTTTTTAAACAGTTAGGCAGTTTATCCGTGCGTATACGGGCATTAAAGGCGGGACCGTTTCGCAAGGACCCGGCGGCCGAAGCCGCCTTGGACTATTTAAACGAAGCCGCCGGGCGCATAGACCCTACTTTTAAAAATATGTTTGGCGCCAGAGAGTGGCCCCGCGGAAACCGCCAATATAACGACCGGGAATTTTTCTTGCAATCTCCGCCGCGCTTTGGCTGGCTGGCGCCGGCAAAAGCGGGCGAGGGTGCTTTATTTGCGTTTAGCCGTTGCAAAAAAATCATGGAAAAACTACCCCTTCGCCGTGTGGCCGTGTTAAACGATGACGCCGAACTTCTTGCCATTTTACAACGTTGGCAAAAGCGCGGCGGTTTTGGCTCGGGGGCGGAATGGTCTTTTTATTCCAATGCCCGCAGCTTGCAGCGTGAATTAAAACTTGGCAAAAAATTTGATTTAATTATTACGGATGTACTAGTTCCGGGCGGCGGTGGGCCTTTAATTGCGGCGCAACTGCGCCAAAATTCCATTCCCACCCCCATCATCGCATTAACCCAATACGAAGACAGCCCCGCCACCGCCCTGTGGCTTTACTCGGCCGGTATGGACGGCATGATTACGGTGGATAGTTTTTTTGGCTCCCGGGATGGGGATATGTTATTTTTGGCTCAAAAATTGCAAAATTATTTTTATTATCGTGACTTGCATCATTGGACATACTAACAAAAGCAGGTGTGCGTAAGATGAAAATAAAAGGGAAGTATATTTGTTTATTTGTGGCCTTGGGGGTACTGGGGCCGCTCCCTGCGTGTGCACAGGGTAAAATGTCGCCCGTTATTAAACAGGCGGCTAAAAAAATGACGCAGCAGCAGATGCGTGATGTACAGTTTCAGCAAGCGTTATTTAAAAAAGCCGTGCAGCAACGTTTGAAAGAGGCCGTACCGGCAGATCAGTTCGCGCCCACCTCCCCCGAATTTTTGAGCCCGGCCGTTTATGCCCTAAACGAAAAACAAATCCGTTTGGAAAAACACCGCTACTACCTGGCCATGAAAGAATTTGCCGCTTTAAAGAAAGAGCTGGATACCCGCCTGTTTTATATTAAAACCCAAAAGGACGTTATCCCATCGGCCGACAAGGCAAACTTATACAGCCGTATGTTTAAGGTGGAAGAAAAACTGGCCTGCTTGTCTTTAACCTTTCATGATAAACCATTGGAAGCCGCGCGGGACTATTTGCTGGATGCCCGCCGTACATTAAACCCTTATGCTTCGTTAGAGTTGGAGCCTCCCTCCCACTTGCGCCGCAGTGACCGCAAATTTGTACAAAACGAGTTTTTCCTTCACGGGCCGGATGGTTCCGCCCCGCAGGTAAAAGCCAGCCGTTGGCCCGGGCCCTGGAGGGATTTGTCCCGCGCTAAAAAACTGGCGGCGGGGATTCCGTCCGGCCTTCGCATTGCCTTTTTGAACGACTTAATGCCGGTGGAGTTTGCCGTAGCCAGCTGGCACCGGAAGGGGATTTTTCCTCCCGGTACTCAACTGCGTACTTACCGCCGCCTGCAGGACTTTGAGCGCGACTATGCCCGCGGCGAACGCTTTGACTTGATTATCACGGATTTGATTATGTCCGACGGCGGCGGCTACGCTTTAACCGCTAAGTTGCGCCGTTTTGATTCTTCTACTCCCATTATTGCCCTCTCCGCCTTTGGGGAGGAGCCCTCCCGCGGCAAAGCCCTGTTTGAGATGGGTTTTGACGGTATGCTTTCCACGCATGCCACGGGTGGGTTTCCGTTAGAAGCCAGCGGGTATTTAACTTTGCTTAATGCCCTGAACAATTATTATCAGTTAAAAAGCACAAACGGCTGGCTGAGATAAGTATCTTTTTGCAGGTGTTACAGTTTACGTCGGGCTTTCGTTGACAGCCCGGCGTTAACTGGTTATAATGGAATTTAAGCCGCAGTTTTGGCTTTGTTCTTTTCCGCGCGCTGCCCGCGTGCGGATTTGTCCAGTCTTTTCTTTTCGTGCCCGAAGCAAACGCAGTATCGCCGTTGTTTTAAGGAGACTAAGTATGACAGACAAATTCACACCCGTCGCAAACATACTCAAACAATACGAGTATGACCCATCCAAACTAATCCCTATTTTGCAAAAAGTACAAGACGCTTACCGCTACTTGCCGGAAGACGTAATGCGCTATATTGCCGACGAGCTGGAAATTTCTCCGGCCAAAGTATTTGGCGTAGCCACCTTCTTTGCGCATTTTGCCATTACGCCCAAAGGCAAGCACATTATTAAAGTTTGTAACGGCACGGCCTGCCATGTAAAAGGTTCGTCTTTTCTTATTAACACGGTAAAAGACAAATTAAAACTAAAAGACGGGCAAGACACTACCGAAGACATGCTTTTCACGCTGGAATGCGTTTCCTGCCTGGGTGCGTGCGGTTTGGCCCCGGTGATGGTAATTGACGAAGTTGTACACGGCCAGGTTACCCCGGCTAAAGCGGTGGAACTGCTGGACGCTGTCATAAAACAGGAGGCGCAAAATGCCTAATAAAACCATTGAACAAATTGCCAAAGATTACAATGCCGCCTATAAAAAAATAACCGGCCGCGTGGTTATTTGCGGGGGTACCGGGTGTATTGCGGGCGGCTCGTTAAAGGTATATGAGGCCTTTCAAAAAGAAATGGAAAAACGCCACATCGGTTTTTGCTTACAAATTACCAAAGACTGCCACGAAAATTATTTAAGCATGAGCGGCTGCCGCGGTTTCTGCGCGCAGGGCCCGTTAGTTAGCGTGGGGGACATTTTTTACACCAAAGTAAAGGCCGAAGACGTGCCCGAAATTGTGGAAAAAACCCTTTTAAAAGGGGAAGTGATTGACCGCCTGCTCTACCACAACCCAGCCACCAACCAAAAAGCCAAAACGGTGGCGGAAATCCCTTTCTATGCCAAGCAGGAACGCATTTTATTGCACGACTGCGGACGCATCAACCCCGAAGATATTAACGAATACATCGCCCACGGCGGTTACGCCCAGGCTAAACGCGCCTATACGCAAATGACCGATGAAGAAGTGTGCAAAGAGATGATCGCTTCCGGCCTGCGCGGGCGTGGCGGCGGCGGTTTCCCCACCGGTAAAAAGTGGGATTTAACCCGCATTGAACCCGGCCCCAAAAAATACGTCATTTGCAATGCTGACGAAGGGGACCCGGGTGCCTTTATGGACCGCAGTGTTATGGAAGGCAACCCCAACGCCGTGTTGGAGGGGATGATGATTGCCGCGCGCGCCATTGGGGCGGACGAAGGTTATGTATACGTTCGTATGGAATATCCTTTAGCCATTGCCCGTGTACGCAAAGCCATTGAACAGGCCGAAAAACTGGGCCTGCTTGGCAAAAATATTTTTGGTTCCGGAAAAGATTTTAAAATTAACGTGATGGAAGGCGCCGGTGCCTTTGTGTGCGGGGAAGAAACCGCGCTTATTGCCTCTGTGGAAGGCAAACGCGGTATGCCTAAAATTAAGCCGCCTTTCCCCAGCCAAAGCGGTTTGTTTGGTAAGCCGACCGTCATTAACAACGTGGAAACATTAGCCACGGTACCCAAAGTGCTGGAAATGGGTGCGGAAAAATTCCGCAAAATTGGCACCTTGGGCAGCCCGGGCACCAAAACTTTTGCCGTAACGGGGCATATTGCCAACACGGGGCTGGTGGAAGTACCTATGGGTACTACCCTTCGCCAAGTGATTGACGATGTGGCCGGCGGCACCACGAACGACGACGGCACCGTTAATAAAGCCGCGTTTAAAGCGGCGCAAATTGGCGGTCCTTCCGGCGGCTGCTTAACGCGGGAACATTTGGACTTGCCGCTCGATTTTGACTCTCTTAAATCGGCCGGGGCGATGGTAGGCTCGGGCGGGTTAGTGGTCATGAACGATAAGACCTGCATGGTAAACGTGGCGCGTTTTTTTCTGGAGTTTACCCAGCGCGAATCCTGCGGTAAATGCGTTCCCTGCCGCGAAGGCACGGAACAGATGCTTACCATGTTAAATGATATTGTAGAAGGCCGCGCTACTTTAAAGACTTTGGAAAATTTGGAAGATTTAGCCAAAGCGGTGCAGAAATCTTCTTTATGCGCGTTGGGCAAAACGGCGCCCAACCCGGTGCTTTCCACCTTAAAACACTTTAAGGACGAATACCTGGCCCACGTGGTTGAAAAACGCTGCCCGGCCGGCGTGTGCAAAGCCTTGGCCCGGTTTGAAATCGTGGCCGACAAATGCAAAGGCTGCGGTATGTGCAAACGGGCTTGCCCGGTGCAGGCCATATCGGGCACGCTGGGCAAACCCCATCAAATTGATGCCAAAAAATGCATTAAATGCGGCGGCTGCAAAGCCACCTGTAAATTTGGCGCGGTCATTGTAGGCGCATAACCACGGGAGCAAGCTTATGGAAAAAGAACAATTTGTAACCATTGAAGGCAAAAGAGTACCGATTGAAGGTGAAAAAAACCTGCTGGAACTAATCCGCAAGGCGCATTTTAACATTGTAACCTTCTGTTACCACCCGGAGCTGGCCGCCTACGGCGCGTGCCGTTTGTGTTTGGTGGAGGTGGAAGGCATGGGTATTGTGGCTTCCTGCACGGTTCCGCCTAAAGACGGTATGAAAGTGCGCGTAAACAGCGACGAAATACGCAAACTGCGCCGTATTAACTTGGAGCTTTTGCTCTCCTCCGGCAATCACGACTGCACCCTTTGCAGCAAATCCAATAACTGCAAATTGCAGAAGCTGGCTAAAGATTTGGACGTAACCGAAATACGCTTTAAATCCAAAAAGTTAGACAGCCATAAAGACGCCACCTCCCCCGCTTTGGTGCGCGACCACAGCAAATGCATCCTGTGCGGCAACTGTGTGCGCATCTGCAACGAGGTGCAAGGCATTGGCGCCATTGATTTTGCGTTTCGCGGTTTCCGCTCCAAAATTGCCACCGCTTTTAATAAAGAGCTGGGCCAAAGCCACGAATGCGTATCCTGCGGCCAGTGTGCGCGCGTATGCCCCACGGGGGCGTTGATGCCAAACTCTTCTGAAATTGAAGAAGTATTTAAAGCCATTAACAACCCCGCCAAAAAAGTGGCTGTGCATATTGCGCCTGCGGTGCGTGTGGGCCTGGGCGAAATTTTTGGCCTTCCCCAGGGGCAAAATGTGGACGGCAAAATTGCCGCCGCCCTGCGTATGCTGGGTTTTGACTATGTGTACGACACGGCCTTCGCGGCGGATTTAACCATCTTGGAAGAAGCCACCGAATTTTTGGAACGCTTTAAAAAAGGCACCAATTTGCCGCAGTTTACCAGCTGCTGCCCGGCGTGGGTGAACTATGTGGAAAAGTTCGCGCCGGAGTTTATACCCAACCTATCCACCGCCCGCTCCCCCATGCAAATGATGGGCCCCGTACTGAAGGCGGACTTTGAAGAACGCGGCGGCAAGCGTGAGGATTTGGTGGTAGTGGCGGTGATGCCGTGCTCGGCCAAAAAGTCGGAAGCGAAACGCGGTGAATTTTATGTGGACGGCAACCCGGACACGGATTACGTAGTTACCACCGTGGGCTTGGCCCGTATGATTAAAGAAGCCGGCATAGACTTTGTAAACCTGGAAAACGAATGGTTTGATATGCCCTTTGGCACCAAAACGGGTGCGGGCGTTATTTTTGGCGCTTCGGGCGGGGTGATGGAAGCCGCCTTGCGTTACGCCGTGGCCGAGCTGGACCCCGGCAACGCACGCAGCGTAAAGTTCACCAGCCTGCGCGAGCCCAAAGTATTTAAAGAAAAAACCGTTACCATTGGGGACGTTCAAATCCGCACCGCGGTGGTAAGCGGGCTTAAAAACGCGCGCAAACTGTTGGAGGATATTAAATCCGGTGAAGATCATTATGACTTTATTGAAGTGATGTCCTGCCAGGGCGGCTGTGTGGCCGGTGCCGGGCAGCCTCAGTTTGACGGCTGGGCCCCGCGCAAAGTGCGTGCGGAAGGTTTGTACCAGGAAGATACCGAACTGGCCTACAAATCCCAGGATAACAGCGGTGTTACCGCGCTGTACGGCCGCATTTTGGATAAAATAGGCGGCCCGGTGGCGCATAAGCTGCTGCATACGCATTATGAGTCCAAAAAATTCCGCGCGGGGGATAGCTCCAAATAATCACCCGCGTTTAGCAGGCGGGCTCAACCCCGCAAGCGTTTTATTTAAAAGCCCGGTTTGTGCCGGGCTTTTTTTTGTTTTACTGGGGGGAGTTTATTGCTTGGTTTTATTTAGATACAATATATGTATATGCACTATTGGAAAGGCCTTTTTTGCGGAATTTTAACTTCCTCCACATTTGGGATGATACCCCTGTTTACCTTGCCGATTATTGTGCAGGGTATGTATTACCCCTCCATTTTATTTTATCGCTTCTTTTTAGCGGCCATTATGTTGGGGCTTGTGTTGTTTTTAGGCAGAAAATCTTTAAAAGTAACCCCGCAGGAATTATTTGCTTTGGCGTGGCTTAGTTTGTTATATACGGGGTCTGCCTTGTTTTTGTTTTGGGGATATGACTATTTGCCCAGCGGGGTGGCTACCACCATTATCTTTTTATACCCGGTGTTTGTAGCGGTGATAATGGCCCTGTTTTTTGGGGAAAAGCCTTCCTTTTTTACTTACACGGCCATTTTGATGGCATTGGTGGGGGTGGCGCTTCTGTCGGGCGTAGGGTCGGCCGAAGGGGTGCAGGTAAAAGGGGTGTTGATTGAGATTATGTCCGCCCTGTCTTACGGGTTGTATATTGTGGGGGTGAACCAGTCCTGCGTAAAGCATATGGGGGCGCTTAAACTTACTTTTTATATTTTCTTATTTGATACGGTTACTTTTTTGCTGTTTGCCGTGTGGAAAGGGGACCTTCAGCCCGTGCCGGACGGTATGGGCCAGCTTAATTTGCTGCTTTTGGCGCTGGTACCCACGGTGCTTTCCAACCTGTCTTTGGTGTATGCCATTAAAAATATCGGTTCCACCTTTGCGTCTGTATTGGGGGCGTTTGAACCGGTTACGGCTATGGCGATTGGCGTGTTTGTGTTTGCCGAGCCGTTCACCCGTGCTTTGGGCTGGGGGCTGGCGGTGATTATTTTTGCCGTTAGTTTAATTATTTTAGCGCCCGTACTTACCAAAGGCTGGCGGCGCGGAAAGTTCTTTTACATTACGCGTTTGCGCGGGGTACACCGCAATTTGTTCCCGTATGATTAATTTTGTTGCTACAATATAGAAAAAGGAGAATTTAATGAATAAGAAAGGAATGGTGCACGGAATTATTTTTGTGTTGGTGATTGTGGTAGGCTTTGGCTTTGCTTTAGGCTGGCCGCAATATGCCAAACATAAAGAAATCTCCCACGCCAAAGAAGCTTTGGCCATGGCCCAGCGCTTGGCCCAAGCCCAGAAGGACTATGCCGCCCAGCATGACGGACAATATGCCCAGGATTGGACGGATTTTGGCGTTCCTCTTACTTGCCCGCAGGTTACCAAAGAGGGCGTAAATACCCTGGAATGTGAATTCTACGATTTTTATGTGCAGGACGGTTTAGTATATGCCCGCCACAACAATATTGCCAAATGGATGACGGTGGATATTGCCAGCTCTAAGGCGGATTGCTCCCACGAAACCAAATCCATAGCGGGGGCTAAAATTTGTGAAAAATTAGGCCTGTAAAAAAGGCGTTTAAAAAGAGGGATTATGATGAAAAAATGGATTTTTGTTTTTCTGGCTTCAGCCTTAGTGTTTGGTTGTGCTCCCAGCATTAAACGCGTGGAGACCAACCTGGTAAAAGACGTAAGCGGCGGCTGGAACGATACTGACGCGCAAATGGTGGCGGCCGAGATGATTGACGATTGTTTAAACTCCGGCTGGTACAATAAAACGCTTCTTAAACTGGGTAAAGAACCAGTAGTGATTGTGGGTACGGTAACCAATAACAGCATGGAACACATCAATACCGACGTATTTGTGGAAGAAATCCAGCGCGCGCTTATCAATTCCGGCAAGGTGGAGTTTGTGGCCTCTAAGAACGAGCGCGGCGAACTGCGCGCCGAACGCTTGGAACAGGACGAGTTCGCTTCCGAAGAAACCCGCAAGGCTTTTGGTAAAGAAATCGGTGCGGATTTTATGCTTAGCGGAACTTTAAACTCCGTGGT
>CALUXL010000060.1 GCA_944324735.1 uncultured Elusimicrobiales bacterium
CCAACGCCTGTTGGGACTCGCGGGTAGCCTCGTCTTTTAATTGAGTAATGGTGGCCAGGTAGCCGACCGCGTCCGTATCTGCGTTTTGGTTTTGCACGGGGAATTTAAGCGCGCGGGAAAGTTCTTCCGCCAGTTCCTGCTCACGCAGGACGGCTAGGTCGTGGGCGTCTTCCCAGGTTTGCAGGTCCAGGTTTTGCTGGCGTTTTACGTCAAACTCCTGCGTAAGCGGGGTAACGCGCTGGAGCACGATGTATTCCCCCTCGGCGGGGACGGGTTCCTGCTCGGTTTCCAGCGGGTAGAGCACTTCTTTTTCTTCCATATCCACGTAAAAACCGGCGGTTTTTAATACGGCTTTGCCGTCCGCCCCCACCCGCCACAGGCGCAAATGCGCCGCATTAAAAAGCGGGAAAGTAAACGGCCATTTGCGGCGTTGCCCGTCCCCGGGGTAGATGTGTTTGGTATTGGTGCAAGTAACAGTCATACAGAAAACCTCACAAAAAATAAATATCCCGCAATTTCTTTAAGGCGGAAAGTTTAGCCGCATCATCCCCGGGCAGGGAGTAGACGGCGTATTTAAAGTCATCGGCCTCGGCCGAAGATAAACCCTCTTTGCGGCACAGCCGCCCCACGGCCGAGCATAAAAGCCGCCCCAGCGTTTCATCCGCCCCGCCGCGCAAGGCCGCTTTTTGTGCAAGCAGCTGCAAATAATCCCGCCCGCTTATGCGCCCGGCGGAAAATTCTTTGCTTAGTTTCTCTTCGCTTACCTCTTCCCCGCGCACTTGCTCGTACAAACGGTTATAAACCCCCGGGCGGGAGGTGGGGCTTTTACCGGCCGAAATATCCCGCACCGCCTCGTTTACGCGGGTTTCTTCCTGCGGGAATAACTGCGCAAAAGAAAACAACGCCTGGCTGAGGGTTTCTTTTTCCCCATTTTGCGCGCCGCTTAAAACCTGCCCCAGTAAAGAGGCCTTTGTTTTTTGCATACGCGCCTTTTCCCCCTGGCTAAGCGCCTGCAAAGCCCGGCGTGTTTCCTGCTGAAGGGACTGCGGATACCGGGCCGAAGCGTTAAGAGCACGCTCATCCAACTCTTTATCCGTCCATAAGGCGGGGTTTTGCCCTTCTTTTAGGGCTTGGGTGAACGCTTCTTGGGCCGCATTTTCGGCCGCGGTATTTTGCAGCCTTTGCAGGGCGCCCTGGCGGGCGGGCGGGGTTAATTCCCCTTCAAAACGGGCCAATATTTCTGCCGCCTGAGGGGTTTTGCCCTGCGCCAAAGAGGCACTTAAATTACTGCTTAAGGCCTGCACACGCAAAAAGGGTTGGGCAGAAGAGGAAGAAAAATTTTTATCCATTAATTCTTCCAGCTCTTTTGGCGTAGAAGCCAACGCGGCTGAAGCCTGCGCCACGGCCAGGCGGCGCTGGGTGTTTTGTGCGGCCTCTTTTTGCTGTTGCTGTTGGGCCAGTTCTTTAAAAGCCTCCTGCATAAGGGGCTTAGTAGCAGGCGGCAATAGCGAATCTTTGTTTTCCCCTGCCGTTTGCTTTTTTTGGCGGGCTTTGGCCAGCTCCTCCTGCGCGGCGCCAAAAAGGGCGCCGGCACCGGCGGCGGCCTCCAGCCCTTGGGCCAGGCGGGTGTATTGGTTGTCTTCAAACAACGCGGGGGACGGGCGGAAAACGGAGCCCGCCTGCGCGCGCGTTACGTGCAAACGCTGTTGCTTTTCATAAACGGGTATTTTCATTATTTTCTCCTAGTTGGAAAACCCATTAAACAAACGCTGTAAATACTGCGTTAAAAAACTGCCGCTGGTGCGGCGGCTTAAGGTGCGGTATTGGGAAGCCTCGTCCCTTTTGGCCTGCACGCCCAGCAGGGCGGACAAGTTGGTTTCGTATAATTGGTCCGCCGTGTTTTGGCGCAGGGTTTGCTGGTCCGTCAGCAGGTTCCAGCGGCTGTCTTGCATAATCTGCTGAACCGTGTAAGAATTGGCCAGCCCGTTGGCCGCACGGGCCGATTGCTGCGCGTCTAGCGCGGCGGTGTACTCGTCCTGCAGGCGGGTACTTTCCTGCGCGGCAGAGCGGAAAATATATTCCGCCTGCCGTTTGGCCGCCGCCTGCTGTAAAGCGGCTTGTTTATCGGCCGTTTGGGCCAGGGCGCGGTAATATTCCCGCTGGGATTTATTTTGCCCCGCCACATTGGCGGCGCCTGCAATTAAAGCGCCCCCTACGTTTACTGCTCCTCCCATAACTGGTTCCTCCTAAATATAAATAACTGAAACGGCGCCCCGTGTATGTATACCCGGCGCCCCGCCGTATGCCCCCCCAGCATAAGCGCAAAACGAACGGCTTGGGGGTAGCGTAAATCAATGTAATTGTAAAGGGTGGGATAGAAAGACAAAAAATGTTTTAATACCGCCCGGGCGGCTTTAAAAAACCCCAGGGGGTATTTTTCCACGCCGCGCGCCGTAAGCAGCCAAACGCAGGCGCAAGGGGCCAGCAGCCCGTCCGGCGCAATACCCGCCAGGCCCACCGCGCGCCCCCGGGCACAAAGCGTTAGGCTAAGCGCACTGTTAAGGACAAAACGCTCCAGCAAAGCGGCATCCACCCCGCCGTGGGTGGCGCATAGCTCCCGCCTGTCCCTGCGGCGCATATGACGGGCCAAAAAGGCAAAATCGGCTTTACAAGGACGGCGTAAACTAATATCATTGGAAATAGTAAAACTTTGCTTTTGCTTCATTTTTGTAAAAGGAGATTTTATGGCATTAATCATAGTAATACTGGCATTACTTATTTTGGCCGCCATGATATACGGCGTATTCTTCCTAATCTTTAAATTAGGTTGGGTAGTGGCCGGAAAAAACACCAACAAATGGCCGCTTATTTTGGCGGGTATCAGCACCGTTTTATTGTTTGCGGTGTCTATCCTGTCCCTGATGGTGGGGTTAAATAAATATGTATCCCCCATTATGGACGTGGTAAACACCACCCTCCAAAAGACCGAAATTACCACCGGCGTGCGCCCGTATACGGACCCGAAATACGGCTTTACCATCAACCTGTTTGGCGGTACGGAAATGACTAAATGGATTGAAATTGATAAAGAAAGCAGCCTGGTTTTTGGTTTTGACACCAACATTGGTGCCGTTTCCAAAAAGAACCGCACGATGCAGAACGATGCGAATATGATTCCTCCCATTTCCGGCTTATTGGTATTTGTACAGCAAGAAGAACCTTTGGCCAATGTGCAGGAATATTTAATGCAGCAGGTAAACGCATTACAGGAAACCCAAAACTATCAGTTCCAGCTGAAGGGTGAGCCGGATTATTCCGTACCCAATACTGTATTTTTGGAAGGCGAAGGGATCACCCCGCAAGGCAAAAATTTCAAAGTACATATGGCTTTTGCCGCGCAGGACGATTTAAGATATATGTTAATCGGCTTTGTAACGGGGAACAACACCTACCAACAAATGGTGAAGGAAGAAATTAACAGCTTCCGCATAGACGGTTTGCCTCCGGCCCCGTTACCGCGCAATACGCCGTTTGCCGTACCGAATACCGAAGCCCCGGCCGCACTGCCGCAGACGGCTAATTAAATATAAGTTGCTTTTACAGGGCCCTTGGACTACCAAGGGCCCTTTTTAATTCCCAGTTTACAACCCCCTGTTAAACTACTATCATTAAAGAATCAAACTTTTTAACAAGGAGATACTATGGCTCTTATTTTAGTAATACTAGCCTTACTTATTTTGGCCGCCATGATATACGGCGTATTCTTCCTAATCTTTAAATTAGGTTGGGTAATTGCCGGCAAAAAAGCCAATAAATGGCCGCTTATTTTGGCAGGCGCCAGCACGGTTTTATTGTTTGGCGTGTTTATCTTGGGCATTATGCTGGGGATAAATAAATATTTTGCCCCGGTTAAAAATGTGGTGGAACACACCTTTGAAAAAACCCAAATTACCACCGGCATCCGCCCGTATACAAACCCCCAATACGGGTTTACCATTAACCTGTTTGGCGGTACGGAATTGGGAGAGCCGATTCGGCACTCTTCCAAAAATCAGTTCATTTTAGGGTTTGACACCAACTTTGGCCCCTTAATGCGCCAACAAAAGCAAAAACCCGTGGAAAAACGGACCCTGCCGCCCATGTCCGCCTTAGTGCTTATCATCAACCAAAAAAAGCCCGTTGCGGATACCCAAAAGGAGTTGGCAAAAATGGCCCAGGCCTTCCAAAAATCCGGGGAAGGATCCTACACCGTAACAACCCCGCCGGATTATTCCATCCCCAACATGGTGTTTATGGAAGGGCAAGGTAGTACCTCCGATGGAGTGCCTTTTATGATTTTTGCCGCCTTGGCTATCCAGGGGGATAAGCAATACACCCTTCTTGCCCCCGCTAACGGTTCCAAGGCCTACCTGCAGGCTATAAGAGATCAAGTACGCAGCTTCCGCCCGGAAGGCATGCCGCCCGCCCCCTTGCCGTACCAGGCGTCTTTTACCGTACCGCAACGGGAAAACGTACCCGCACTGCCGCAGACGGCTAATTAAATATAAGTTACTT
>CALUXL010000061.1 GCA_944324735.1 uncultured Elusimicrobiales bacterium
TTTGACCAGAAATATGGTAACCCTCGTTTTAAGAGCGGTGCGATTAATGGGAACATGGTGAATGAGTCTTCTTCCACCCGTACCCGCAGTTGCCGATACGATAAAGTGAGAGGTTTTGGCAGCAAATATGACGGTAATATTAATGAACGTTATGATTTTAATGGTTGCCAATGGACTTTAACTTCTGAAAATTGCTCCTGCAGCACCACAAGCCGCGGTAACTATGCGCCGAAAGTGCAGTATAGCGGCAAAAGCACAACAACCCGCCAATGCTCTGGCGAAAACAGCAAGTGGACGGGTACCATCACGGATACGTACAACCACGATACTTGCTCTTGGAGTTACGGGGACAATAGCAACTGTAAGTGCAAAAATCAACCGGCTAAATTAACCAAAACGGAAAAATGCCCTAGTGGGTATACTGGCACGATATCTTACAAATACAATACTAGTTTAGATAAGTGCGAGTGGGAAGAAACTTCTAGAAATTGTAAAAAGTTGCGCTGGCAATTTTATAGTTGGAGTAAACGAGTACAGGGACAGCCTGGAGTTCATACTCCAAATCCTTGTACATCTTTCTCTTCCTATCCGGGGACACTGCTTAGAAGCGGCCCATGTTATAACGAGGGAGAAAAATTTTCTAATAGTGCGTGGTATGGAGGTGGCGTTAGCCAACATGCTTGTGTTATTACAGTGGTAAGTATTTGTAAAGCCTAGTAAGCAGTTTTACGTAGCTTTCGGTTTTTTCATGGCCGAGAGTTTACGCCCCAAGGGAACCTGCACCTGCACAGTGCGGGTTCCTATTTTATAAAGGTTTTATTTTAAATGATTAAAAAGTAAGTAAAATAAAAACGCCCCGCTTTAAACCGGCGGGGCGTGGGTGTTCCATACGTTTTATTATTTGTTAAACAGCGTAAGCAAAATGCCTTTTAAGGCGGTTTTAGGGTCCGTGGAGGAGGAAGATTTAAAAGCGGCGTCCGTCTCTATAATGCGGTCCAGCGCGCGTTTAAAAGCGGCTTGGCTGGGCATACGGCGTGCCGTGTTTACCAGGCGGCTTTCCCAATACATAAGGCCCGCCAGGCGCAGGATTTCGCTTTGGGCCAGGCCCGCTTCACTCAAGCGTTTAATGCGGGCCATTTTTAAGATGGGGAAAGTCATTTTGCTTAAAATGCCTACGGGCTCTTCGCCGTCGTCTACCAGTTTGTCCACCAGTTGTATGGCGCGGGTGCGGTCACACGAAGTGATGGCGTTGGAAAGTTCAAAAGGGTTTTCTTCTTTGGAAAAACCAATGCAGGCTAATATGTCTTGCTGGGTGATGGTTTTGTCGGCCCGGTCCAGCGTGTAGAGGTAAATTTTCTCTATTTCGTTTTCCATTGCCGCCAGTTCACCGCCCACGGCCTCGCACAGCATGTCTACGGAATCAAAATCCGGCTTGAGGCCCTTTTCCTGCATTTTATTGCGGGCCCACATGTTTAGCTCTTCTTTTTTTAATTCGGCAAAGTCCGCCACGCGGCCGGTGTCCCCCGCTACTTCTACCAGGGCTTTATCCGTTTTTAATTTTTTGGAATCATTATGCGTCAGCACCAGTGTGGTGGTGGGGAGGGGATTATCCAAATAGCGTATCAGGGCTTCTTTGGGGTCTTTTCTTAATTTTTCTACCCCGGTGATAATGACCATGCGCGCATTGGAAAATACCGGCGCGGTATTGGCTAAAGCCAGGGCTTCGGCCAGGTCGGCCTTGTCGGCCTCGCTGCGGTAGAGGTTAAATTCGTCCGGCCCGATGGCCTGCACCAAGCGGTTAATTACCAGGTTTTTGCGGTAAACATCTTCCCCCGTCAGTAAATAGACGGGGGAGATTTTATTTTGTTCAATTTCTGCCAGTAATTTATCCGCGGTAATTTTGGGCATATTAATGGGTGATGGTGGTATATTCCGGGTTTTGCATTACTTTCTTTTTGTTTTCACTCATCACGGAACCGAAACCTTCCACCGTGCGTTTGATGATGTCTTTGGAAAGTTTTTGCCAAATCACGTCGCGCGCTTGCACTTCCGTCATGCCGCCGGGCATGGTGGAGGCGGAGTAAATTTGCGTACCCAGGAAGGCCGGCTCGCGCCAGACGGGTTGATTGGTGGATTTATCAATAAATACCACATCCAGCCATACTTCCATACGGTATACGGTGGGGATGAGCTGGCTGTCATACTGTATGGGGATGTTTAAATAGCGGGTAATGGTGGTAACCACCACGCCTTCCGCCCCGTTATTTTCGGAAACGATTTGATACGTGCCGTTTTGCAAAAACTGGTCGTACAGTTCAATATAAAACTTATCTTCCAGCGCAAACACTTCCGTTTTGTTCAAAATAGGCCGTACGGCTATTTTTTTGATGTGTTGGGGCATAATTTGGGCTTGCGGTTTGTAAACCATCCCTTGCCCGGCACAGGCCGCCAAAGCGGCACAGGCGCAAAAAACAGCAATCATTTTTTTCATAATGTCCCTCTATTTTTTAGGTACAGCCACAATGCTTACCATGCGGCCGGGTACAACAATTATTTTTTTCACTTCACAGCCTTCCAGGTTGCGCTGCACTTTGGCGCTGGCCAGGGCCAGTTTTTCAATTTCTTCTTTGGCGGCATTGGAAGGGATTTGTATGCGGTCACGCACTTTGCCGTTTACCTGAACGCCAATTTCCACCGTGTCGTCTTGCAACAGGTCGGGGTTTACCGTCGGCCAGGCGCTTTTTACCACAAAGCCGGGGTATCCGCGCAGTTGCCAGATTTCTTCGGTCAAGTGCGGGGCAAACGGATGCAAGAGTTTAATGAACGTTTCAAAGGTGTTTTTGCTTACTTGGGGCAGTTTGCCGGCCTCGTTAAAAAACACCATCAGGGCGGAAATAGCCGTATTAAAGCGGAAGTTTTCTATATCCTCATTAATTTTGGCAATGGTTTTGTTTTTAAGTATTTCCAGTTTGCGTTCGTCCGCCTCGTCTTTCAGCACGGCGGTTTCACCCCATTGGGCTACGCGGCGCAAAAAGCGGGTGATGCCTTCAATGCCTTTCATATCCCAGGGTTTGCTGGCTTCAAAGGGGCCCATGAACATTTCGTACATGCGGAAAGCGTCGGCCCCGTATTGGGAAAGGATATCGTCCGGGTTAATCACGTTTTTCTTGGATTTGGACATCTTTTCCACCATGGGGGATAATTCTTCCCCGGTGGTTTTTAAGAAGGCCTTTCCGTCTTTAAAATCAATTTCTTCATAAGCGTGGTACGCGCCCATTTTATCGCGGTAAGAGTAGGCCAAAATCATGCCTTGGTGGCGTAACTTTTGGAAGGGCTCTTTATGCGATACTACGCCCAAATCAAACAATACTTTATGCCAAAAGCGCGCGTACAATAAGTGCAGTACGGCGTGTTCGGCACCGCCGATATAGCAGTCCACCGGGCCGTAGGCCTTTTCAATGGCGGGGTCCACCAGGGCTTTGTCGTTATGGGGGTCCATATAGCGCAAATAGTACCAGCAGGAACCGGCCCACTGGGGCATGGTGTTGGTTTCACGCTTGGCCGGGCCGCCGCAGTGCGGGCAGGTGGTGTTTACCCAGCTGTCCACCGTGGCCAAGGGGGATTCCCCGGTGCCCGAGGGTTCAAATTTTTCCACTTCCGGCAAGCGCAGCGGCAGCTGGTCCTCCGGCAGCGGCACTACCCCGCATTTGGGGCAGTGTACAATCGGTATCGGCTCGCCCCAGTAGCGCTGGCGGGCGAACACCCAGTCGCGCAGTTTATAGGTGGTTTTGGCGTTGCCGCAGTGGTGTTCTTCCAGCCATTTAATCATGGCGGCTTTGGATTCTTTTACCCGCAGCCCGTTTAAAAAGCCGGAGTTTACCAGCTCGCCGTCCCCGGTAAAAGCTTCTTTTTCTACGCCTTGTTCGCTTTTGATTACTTCAATAATGTCTAAACCGAATTTTTTGGCAAAGGCATAGTCTCTTTCGTCATGGGCGGGCACGGCCATAATGGCCCCGGTGCCGTAACCCATTAAAACATAGTCAGACGTCCACACCGGTATTTTTTTGCCGTTTACGGGGTTGATGGCATAGGCGCCGGTAAATACACCCGTTTTATTTTTGTTTAAATCGGCGCGTTCAAAATCGCTCTTTTTGGCGGAATCGGCCTGATATTTTTCCACGGCGGCCTTTTGCTCGGGCGTGGTGATTTTTTGCAAGATGGGGTGCTCCGGAGAGACTACCATATAGGTAGCGCCAAAAAGCGTGTCCGGGCGGGTGGTAAATACGGTGATGGTATCTTCGTGCCCGTCTACCTTAAACACCACATTGGCGCCCTGGGATTTGCCAATCCAGTTTTTTTGCATGGTCAGCGTGCTTTCCGGCCAGTCCAGCGTGGGAAGGTCTTCCAGCAGGCGTTCGGCGTATTCGGTAATTTTTAAAATCCACTGGCGCAGAGCTTTGCGTTCAATTTCGTGCCCGCAGCGTTCGCATTTGCCGTTAAAAACTTCTTCGTTGGCCAAACCCGTTTTGCAGGAAGGACACCAGTTTATCGGTACGGTGGATTCATAGGCCAGGCCTTTTTTAAAGAGTTGTAAGAAGATCCACTGCGTCCATTTATAATAGTCCGGGTCGGTGGTGTTTATTTCGCGGTTCCAGTCATAGGCTAAGCCGATGGCTTTGATTTGGCGTTTAAAGTTGGCCACATTTTTTTGGGTGGTTACGTGCGGGTGGATGCCGGTGGCAATGGCGTAGTTTTCCGCCGGGAGGCCAAACGCGTCCCAACCCATCGGGTGGAGCACATCATAACCGTTCATTAGTTTAAAACGAACAAGAATGTCAGACGCGGTATACCCTTCCGGGTGCCCTACGTGCAAACCCGCGCCGGACGGATAAGGGAACATATCCAAGCAGTAAAATTTTTTACCCTTGGGCATTTTGGGGCTGGCAAAAAGGTTTTCCTTTTCCCAGCGTTCTTGTTGTTTTTTATCTATTTGGGGAAAGTTATCTATGCTCATAAATTCATTTTATCAATTTTTACACATAAAAACCGCCCCCGGCCGCATATTTAGTTTGATAAATTAACTTTTTTACATTAAAATAATAGTAGCTACTTGTGGTAGCTGATTCAAATTATTTCCTTATTCACCAAGGAGGCCTTTATGAAAAAAGGTTTTACTTTAGCGGAGCTTATAGTTGTTATTTTGATTATAGGCATTTTAGCCGCGGTGGCTTTGCCTATGTATTCCCGGGCAGTGGAACGCAGCCGCCTGGCGGAGGTGACGGCCTTGTTTGGCACTGTGCGCAAAGGGCAGGATATGCTACGCATGAAAAGGCACATCTATTCCTGCAAATGGAAAGCGCTTGCTTTTGTGGATTTGCCCAACAGCCAATATACGGACTTGTACTGCCTGCACGGGGCTGACGCGCAAACAGACGCGCAGTGCCCTTCCACCTCTACTTCCTTTAAAGTGAACTTGTGCGGGGAAGGGGAACTAAAGAACTTTGGCGTCCGGGCCGAAAGAGCCAACAGCGAAGTGTTTGGCAATTACCAGATATATACTTATTATGATGACCCCGAACAAACCCTGTATTGCCAAGGGGAAACCGAACAGGCCAAAGCGCTGTGCGCCGATTTTTTAGGCGTGGACGAGTATGCCGAACCGGCCCGCCCTTCCCCCTGTGACAAGACCGAAGAAGGCGAGGGCGGCGATTCTTCCACCGAGCCTACCGACCCGACCGACCCGGGCGACTCTGGCACCGGCGTTGAGCCGGAACCGGAACCCGAACCGGAGCCGGGGGAAGATGAGTCCTTTGGGGATATTGAATTAACCAATAATTATACCCAAACCAAAGGGTGCACTTCCATCAGCGGTTTCTTCTTTCCGGATTGCTATACCTTTAAGTGGGAAGACGGCAGCGAATACCAATACACCCCCGGCGGGCGTTTGGGGTTGTTGTCTCAGGCGGTGTATTATGATAAGGACGGCAATAAAATGTTTGAGGTTACGTTCTCTAACGTAACGGGCGAAATTTTGGGGATGGAGTGCTCCTCCCCGGATTGCCGCGCCGCCAACAACGGGGAAACGATTAAATGCGCCTCCATCATCGGCCGCTGTGAGCAGTTTGCCAGTATGATGCCTACGGACACCTTCCCCAAACCGCAGTAAAAGCCGTTTCAGCCGTATTTTATCCCCCGGTGTACAAAGCCGGGGGATTTTTATTATAGGGGGCCTAGTAAGCAGAAGGCCCCGGAGGCAAAAAAACTGTTCCTAAAGGCCTAGCGTACAGTGGGCCTTTTGGCCCTTGCGCTTGGGTGTTTTTATTAATTAGAATAAAATAAGTTCATATTTTTATAAGGAGAACACATGACCCACAACAGAACCCTGCTTTTATTGGCCGCCGTTATGTTTGCCTGCCCCATGGTTTTTGCGCAAACGGCCGATAACAAGTTTCTTACGTCCGAAGATGTGATTGAGTTGGAACTCCGCCATGATTTACAGCAAAAACACCGCTTGGGCGGTAAATTTGCCACGGTGGAAGATTCCTACCGCAGCGCTTTGTTAGAACGCTTCCTTTCTTATACTAAAGTAGACAGCCAAAGCCAGTTGGATGATACCATGGAATTCCCCATGAACGACAACCTGCGCCGCACGGCCGCTCTTTTGTATCAGGAAATTCAGCTTTTTGCCAAACCGGCCGGCTGGAAGACGTACTTGAGCGAAAACCAATATATTTATATTCATATTCCTTCCAATATTAAAAAGAAAGTGCCGGTGTTGGGTTTTAGCGCCCACTATGATACCACGCCCGATATCCCCGGCAGCGGCATTAAAGCCCGCGTAATTAAAAATTACGACGGCGGTGACGTGGTAATTAACCAAGAAAAAAACATCGTCATCAATCCGCAAAACGAACCTTACCTGGGTAAAATGATTGGGCAGACGATTGTGGTTTCCGACGGGAACACCATGCTCTCTGCCGATGACAAAGCCGGCGTAGCCACGGTGGTAACTGCTTTGCAAACCCTGGCCGAAAACCCCAACATTAAACACGGCCCTATCCAGGTAGTCATCACCCCCAACGAAGACATTGGCATGGCGGGCGAAGGGTTGGATTTGGATTTGTACTATCCGGAAATTCCATTTGATTTTGACGCCGGCGTAAACGGCGAAGTAGTGGTAGCTA
>CALUXL010000062.1 GCA_944324735.1 uncultured Elusimicrobiales bacterium
GGTTCGGGCGGAGTTTACCCAAGTGCCCGGGCGGGCTTATCAAATAAATTATTTTGACGTCCTTCTTGGGCACGAGCAGGAGCCGGTGGGCCGCACGGTGCTTGGCTCCACCTTGCAAAACACCCGCATAGAAAGTGAATTTTACGGCATAACCCGTGCCGCGCGGGATAAATACCTGCATAACCAACTACGTACCCGCTGGGTAAACCAGTGGAAGCGCTTTACCCCCAACCGTGAGCAGGTGCAAAAGGCTGTTAAAAGCCGCCTGTTTGGGTACCAGCCCATTGCTTATGATAAAGTGTTTGATTTTTCTTCCCGCTGGATATTCTTGGGCGAAAGGCACGGCCATACCCCCATTACGGAGGAAATAACCTCTTTTGTGGCTAATTTTGCCCGCCGCCACCCGGATACCCCCGTTTATTTAGCCACGGAATTTATTAATACCCACGATGATTTTGGTAAAGAAAGGCTTTTTATCCGCACGCGGGAAGATCTGGCCCGGTATGAGAACGACCTGGCCGGCGATATGCGGCGCCCGTTTTACGAGCTGATAGACAATAACGTCACCCTGGTGGGGCTGGAAGATTGGAAGGATTTTCAACACCAGGCGGACCTGGCTTTTGAAAAGGGCGAGTTTGATATGCGCCTTCCTTCCCCGTTGGAGTATGAATACCGCCTGGCCCGCTCTTTATGGGGGGTGGAACACCGCAACCAAATGTGGGCGAAACGTTTAAACCAGCTGCGCCGGCAGGTGGGCCCGCAGGCTTATATTTTTGTGTATGCGGGGGCCGGGCATGTAAACCGCAGTATACCGGGCAATTTGCCTTCTATGCTTAAGCAAAACGCGGCCCCCGTTATTACGTTTTCCGTCTATGGGGATAACCCCATTGATTTCTTTTTGTGGGACGGATACCTCCGCCCTCAAAAAGAGGATTTGCTGGGCGTGCCCTGCTCTCCCAAAAACTGCCCGCACCCGCAAAAATTATTTATGTGGCATAAAAAACCGGAATATGCCCAGCTGCTTGGGTGTGACGGGCGCGTGTGGTTCTTTTAAAAAAATGCTTGACAAAAAGGGTTATTTTTTGTATAATCATTTTTAGTAATAATTTCCTGGCAGTACCTCCTACTTTTTACCCACAAAAAACCCGCCTTTCGGCGGGGTTATAAATTTCTTATCTTTGTTACAGGCTTTGCGGCGTGGTGGCCAGCAAATAAAACATCAGCCCCACCATAGCCGCCGTAAGCAACGCGCATACCAGCGCGGCCGTTTTTTTGCTCCCTTGGGGGAAAATCTTGCGGGTGATAATATAAAACCCGGGGAATCCCAACATTACCGCAAATACAGCAATTATAATCAGTCCCGTCATAATCAGCCTCCGTTATTCCTCTATAGTAGTAAATTTCTTCCTTCAGCGGCTACGTTTTCTTTATATTACAGGTGAAGTATGAACAACAAACAACCCAATTATTGCCGGATGTATGATGAACTTTCGCGCGAGGCCGCCTCCTGGCGAAGCGTGTGGAAGGAACTGGGCGCCTATTTGGCCCCTACCCGCGGTTTTTTTGACGGGGAACAACCCAACCGCGGCCAAAAGATAGACCACCGCAAGCTGATAGACTCGGACCCGCTTTTAGCAGTGGAAGTACTGTGCGCGGGGATGATTTCCGGGCTTACCAGTCCGTCCCGAAGTTGGTTTGAGTTGGAAATTTCACCCGCCGCGGCCCGTCAGCTTCCCGGCGCTAAAGAGTGGACCCACGCCGTAAAAAAGCGCTTGGAAGAAGCCTTTGCCTCCTCCAACATTTACGCAGCTCTGCACGGTTTTTATCAGGAAATTGCCGTATTTGGCACGGCCGCCATGCTGTTGGAAGAAGACCTGCAGGACGTGCTTCGCTGCCGCCTGTTTACGGCGGGGGAATACGTGCTGGGGGCGGACGGGGACGGGCGTATCAACTCGTTTGGGCGGGAATTCTTTTTAACTGCCGGGCAAATGGCGGATAAATTTGGCCTTTCGCATCTTCCCGCGGCTGTTTCCCAAGCGGTTAAAGAAGGGCGCCAGAACACCTGGCACAAAGTACGCCACTTAATTGTGACCAACCCCCGGCACAACGCCCGCTATAAAGACGCCTTACATATGCCGTACCGCTCCGTTTATTTTACGCCGCAGGGGCATATTTTAAAAGAGGGCGGATATTGGGAGTTCCCGGTCATAGCGGCCCGGTGGGAAGTAAAAAACACCTCCGACGTGTACGGCAAAGGCCCGGGCTGGAAATGCCTGGGGGACGTGAAAATGTTGCAAAAAATGCAAAAAACCAAACTGGTGGCTTTGGATAAAAACACCAACCCGCCTATGATGGTGTCTTCGGGCGTGCAGGGGGAAGTAAATTTACTGCCCGGCGGCTTAACGCGCTACAGCGGCACGACGGACGCCGCCGTAAAACCCGCCTATCAGGTGCAGGTGGATTTAGCCGCGCTGGAAAACAGCATCGAAAAAGTAAAAAATACCATTAAATCCCAATTCTTTGCCGATGTGTTTGTTATGCTCAGCGCGCAAAATTATTCCAACATGACCGCGGCCGAAGTGGCCGAACGCCACCAGGAAAAACTGTTGGTTTTAGGTCCCGTATTGGAGCGGCTTAAAAATGAACTGTTGGACCCGTTGGTGGAGCGCTCCTATGGCATTTTGCTTCGCCGCGGGGCTTTGCCGAACCCGCCGCAAAGCGTGCAGGGGCTGGAAATTGGCGTAAGCTACGTGAGCATGATTGCCCAGGCGCAAAAAGCGGCAGGTATGGCGGCGGTTTCCCAGGCGATGGCCTATGCCGGCAGCCTGGCGCAGGCCAAGCCCGAAGTGCTGGACCGCGTGGATTTTGACTCCGCCCTGGAGCAAGGTTTAGAAATGTTGGGCGTTCCGCCCGGCATTTTAAGAACGCGGGAACAAACCCAAGCCCTGCGCCAGGCGCGCGCCCGCCAAACGGACGCCACCACCCCTTCCACCCCAGCCGTTTAACCCACCTTATTTATTTCCAAAAAGAAAAGAACAAAAATCCTTACGCGGGCGCGTCTTAAATTACCGCACGGCCCGCGTAAGGGGGGAAAGTTTACCCTCCCGGGGGAGGGGGCTTTCTTC
>CALUXL010000063.1 GCA_944324735.1 uncultured Elusimicrobiales bacterium
ACCATGCCGGAGGCTCCCGCACAGTTGGCAAAGTTTAAAAGAGCGTTTAAAGTGTTTTCCGCCCCGATGGATTTTACTTTGCCGTTTTGGGCAAAAACTTCAAACACGTAGGTGAGAAGAGCGTCCCCGGCTAAAAGGGCCAGGTCGTCCCCAAACACTTTGTGGTTGGTGGGTTTGCCGCGGCGAAGAGAGTCGTTATCCATGCAGGGTAAATCGTCGTGAATTAAGGAATAGGTATGCAGCATTTCCACCGCGCAGGCGGCAGGCATAACGTCGGCCGGTTTTTTTCCAAAAGCTTCTGCCGTGGCCATCAGCAAAATGGGGCGCACGCGTTTGCCGCCCGCTTGCAGAGAGTAGGCCATAGAGTCCGTTAAAATTTTGGGGGAATTTTTTATTTTCCCAACATATTTGGTTAAATTTTTTTCCACCAGTTTGGCACGTTCTTTTAGATAGGTGTTAAAATCGTTCATAACAATTCCTTGTGTAATGGGAATATACGTCTTACTTCTATTATACCTTATTGGGGTGCATAAAAAAGGCCCCGCACTAAAGGGCGGGGCCGGAAAGTTAATGGTTTCCTTGTAGTTTTTGCTGTATCCGGAGAACAGCCGGTTGGCTTTGTTCGATATTGAAATTCCAAAAGTCAAGCCAGTCTTTAGAGTCAGCTTCTAAATGCATAGTCATTTGTGTCAGACTGTGGTCGTCCAGGCAGCCTAAGGTGGATAAGTCCAGATAGAACTTAATAATAGCGCGCAGGGTATCCTCCGGCCATCCGCGCAGAATCATTCCCATCAACTGAATGGAATCTAATTTTTTGTATACGTATTCCAATTGCTGGAGAGAGAATGGGCGTAAGTCCATAGTATAATAGGCAACGCGCAAAACATGGTTTCTGTCTTCTAAGGAAAACGGACCATTTCCTACAACTTGGCCGACATCTTTATGTATTTTAATAAATTGGCGGATGTCGGCATTTGTCCAGCCCCAATTGCGTAATATATTACAGCCTGAAGAGTTTAATGCATTGTATAAGGCATCATATTCTGCGTCTGAAAAGGCGTTTAATTCCAATATTTGAGACACGGTTTTAAAAGAAAAGGGAAATTTGCCTTCACCGTGGGCCCAAGCCAGTATCCGGAGGTATAAATCTCTTATGCCTCTGTGTCTAAATGATAAAAGTTGAACAATGTCTTGTTCACCAGAAAAGTAAGGCTCTATCCACCAACTGCGATCCCACACGCCATACTTCTGTGTAAAGGGCGTTATTTTGAAATTTAAAGGTTTCCACTTCTGCAAGCTATTATCAGCCTTTTGAAAACGCCTCTCTGCTTGTAACAAATTGTTGCGTACGGTTGCGGGGGAAAGCGTTGTTTCTGTCTCCTTAGGCGATAAATTTGACTGGAAAGAAGAAATGGGGCCATGTTGTACGATTCCCGTACTTTTTATTAGTTCATGCATAAAGTCATTAATGGCGGGAATAATGCCGTATTCTTTATCATATAGGCGGAAAAGCATAACGTCTTTGTAATAGTCGGTCGCGGCATTTTTAGCACGCGTTTGTAATAGTTGTTGCAGAAAGCTGCGAACCTTTTTAACTTTCATTTTCCCGTTATGCACACCCACGGCTCCCGCTGCGCTGGGAACATTTGTCGTGGCAGCTTTTTGAGTGGCTTTATTTATTATGGCTTTTGGTAGATTCCCTTTTTGCGCAAAAGCTGGCGTGGTGAACAAACCACACAACAATAATACACATGTTTTATGGGTAAATTTCATCAATAATCTCCTGAGTGTTGGTTTTAATATCTGTTTTTAAAGGTGTATCTTAGTGTTTTTTATAATTTCCCAACCTCATATGGATTCCTAACGTAAGTAGCACAAGGCAGGAATGAAACCGCATGTTGAGGTTTAGGTATCCGGCCCCGCGCTTGGCGGGGCCGGGTGAAATTAGCGGGTGGAACGGATATCCTGCATTAATTGCCGGGTGGCGGTTAAGTCTTTGGGGCGGAGGTTATCCCAGTATTTGCGCCAGCCGGCTATAAAATCGTGCTGAAGTTTTAGGCCGGTAAATATTTCCTCCCCATAGGCTTTGGCCCAATCTTTGGAGCGGTACAAAGAAATAACACGGCGGATGTCTTTGTCTTTCCAGCCCCAGCCGCGCAGAATGTCACACTCCAGGGAGTTTAAGTTTTCTTCCAAGGAAGCCAACGCTTCGGACGGGTATTCCCGCAGCTGCAAAATGTCATACACTTCAGACGTGCGGAACGGAAAAGCCCCTTTCCCGTGGGCAAAGGCCAGCAGCTGGCGGTAAAGCAGTTCTATATCCGGCTGGCCGGCGGCCATAATGTGCAGGGCGTCTTTTTTGCCGGCCGCGTAGAGGGCTACTTCTTTGCCTAACAGGTCCAACTCGTCCGAGTTTTCAAAAAGAAAACGCGTGGCGGTATGTTGGCGGGCTAAAAGCTGGTATTCGGCCGGGTTGGCGGTTTTTAAAATAATGGGTTTTAGCTCGTTCCATTTTTTTAAGGCGTGGTTTAAGCGGGCCTCGCTTTGCAGTAGTTGCTTGCGCATTTGCAGGGAGGAAACCGGCTCTATGGTGCGGGGACCAAAATAAGCAATATGCATGCCGGAAAGCAGGGTGGACCACATGTCCGTTATACCGGCCAGCAGGCCTTGCTCCTCATTATACATGCGGAAGGACGCCACATCCACCAACTGCTGCAGTTGGGCTTGGTTATTTTTTAAAATGATTTTATTAAACAAACGGTCCGTTTGTTTGGCTTCTTTTAGGGCGGCGGATTTCCAGGCTCTTTGGGCGGCGGCTTGGGCACTGGTTTTAGAAGAAGACTTGGCGGCCGATTGCCCCACTTTTTGAACCGCTTTTTTTAGGCCGGCTTTTTGGGCAAACGCCGGGGATGCTGCCAACAGGCAGAGCGTAAGAACACAAATAGAAACACGTGTACAGCGCATGGAACCCTCTCTTATTCATAAAAATATACTTGCTTATTATAATTTATTTTAGAACAGGTCTGCGCAAATAAAAAGGGCCATTGGACCTAGTTTTTAGGTGGAAAAGGACCTAAAACTGTTTATAAAAATATTTTTTATATATAATTTTTTATATGGTAAAAGTAAACAGGCCGCATATAGGCATTTTTGGAAAAATGAACGTGGGGAAAAGTTCCCTGATTAATGCATTGACGGGGCAGCAGGTGTCCGTGGTGGCACAGCACCCCGGCACTACAACGGACCCCGTAAAAAAAATTATTGAAATTTTGGGCATCGGCCCCGTAACCATCGTGGATACGGCCGGTTTGGATGATAAATCCGCCCTGGGTGCCCAGCGCGTGCAGCGCACCAATGAGGCCCTAGCACAGGTGGATTTGGCCATTTTGGTCTTTGCCGAAACTTTTGATACCTATGACCAAAACTTGATGGAAACCTGCGTGGCACAAAAAATACCGTTCTTCTTTGTGCATAATAAGAGTGATTTGCAACCGCTGAATGTGGAAATAAAAGGGGCCGATATTGTGGACTTTTCCTGCAAGGAGCCCAACCTGCCCCGCCTGCTGGACGCCATCAAAAACCATTTGCCAAAAAGTTCTTATTCTTCCGATGTGCTTTTAGACGATATTGTATCCCCCGGCCAACAGGTGGTGCTGGTGATACCGGTGGATTCCTCCGCCCCGGAAGGCCGCCTGATTTTACCCCAGGTGCAAACCATACGCAACTTGCTGGATATCGGTGCCGTGGCCGTTTGCTTAAAAGACAGCGAACTGCGCCCCTGGCTGCAAACCCATACACCGCATTTGGTGGTTACGGATTCCCAGGCGTTTGCGTATGTAAGCTCCGTCGTGCCCAAAGAAATACCTTTAACCAGCTTCAGTATTTTATTTTCCCGTATGAAGGGGGATTTTGAGGCATTTTTAAAAGGCACCCCTTCTATTGACAATTTACAGGACGGCGATAAAATATTAATTATGGAGTCCTGCTCCCACAGTGTGAATAAGTGCGACGATATCGGCCGCACTAAAATTCCGGCCCTTATGCGTAAGTATACAGGTAAACGGTTGGAGTTTGACGTGCTTGTAAATTTGGACCCTATCCCCCAAGACGTAGCCAAATACAAACTGGCAGTGCAGTGCGGGGGGTGTATGGTAACGCGCAACCAAATTTTGCGCCGCCTGGAAGTACTGCAAAAAGCCGGCGTGCCCATTACCAATTACGGGATGGCACTGGCTTATTGTAACGGAATTTTTGAGCGGGTAACGGCGGTGTTTCGCTCCCGCAAACCGTTTTAAACGGTATTTTTGATATACTGTAAAAAGGCAAGGGGGTTCCTCTTGCAAAAGGAGAGATTATGAAAAAAGGTTTTACGTTGATTGAGTTAATGGTAGTGGTGCTGATTATCGGCATTTTGGCGGCGGTGGCTTTGCCGCAGTATGAACGTTCGGTAAAAAAATCCCGCACGGCGGAAGTGATGATGCTACTTAAATCCATTTCCGATTCCCAACAGCTTTATTTAACCACCTTTAAAAAATGCGCGGATAATATGGATAAGCTGGATATCCGCATCCCGGCGGAAAACTTGGCCGCGGATAACGGGGACGGGCGCTGGCACTATTCTTTGCCTACCCAAGACGGTAAAAACTGCTCGGCCGCGGCTACCAACTCTAAATTCTTCCCCGGGTTGACCGTAACTATTAAAGCCAATTACGACCCGTACAAAGTGTGCTGGAACTGCTCCGGTGATGAATGTACGGACTTTTTGGTAATGACGGGTTTAAAAGACAAAGCCTGCTAAAGCTGAAACGAATATTTTTACCGGCCCCGCCCATTAGCGGGGCCGGTTTTTTATTGGGTATGGTATAAGAAAAATAAAAAGCCCCG
>CALUXL010000064.1 GCA_944324735.1 uncultured Elusimicrobiales bacterium
GGCTACGGTCTTGTTTGTGTTTTCTTTCTTTTTTGCGGCTAAACCCTGGGTGCAGTTTGGCTTCTGTTTGGCGGCCTGGCTGCTGGCCGGGAAAGACGTGCTGATAACTTCTTTAAAAAAACTGGGCAAAGGAAACTTTTTGGATGAAAACTTTTTAATGAGCGTAGCCACCATTGGCGCTTTTGTATTAAAACAATACCCCGAGGCGGCCGCCGTAATGATTTTTTACCAAGTGGGGGAAGCCTTCCAGGAATATGCGGCCGGCAGTTCCCGCCGCAGTATTAAATCCTTACTGGCCATGCGCCCGCCGTTTGCCCGCGTGCAGGAGGGGGACGCCTGGCGCAAAACCGCGCCGGAAGAAGTAACCCCCGGCACGTTAATTGCCGTTTACCCCGGGGAAAAAATCCCGCTGGACGGCACCGTTACGCAAGGGGAAGCCTTTGTGGACACCTCTGCCTTAACGGGGGAATCCGTCCCGCGCCGCCTGGCAGCCGGGGGGGATGCCCTGGGCGGGTTTGTATGTAAAGACGGAAAACTGATTATAAAAGTGCTCCGCCCCTATAAAGAAAGCGCCAGCGCCAAAATAGTGGAGCTGGTGGAACATGCCGCTTCTAAAAAAGCGCAGACGGAAAATTTTATCTCCCGCTTTGCGCGCTGGTATACACCCCTGGTGGTGGGTGCGGCCGTGCTGGTGGCAGTGCTGCCGCCGCTTATTATACCCGGGGCAGAATTTAAAGTATGGGTATACCGGGCCCTGGTGTTTTTGGTGATATCCTGCCCGTGCGCGTTGGTGCTTTCGGTACCGCTTGGTTTCTTTGGCGGTATTGGGGGGATGGCTAAAAACGGTATTTTGGTGAAAGGGGGAAACTATGTGGAGGCATTATCTCGCCTGGGGATACTGGCTACCGATAAAACCGGCACCCTTACCCAAGGCGTGTTTGAAATTTCTTCCATCCAGCCTAGCGGCTTAAGCCAGGAAGCTCTATTAGAAACCTGTGCATTGGCGGAGCACGCCTCCTCCCACCCCATTGCCGCGGTGTTACGCCAGGCTTATGGCAAGGGGTTAGACGTTACCCGCGTGCAGGACTTAAAAGAAACCGCCGGGCAAGGCGTTTACGCGCTCATAGACGGCAAACCCGTGCTGGTGGGCAAATACGCTTATTTACAAAGCCAGGGCATTCAAATGCCAGCCCCACTGCCTAATGCCGTATATTGCGCAGCAAACGGCCAGTTTGCCGGCCTGGTAACCATAGAGGATAAATTAAAAAAAGACGCGCAAGCCTCCATTTTGGCCTTAAAAAAGCAGGGCGTGCAGCAGGTGGTGCTGTTAACGGGTGACAATGCCGCCAACGCCGCCCAAACCGCCCGTCAAACCGGGGTGGACTCTTTTTACAGCGATTTGCTCCCCGCCGGCAAAGTGGCCAAGGTGGAAGAATTAAAAGCCGCTCTTCCCGCCCAATACACGCTGGCCTTTGTGGGGGACGGCATTAACGATGCCCCTGTTTTGGCCCGTGCGGATGTGGGTATTGCCATGGGCGCCCTGGGAAGCGACGCCGCCGTGGAAGCGGCCGACGTGGTGCTGATGAGCGATGAGCCCATCAAAATACCCCAAGCCGTATCCGCCGCCCGTTTTACCCTGCATATTGTGCGGCAAAACATTTGGGTAGCTTTAGGCATAAAAACCTTTATTTTGCTGCTTGGCATAGGCGGGCATGCCAATTTGTGGGAAGCCGTATTTGCGGATGTGGGGGTATCGGTAGCGGCGGTATTAAACTCCTTCCGGCCGCTTAAATACAAGCCCCGTTTATAAATAAAAAGCCCCGGGTTTTACCCGGGGTTTTTTATTATAGGCCTGGCCAATTAAACAAATGGGGTTCTTGTTGACGGGCAAGATCCGGGTCAAACAAAAAGTAAGCGTCGTACTTCGGGTCAAAACGGAAATGCACCGGTGTGGGCGTTAAAACGGTTAACACCCCGCCTTCCGCTTTTTGCAAAGCGGATAATGCCCGGGCCTGGGCGTAAACTTTCGCGTCCGCCAAGTGATAAAACCACATATCTCTCACCGGGGAAAAGCCGGTCGTTTTGCCTTGTTGCACCCGTATGGCAAAGCCCAGTTTTTTGGCTTGGGCAAAATCCTGCGCGTATACGATGGAAGAAAGCTTTACGCCTTTTTGCACTTCGTAGCCCGTAATTTTGCCGTTTTCGGCCAGGGGGTTTAAGCCTGCGCGCTGGGCGGTTTGATAGGTTTCCGCCAAAGAAAAATTATTCAGCCAAACCCCTTTAACGGGGGACACACCTGCAATTTTCCCATTTACAACCTTTACTTTAAAACCGGCTTCTATGGCGGATACATAGTCCTTAGCGTCCCACAAATTGTTTAAAAATACGCCTTTTACGGGGTAGAAGCCGTGTACGGAACCGTCTTAATCAGCACGTCATAATATCCGTTTTCCGCCGCAAAGGTAAAGGCGGAAACATCCGTTTTGGTTTTTAATTTTACCCCGTTTTCCGCCACATAATACAGCTGCCCGTTTACCTGAAGGGGGATAAAAGCCAACTGGCTTTTGTTTAATTTAGATGCAGCACCCGTTTTTTTTAGCAAAGCCTTCTGCACCTGTTTAGCCATTTGTTTTTGCCCCACCGCCGCTTTGGTATTATTTTTTAGTACTTGTTTAGTTAAGTTTTTAGAGCCTTGTTTTACAATGCCCTGCCCAAAAGCCGTTGCGGCAGACACGCACAATAAAGAAATTACAACCAGTGTGTTTTTTGTGTTAGAAAACATTGTTCCCCCAAGCTATAAGCAAGATGTGATATCTTTATTTTAATTGATTTTTACCGTCTTAGCATGGGCCGTTGGGCCTGCCCCGGCCTGGGGCTTTGGACCTATAAAAATACCCGGGCCTTTTTACACGGGCCCGGGTTTTGTTGCCTATTGGAACTACTAAATTTTATTCCAGCCCGCGTATGCGGCGGATATTGCGTTTGTGCTGGTCAAACGTGGGGCTGAACACATGGCGGCCGGTATTATCCGCCACGAAGTACAGATTATCAAAATTAGGTTCCGGGTTGAGCACCCCTAAAATGGACTCATAACTGGGGTTACAAATGGGCCCCGGCGGCAGCCCCGCGTTGCGGTATGTGTTGTAGGGGGACTGGGTTTTTAAGTCCTTATAAGTAAGGCCCTTTTTCCAGTAGCGGTTTTCTTTGGCGTTATAGCCCAAAGCGTACTGGACGGTGGGGTCCGCCTCCAAACGTTTGCCAATTTTTAAACGGTTTAAATAAACGGCGGCAATTTTGGGGCGTTCATCGTGGTGGATGGCTTCGCGCTCCACAATAGAGGCCAAGGTTAAAATTTCGTTTTCCGAAAGTTTAGACGGATATTTTAACAAAAGCGGCAAGATGCGCTGTTCATACTGGGTAAGCATTTCCGCCACTACTTTTTGCGCGGGGGTATTTTCGGAAAACAAATACGTGGAGGGGTAAAGTTTGCCCTCCAGCTTGCGTTCCCGCACGATGGATAAAAACTCCTTCCCGTCCGTAATGCCTTTTTCGGATAAGGCCTCCGCAATTTCCTCGCTTCTCCAGCCTTCCAGCACGGTTAAGCGTTCGTAGTGGGTGCAGCGTCCGCTTTTAATACAATTGATAACCTCAAAGCTGGGGGTATTTTTGCGCAGGTCAAACTTGCCGGCCTTTAAATCCTTGGCGGACGAAGTAAGCTTTAACAAAATTTTAAATGCCAGCGGGTTTTTAATTACTCCGGCTTCTTTTAATTCCTGCGCAACGGACGCACCGCTTTGCCCCGGGCGTATGGTAAAGGTAATCAGCTCTCCTTTATCCCAGGAGAACATCTTTACCAGCCACAACACGCTGCCTAAAAAGAAAAAACAAATCAGGAAAAATATAAGAAGCCGTTTCATTTACTTATTTCACCAATTTCAAAAAAGTGCGCCGGCCAATTTGCAGCACGGTGCCGTTTTCAAACGCAAGCGGGCCGTCCTGCTCCACCTTTACGCCGTTTAAGCGCACGGCGCCCTGGTCAATCAGTGCGCGGGCTTTGTTTTTGCTTTGGGCCGCACCCGCCGCAAAAATAACGGCGGAAAGCAAGGCCCCTTCCTGCGGTTTAAATTCGGGCATTTCGTCCGGGTTTTGTTTTTTGGAGAATACCTGCTCAAAATTGGCCCGGGCCGCCTGGGCGGCTTCCTGCCCGTGGAAACGGGCCGTAAGTAATCCGGCCAGCTGTTTTTTGGCTTCCATGGGGTGCATGGCTTTTACCTGCGCCATATCGGCCGAGGTTAACAACTCGTAATAAGAAATCATCAATTCATCCGACACGGACATAATTTTCCCGAACATATCATTCGGCGCGTCGTTCAGCCCCACATAGTTGCCGTAGGATTTGGACATTTTCTTCACGCCGTCAATCCCCACCAGCAGCGGCACCGTAATGGCCACCTGCGGTTCCTGCCCGTTGTTTTTTTGCAGCTGGCGGCCGACTAATAAGTTAAAAATCTGGTCCGTACCGCCCAACTCCACATCCGCATTTAACGCTACGGAATCCTGCCCCTGGAACAAGCTGTAAAGTACTTCTAATAAGCTAATGGGGTTGCCCTCGGCCATGCGTTTTTTAAAGTCTTCGCGTTCCAACACCTGGGCCACGGTTACTTTTTGCAGGGTTTGCATGAGGCTTTTGCCGGATACAAACGGGTCCAGCCATTCGCTGTTAAAACGCACTTCGGTTTTGGAAGGATCCAGCACTTTAAAGGCTTGGTCCGTATAGGTTTTGGCGTTTTCTAAAATTTTCTCGCGCGGCAGGACGGGGCGGGTGGAATCGCGGCCGGAAGGGTCGCCCACGGCGGCGGTAAAATCCCCAATGACGAGAACCGCCTTATGCCCCAAGTCTTGAAAGCGGCGCAGTAAAGACAGCACCACACTGTGCCCCAGGTGCAGGTCCGCGCTGGTCGGGTCGCACCCTAATTTTACGGTTAAGGTTTTGCCGCTTTCCAGTTTTTTGGCCAAATCGGCTTTGGACACTACGTCCACGCAGCCGCGCGTTAAAAAGTTAATTTGTTCGTCAATGGTCATGATAATAATCTCCAAAATGGGTACTTATTAATATTTTAGCATATACAAACTAAAACCGCCTGCTTTTGCAGACGGTAAAAGAAAGAATTTTGCCTTTTGTTTACCGGGGCAAACCGTAACGGTTGGCAAGCGGTTGGCCGGGCCAAAAGCACAGTATTAATATGCAGATGGGAAAGAGGTAAACCAGTATGGTCCACCAGGCGCAAAAATCAATATCGTGCAGGCGGCGTATAATGGCACTGCAGGAATACAGCAAAAATAACAACAGCAGCCCGCTGCCAATAAACATAAACGGCACCAGCAGCAGCTCCCAGCCGCTTCTTAAATGGGCCAGCGCCACAAACATAGAGCCCAAGCCGTAAATAACCAGGGCAATCAGCATGCGCACAATAAATTCTTTTCGGTTTAAACGTCCCTGAAAGCTAAACATAGGACCCCCTTTGTAATGTATTTAGTTTATGGTACAAAAAATATGCGGTTTAGTAAAAGTCGTACGGATCGGCCACAAGCTGGAAAGAGTGCTTTTTATCCTGCGTGCACAGGCGGTCCAGCGCGGCCACGGCGGGGAAGTATTGCGCGTCCGTCAGTTTAAACAGCAAATATTGTTTTTTTAGTTTGTCCGTTTTTTTGCCGCTGCCTACTGGGCCGGATATTTCTTGCGCGCAGCCTTCAAACAGGGCTTTTAAGCGGGCGGTTTGTTTGTCCAGCTCTTTATATTCCTTGTCTTTTACAGTAAGGCGCACCAGGTGCACATAGGGCGGGTATTGGAAGGCTTCGCGCAGGGCCAGTTCCTGGCGGTAGGCCTCTTCCCAATTATTATTTATTAAATATTCAAAGGGGTAAATGTCTTGGCTGGAGGCTTGCACAATTAAGCGCCCGCCCGGCACACACGCCGCCCCGTAACGAAGGTGAAAGAGAAGCTGGCCTAATTTTTCGCTGGCGCGAAAGTCCGGGCTGTCCAGCTCCAAATCGCCGTCCAGCACGCCAAAGAGGGTTATTTTGCCGCCGGTTGCCACGCTGGCCGCCAGGCGGGTGCCTATTAAAATATCGGCCTGGCCGCAGTAAAAGGAGTGCGCCGCTTCGAGCACCAGGCCGGATATGGGTAGTAGGGTGTCAGAATCCAAGCGCAAAATACGCAGCTGGGGGAAACTCTTTTTCCATTCAGAAACAATAGT
>CALUXL010000065.1 GCA_944324735.1 uncultured Elusimicrobiales bacterium
AGCAATCTCTTCGTCGTCGAGTTGGTTAAACAGGTAAACGTTGTCGGCCGCCTTGTCTATACAGCCGATTAATATGCGGACCGTCATTTCCGGCTGGTTATCCACGGCCAGCTGGCGGATGTTTTGATTTAAAAAGTTTTTTATCCACTCGTAAATGGGGGTGTATAACGCTTCCCACCTGGTAATATGCTGGCTTTGGGTTAAACCGGTATATAAGAAGGCCAATATATCCCGGTATTTGCCAACGGCATTAAAAACGGCCTCTACTATTTGGTTTAGCTGCTGCCGGAGGGGGGCCTGCGGGTTTACGGTGCGTTTTATTTCTTTTTCTATTTTGGCCACCATGTCCTGCGCAATGGCCGGCATAACGGCCAGTTTGGAAGGAAAATACAAATAAAACGTGCCCTGGGCCACCCCGGCTTCTTTTACAATGTCTGAAACTTTTGTTTTTTCTAAACCTTGCTTTTTAAACACCGCCATAGCGGCGTGAACCAATTTTGTTTTGGTATCCATTGAACCTCTTTGCTGTAAAAAAGGTGAATATGACTGACTGTCAGTCATATTCTACCTGTAAAAATGGCCTTTGTCAAGGGGGATAAAAGAGCCCTTGTTTACCCCAAAAAAGCTATAATAAAACCATGACATTTTTACTAAGCCCCGCGCCCGCTGTTTTGCGCCCCGCCCAAAAAGGGGAAGAAAAAACCGCTTTTAATATAATAGAAGCGCGGGTAACGTGGCTGGAACAAAAAGGCATTAGCCAATGGCCCCGGGGGCATTATTTATCCGTATTTAGCCAGGCCTATTTTAAAAAAGCCCAGGAAAAGGGGACTCTGTGGCTGCTTGAGCAAAACGGACGCACAACGGCCTGTGCCGTACTATTGGAGCAGGACGAGCGCTGGGGGCAGGACAACACCCCTGCCTGGTACGTACACAATTTAGCTTCTTGGCCCCATTGCCCGGGGGCCGGTGCGCAGCTTTTGGCACTGGCCGAGCAGGAAGCCGCCCGCCGCGGCAAACGCTACTTGCGGTTAGACTGCCTAACCGGTTCCCGCAAATTAAATGCCTATTACCGCACCAAAGGCTACCGCTTTGCCGGGTATTGGAAACAGCCGGAATATCATGGCAACTTGCGCCAAAAATTATTACAGACGGAGGACACCCGTGAAACCGCTTAACCATTTATTTCTTTCCATCTTTTTACTGTTGCCGGCGTTTTTATCCGCCCAACAATATACCACGGTAAACGGCCAAAGGCAATTTGACGATCTGGCCGATTGGGGTGCTTACCACGGGGGGGAGTTTTCTTTAGGTATGGGGCTTACCTCTAGCCCCACCCGTCCGCCCGCAGGCGGTAATTACACGAAGGACGGAACCGCCGTGGGGGGAACTTTGCTTATTACCATGAACCCTTATATTTCCAGCGGGTTTGATTATACATATGCGGGGTTTCGTACCCCGGGCGCGGTAAAAAATATCCACTACACGCTGGAAGCGCAGGAAGTTTTTGCCGCTTTTAAATTTAAATGGAATTTAGCCCGCCGTTTCCGCCTGTATCTGCCGGTGGGGCTGGGGGCGGGCACCCTGCGCCTTACCCAGCGCAAAGACGATATGGAATACATCCGCGATAAATGGGCTTTTGCCGCCTATGCGGGTGCCGGGGCGGAAGTGGATATTACGCCTACGGTGTTTGCGGGGGTGGAGTATCGCTACGTACAGCCCTTTATCCAAACCGGTGATTTGGACCCGATGGGCGGTTCCTCCCGTTACTTTCAGTTCCATCACCTGTTTTTACGTTTAGGCAAACGCTTTGATTAAGACTGAGATCAAAGCCTTTCTGTAGTATTGTAGATATTCGTTTTTAAAATTGCGTTTCATTAAAAACTCCCCGGGGAAACAATTACTCCGGGGATTTTTTATTTTTTGGGGTATCTTTGGAATTTTGTGTGTAAAAATTTTAGTGAAGTAAATTTAGAGGGGGTTGCTTTGTTTTTTTTTTTGATAAATTTGATTAGAAATCAAATTTAATATAAAAAAGGGGGAAAAATGAAAAACCTTTCTACGGAGCGTTTAAGTGGTTTTACTCTTATTGAACTTTTGGTAGTTGTATTAATTATTGGCATATTGGCTGCGGTGGCATTGCCTCAATACCAAAAAGCAGTAAATAAAAGCCGCTCGGCAGAAGCTTTGGCTATGATGCGAAGCCTGTCTACCGGTGTGGAAGAATATGTGTTAGCAAATGGGCAAGTGCCCACCAGTTTTGATCAGCTTTCTGTGGTTCCGTCTAATATGACACCGGATGGAAGCGGTTGTATTAAAGGGACTCATTTTAAGTATTGTATACACAATGGCCCCCGCTTACAGTCTTGGTATTTGCGGCAGCCCAGCAATTACGGGTTTATATGGTATCCCTCAATACAAAATATGGGCGTAAGCGGAAAACATTTTTACTGTTTTGCGGATGTTTCCCAAAAAGAAGCCGGTGAGCTTTGTAAATCCATTGCCGGACACGATAACAAAATAACATCTCCCACAGCGGGTGCCTCTTATCAATGGTGGTATGTAGATTAATAAAAAACCCCCGGTTTAGTCCGGGGGTTTTTTATGGGTAAGTAACTTATTTTTTAATGATTTGCGCCAGTTTTTCGGTAGCTTCGGCCAGGTTCCAGCGCACGGCTTCTTTGCCCGTGCGTTTTTTGTATTCGCACTGGCCGTCTTTTACGGTGCGGCTGCTTACCACCAGGCGGTGGGGAATGCCGATTAAGTCCGCATCTTTAAATTTAATGCCGGCGCGTTCGTCGCGGTCGTCCATCAGCACGCTAAGGCCTTTGGATTCCAGCGCGGCGGAAATTTCGTCCGCGTGTTTTTTAACGTCCGGGTTGGAGTCATAATCAATGGCTACCAGGCACACGTCAAACGGGGCAATCGGCTCGGGCCAGATGATGCCGTTATCGTCGTGGGATTGTTCAATGGCGGCGGCCACCACACGGCTTACACCAATGCCGTAGCAGCCCATAATCATGGGTTGGGCTTTTTGGTTTTCATCCAGATAGGTAGCGCCCATCGCGTCGGAATATTTGGTGCCCAGTTTAAACACGTGGCCCACTTCAATACCGCGCGTAAATTGGAAGGGTTTGCCGCAGCGGGGGCACAAATCGCCGGCGGAGGCAATTTTTAAATCGGTGTATACGTCCACCTTGATGTCGCGCAAGGGGGTTACGTTTTTGGTGTGTACGTCTTTTTCGTTTCCGCCGGAAATGCCGTTTACCACGCCTTTTACGTAATTATCGGCATAGATCATAATTTCCGGATGTTTTTCTTTTAAGCCCTGCGCACCCGCAAAGCCCACAAAAGAACCCGTAACCTGGGTGTAGGTTTCTTCGTCCGCTTTTACCAGTTCCGTGCATTTAAGCAAGGTGCGGAATTTGGGCTCGTTCAGTTCGTGATCCCCGCGCACCAGGGCCACCACGGGTTTGCCGTCTGCCATAAACAGTAACAGTTTAATCAGCTTGCTGGTGGGAACATGCAGCATGTTGGCTACGTCTTCAATGGTGTAGGCCTTGGGGGTGGAAACTTTTTCCATCGGCAAGAGTTCGGCCTCGTTAATGGGGGCAAATTCGGGGCATTTTACTTCGGCTTTTTCCGTATTGGCGGCGTAACCGCAGGAGCAGTCCGCAATGGCGTCTTCGCCGTTATCGGCAAGTACCATAAATTCGTGCGAGAAGTTACCGCCAATGGCGCCGGTGTCGGCCTCTACGGCTTTGAATTTAAACCCGCAGCGGGTAAATACGCGCTGGTAAGCGTCGTACATGCGTTGGTACCAGTCAGAGGCGTCCGCATCCGTGGCGCAGAAAGAGTAGGCGTCTTTCATATAAAACTCTCTGGCGCGCATAACGCCAAAGCGGGGGCGGATTTCATCGCGAAATTTAGTACCAAACTGATATAAGCATTTGGGCAGCTGTTTGTAAGAAGAAATGTCTTTTCTTACTAAATCGGTGATAACTTCTTCGGCCGTGGGGGCTACGCAGAATTCGCCGCCTTTGCGGTCTTTAATTTTTAACAGTTGGTCCCCAAAGTGGGCCCAGCGGCCGGTTTCTTCCCACAGTTCTTTGGGTTGGATGACGGGCAGCCACAGCTCGCACGCGCCGGCGCGGTCCATTTCTTCGCGTATGATTTGCTCCACTTTTTTAAGCACTTTCATACCCAAAGGCAGCCATTCATACAGCCCGCTGGCCAGTTTGCGTATTAAGCCGGCGCGTATCATCAGCTTGGCCGAGAGGTTGTCGGCGTCTTTCGGCGCTTCTTTTAAAGTGGGGATATAATAATTTGAGAGTTTCATTTTTTGTTTTCCTTTTTATTTTTTCCAAGTATTAATTTTATCTATTAAAAAATCTACCCATTTTTCCTGGGGGAGTTTAAACATGGTTTGGCCTTTTTCAAAATACAAACCTTCACCCACGCCGCCGGCAATGCCAAAGTCGGCATCGCGCGCTTCGCCCGGGCCGTTTACCACGCAGCCCATAACGGCAATTTTAAGGCCGGTGGCTTTTTGCAGCAGGGCTTTATCGTTATAAATGCGTTCTTCCAGCGCGTGTACGGTGTCTTTTACGTTTACCTGGGTGCGCCCGCAGGTGGGGCAGGAAATTAAATTGGGCCCGTATTCCCGCAATCCCAACGCTTTTAAAATTTCATACGCGGCGCGTACCTGCATGCGGGGATCTTCCGTCAAGGATACGCGGATGGTGGCCCCAATGCCCTTTTGCAACAGCGTCCCCAACGCAATGGCGCTTTTTACCGTGCCGCTTAAAAAGCTGCCGGCTTCGGTAAGGCCGATGTGAAGGGGAATATCGCTCTGAGAGGCAAAGAGCTCGTTGGCTTTTAAGGTGCGGTAGAAATTATCGGACTTTAAAGATACCACCACATCGTGGAAATTAAGCTGTTCCAGCACGTTGGCCTGTTCTAACGCTTCCTGAACCATTACTTCGGCCCATTTATCGTCCGTCAGTTCCACCTGGCCGGATACGCTTTTTAAATACTTTACAGAACCCGCATTTACCCCAATGCGTATGGCTACTCCGTGGTCCTTACAGGCGCGTACCACCTCTTTGGTGTTTTCGATACTGCCAATATTGCCGGGGTTGATGCGCACTTTGTCTACGCCTTGTTTTACGGCTTCCAAGGCCAGTTTGTAATCAAAATGAATATCTGCCACCAGGGGGGAGTGTATGCGTTTTTTTATCTCTCCTATGGCTTTCGCCGCCTGCATATCCGGCACGGCCACGCGGTTGATTTCACAGCCGGCGTTTTCCAGCAGGTTAATTTGGCGGGCGGTGGTTTGCGCGTCGCGCGTATCGGTATTGCACATGCTTTGCACGCGCACGGGGTGGCCGGTTCCCAGTGTATAAGGGCCTACTTTTACCAATCTGGTTTTATACATTTAGTTTGCCTCTTGGGGGTGTTCGGTTTTTTGGGGGGTGTCGGTTTCCCCGGGGGTGGCGGCAGCCTCGGCCGCGGCCGGCGCTTTGGGCGCAAAGAAAATGCGCTTTACGTCTGAATAAGACGCATACAGCACCAGCAGTATTAATGCATAGAAGCCGCAGTTCATCGCCGCGTTTACCACCCGCTCACTGGGCAGTTTGCCGGTTAAGCCTTCCAGCAAAAATACCAGGGCGTAACCGCCGTCCAATATCGGGATGGGAAATAAGTTAAACATACCCACCGCCAGGGACAACATCCCAATTAAAAATATAAAGTTTACCAGTTCCCCGTGCGCCGTTTTATGAATGATGTTTACAATGCCGATGGGGCCTGCCAAATCCGGCGCTTTTTTATGAGTGAAACTTTCCCACAGGGAAACTAAAGAAAATTTGGTCCAATACCAGCACTGGTATACACCCAGCCAGGCGGATTCAAAAAAACCGGCCGGTTTCATTACCGGGCTTACCATAACACCGATAATATGGGGCTGGTCGGCCAAGAAATCCGCATCTTTTAAGGTAAAGTGGAGGGTTTCTTCCCCGCGTTTTACGCTTAAAGTTAAATCGTTCTGGCGGGCCTGCACGGCGGGGGTTAAGTCTTTCCAGGAGGAAATTTCCTTCCCGTCCACGGTTAAAATCAGGTCGCCCTCTTTCAGGCCGGCTTTGGCGGCGGGGTAGTTTTCGCTCACGGCGCCCACTTTAGCGGGCAGGAGGGCGGGGTCCGTTTCCGGTACGCCTTTTACGTAGGTGATCCCCGCAAATATCACGGCGGCCAGTACATAATTA